>DAOUCZ010000090.1:0-7263 GCA_034431675.1 Anaerolineae bacterium | reverse complement strand
CAAATGCAGGGTGTTGTGAAATGGTTCAACAACACTAAGGGATATGGCTTCATCAAGGTAGATGGGCGTGACTCGGACGTTTTCGTCCACTACTCGGCGATTTCTGCCACCGGCTACCGCAGCCTGAACGAAGGCGATCGCGTCAGCTTCACCCTCGAGCAAGGCCAGAAGGGCCCCGAAGCTCGCAACGTCAGCAAGGTCTAACCACCACCATTCTCTGACTTACTCGGTCACCCTGCCAACCCCCGAAGCCTGCGCCGAGGGGGTTGGTTCATGATAGGCCATAGACAGCGCACCCCACCGGAAAAAGTCGAAACCCGTGCCTTATCAAACGACCGGAGAACGCCGCAATAACCCGCAGATTGGCGTAGGCCGCTCTCTGTGGAGTGGCGCTCCCGAAGCCCCGATCCCCGAACGCGCCCTAGACGGCATCCCCGGCTGCCTTGCGTGGTTGGCCCTGCTGTTTTGCATCGCCTCGGCGCTGGCCTTCCCGCGCTTTGTGCTCACCCTTGCCGCACTGATTTATGGCTACAGCGCGGTGCGCTTTACGCTGGCCGGCCTGAGCAATCTGCACGGCCTGCGCATGATCCGGCGCTGGGAGCGCACTGACTGGTACGCGCGCTATCAAGAGACCGCCCGCACCCGCACCGACCTGCTGCCGTGGGAGGTGGTGCGTCATGTGGTCATCATCCCCAACTACAAAGAGCCAGAATCCATCCTGCGCAAGACACTGGACAACCTCGCCGCGCAGGTGGAGGCCGATAAGCGCCTTGCCATTGTGCTGGCCATGGAGGCGGCAGAGCCAGAGGCCGCGCGCAAGGCCAAGCGCCTGATTGCGGACTATCAGGACAAATTTTTGGCCATGAGCTACAGCGTTCACCCCACCGGCCTGCCCGGCGAGCTGCGCTGCAAGTCATCCAACGAGGCATGGGCCGCGCGCTATGCCCGCCGCTGGCTGATTGACGAGCTGGGCTGGGACATCAACCATCTGGTGGTGACCTCGATGGATGCCGATACCTTGTGGCATCCGCTGTACTTTCATGCCCTGACCTATGCCTTTGCCGTCGCCCCCGACCGGCATACCTGCTTTTGGCAAGCCCCCATCCGCTATCACGCCAACATCTGGGACATCAACCCGCCGATGCGCTTGGTCAACGCCTATGCCACCGCTTTCGAGCTGGCCTATCTGTCTGCGCCGTTTTGGTATGCACTGCCGATGTCATCCTATTCGCTCAGCTTCCGCCTGCTCGATTCGAGCGGCTACTGGGACGGCGACGTGATTGCCGACGAATGGCACATGTTCATCAAGGCCTTTTTTGCCAATCACGGCAGCGTGCGCCTCGAGTCGATTTTTCTGCCGTTTTTGGCCACCGCCACCACCGGCGATACGCTGTGGGAGATGGTCAAGAACCGCTATCAGCAAACCCTGCGCCACGCATGGGGCAGCAAAGAGGTCGGGTTTATCATCGCCCGCATGATGGAACACCCCGAAACCCCCTTCATCCTCAGCTTTAAGCTGCTGACGCGCGCCATGCACGACATCCTGCTGGCCGGCGCGGGCTGGGTGATTTTGACGCTGGGGTCTCAGCTGCCGATTTTATTCAACCCGGGCCTCGTCCCGCCGCTCCATCTGGCCTATACCGATCCGGTCTATCTTTTGCTGATTATCTCCAGTATCATCGTGGTCATATTGGGTGTGGTCTTTTGGATTCAAGATGTCGGGGTGCGCCCACCGCGCCCGCCCCATCGACCCCAAACGTTCAAAGAGCGCCTGCTCACCCTCGCCAGTTTTCCGCTGCTGGTCGTCCTGACGCTCATCTTCGTGGCGATGCCTGTGCTGCACGCCCAAACCCGTCTGCTGCTGGGCAGTTCGCTGCAATTTCAGGTTGCGCGCAAAATCTGAGAAGACTTGCGCCTCAAGCCCCATTCAGGCCCGATACCACCACCCAATCCCATTTAATGACGCCGTGAGGCGTCGTGCCTAGGAGTTCACAACACCCCATGAAATACCGCATCCAAAAGCTGTTGGCACAGGCCAATCTCGGCTCGCGCCGTGCCGCCGAAGAGTACATTATCGCCGGTCGCGTGCGCGTCAACGGGCAGGTGGCCCAAATCGGCGAAAAGGCCGACCCCGAGACCGACATCATCACCGTGGATGGCGAGCGCCTGAAAGTGAAGCAGGCCCTGCGCTACATCATGTATTACAAGCCGGTCAATGTGCTCTCGACCACCGAGCGCCAGCCCGGCGATGACCGCCCCACCGTGCGCGAGATGATCCCAGTGGAGGGGCATTTCTTCACCATCGGGCGGCTCGACGTGGAGAGCGAAGGCCTCGTGATTTTGACCAATGATGGCGACCTCGCCAATCGGCTGGCCCACCCGCGCTATGAGCACACCAAAACCTATAAGGTGACGGTGTACGGCGAGCCAGATGAAAAGACGCTGGAGACGTGGGAACGCGGCATCATGCTGCCCGACGAAGAAACCCCGACCGCGCCGTGCTCGATCCGTGTGCAAGAATCAGGCGGCGGGCAGGCCACCCTGCGCATCGTGATGACCGAAGGGCGCAACCGGCAGATTCGCCGCGTGGCCGCCGCGCTCGGCCATCCGGTCAAGCGCCTGATGCGCACTCACATCGGACAGCTGGGCATCGGGATGCTGCGCAAGGGCGAATGGGTGGAACTGAGCGGCGAAGACCTGCGCCTGCTGACCACCCCCCACAGCGAAATCAGCTATATCGACAAGATTAAGCGGTCGCTCAAGGCTCGTTCGCGTCGCGCCGACCTGATGAAATTTACCACCGCCACCCCCGAGCAGGTCGAGGCCGCCCGCAAGAACCGTCAAGCCCCGCTGCTGCACCGCAAGCCCAAAAAGTTTTTTAAGTCCACCACCGAGCAAAGCGAAGGCGAAGGCATGGATGGCGACGCCGTCGCCCGTCGCCGCCCAGCCCGCCGCCCTGCCGATACCGGCGCGCGTGACGGGCGTGGCCGCGCCGTCAAGCCGGTCTTTCGCTCGCGCCTTGCCATCGACGAAACCGGTGACCGTCCGGCCAGCCCCGCCGCGCCAGAGGGCTTTCGCTCTCGCCTGAGCGAGCAAGACCGCGCCCCGCGCGATGACCGCCGCTCGACCCGCTCCCTGATGCGCGATGAAACCGGTGACCGCGGCCCACGCCGCCCGTATCAGCGCCGTGATGGGGACTCGCGTCCGCCGTTCCGCCGTGACGGGGACTCGCGTCCGCCGTTCCGTCGCGATGGTGACAGCCGCAGTGAAGGCCGTCCGCCGCGCCGTGATGGGGACTCGCGTCCGCCGTTCCGCCGTGACGGCGACAGTCGCAGCGAAGGCCGTCCGCCGTTCCGTCGCGATGGGGACAGTCGCAGCGAAGGCCGTCCGCCGCGCCGTGATGGTGACTCGCGTCCGCCGTTCCGTCGCGATGGTGACAGCCGCAGTGAAGGCCGCCCGCCGTTCCGCCGTGATGGGGACTCGCGTCCGCCGTTTCGCCGTGATGGAGACAGTCGCAGCGAAGGCCGTCCGCCGCGCCGTGATGGGGACTCGCGTCCGCCGTTCCGCCGTGACGGCGACAGTCGCAGCGAAGGCCGCCCGCCGTTCCGCCGTGACGGCGACAGCCGCAGCGAAGGCCGTCCGCCGTTCCGTCGCGATGGGGACTCGCGTCCGCCGCGCCGTGATGGGGACTCGCGTCCGCCGTTCCGCCGTGACGGGGAGCGTCCTGCCCGCCCGGCGTTTAAGCGCCGCACGGACGACGACGAATAACCCGCGCGGGGTGCTGCCCCGCGCCAGCCAGACCTCTTGACCTTTATCGGCGATATTGAACGGTACAACCGCTCAATATCGCCGGTTTTGTGTGAATCGGCAGACGAACTTGTCGAAAACTGCCAAACACGATAGGTTTGACCCCCACCCCCATCTGTGGGACAATTGGGGGTCGTTTGTCATTTCTGTACGGGGACGCGAGCCACACCAATGCCAAAACGCACCGACCTTCAGAGCATTCTGGTTATCGGCTCTGGCCCGATCGTGATCGGCCAAGCCTGCGAGTTCGATTACAGCGGCGTGCAAGCCTGCAAGGCCCTGCGCGCGCAAGGCTATCGAATCATCCTCGTCAACTCCAATCCGGCCACCATCATGACCGATCCGGAGTTTGCCGACTCGACCTATATCGAACCCCTCACCCCCGAAATCGTCGAGCAAATCATCGAAATCGAAAAGCCCGACGCCCTGCTGCCGACCGTGGGGGGGCAGACCGCGCTCAACCTCGCCCTTGCCCTCTATGACCGCGGGGTGCTGGCCAAGCACAACGTCGAGATGATTGGTGCGTCGATCACCAGCATTCGCTTGGCCGAAGACCGCCAGCTGTTCAAAGACGCCATGACCGAAATCGGCCTGAAGTCGCCGGCCTCCGAGGTGGTCGGCACGGTGGATCACGCGCTAGCTGCCGCCGACCGCATCGGCTATCCGGTGCTGGTGCGCCCGTCGTTTACGCTGGGGGGCAGCGGCGGCGGGGTGGCCTATTCGCCGGACGAGCTGCGCACCGTGGCCGAGCGCGGCCTCAAGGCCAGCCCAGTGCATCAGGTGCTGATTGACTTCAGCCTGTTGGGCTGGAAGGAATACGAGCTGGAGGTCATGCGCGACGCCAAAGGCAACTTTGTGATTGTGTGCTCGATCGAAAACCTCGACCCGATGGGCGTGCACACCGGCGACAGCATCACCGTTGCCCCCACCCAAACCCTCACTGACAAAGAGCTTCAGCGCCTGCGCGATATGTCGCGTATGATTTTCGACAAGGTGGGGCTGGCCACCGGCGGCGCCAACGTGCAGTATGCGGTCGGCCCAAACGATGGCGACGTCTATGTCATCGAGATGAACCCGCGCGTGTCGCGCTCATCGGCGCTGGCCAGCAAGGCCACCGGCTTCCCGATTGCCAAGATTGCCGCGCTGGTGGCGGTGGGCTACAGCCTAGACGAAATCCCCAACGACATCACCCGTGTCACGCCGGCCAGCTTTGAGCCGTCGCTGGATTATGTGATTGTCAAAATCCCGCGCTGGGACTTTGAGAAATTCAAAGGCGTGGACGCGGTGCTTGGCCCGCAGATGAAGGCGGTGGGCGAGGTGATGGCCATCGGACGCACCTTCCCCGAGGCGCTGCAAAAGGCGGTGCGCTCGCTGGACATCGGCATCAGCGGGTTTGGCAGCCGGCTGGATGATGCGCCGGTCGATGCGATGCGCGTCCCGACCGCGCGCCGACTGTTTCAGGTGGCATCGGCCCTGATGAAGGGCGTCCCCGCCGAAGAGGTGATCAACCAAACGCGCTTTGACCCGTGGTTTGTCGAGCAGATGGTCGACAGCCTTGATGAGCATCGGGCGCTGGTGGCACGCGGGGCAACCCTCGACAGCCTGACCGCCGACGACTTCCGC
Organism: Anaerolineae bacterium; assembly: GCA_034431675.1. GTDB lineage: Bacteria > Chloroflexota > Anaerolineae > Aggregatilineales > Phototrophicaceae > Flexicrinis. The sequence continues at coordinate 1,833 of DAOUCZ010000090.1, read as the reverse complement.
CGCCTCAAGCGCATGGGCTTCAGCGATGCCTATATCGGGCAGATTGTGGGCGCGCCAGAGCTGGCGGTGCGTGCACGGCGCAAAGCGCTGGGCGTCACGGCCAATTTCTACCGCGTCGATACCTGCGCTGCCGAGTTCGAGGCCCAAACCCCCTATCTGTATTCGACCTATGAGGACGGCGACGAGGCCTTCCCCGTCCAAAAGCCCAAGGTGATGGTGCTCGGCGGCGGCCCAAACCGCATCGGGCAGGGCATCGAGTTTGACTACTGCTGCGTGCACGCCTGCTTTGCGCTGCGGCAGATGGGCTTTGAAACCATCATGGTCAACTGCAACCCCGAGACCGTCAGCACCGATTATGACACCGCCGACCGCCTGTATTTTGAGCCGCTGACCGCCGAGGATGTGCTGAACATCGTTGACCGCGAGCAGCCAGACGGCATCTTGGTGCAGTTTGGCGGCCAAACCCCGCTGAACATCGCGGCTAAGCTGGCCGAGGCCGGCGCGCCCATCTGGGGCACGTCGGTGGAGACCATCGACCTTGCCGAAGACCGCAAGCGCTTCAACAAGCTGATGGCCGAGCTGGACATCACCCAGCCCGCCGGCGCGACCGCGATGAACCTGAGCGAAGCCCTCGAGGCGGCCAACCGCATCGGCTATCCGGTGCTGGTGCGCCCCAGCTATGTGCTGGGCGGGCGCGGCATGGGCATCGTATTCGATGATGACTCGCTGACGCAGTGGATACAAAACCACATCACATGGGGCGAGCACCCGGTGCTGATTGACCAGTTCCTTGATGACGCCTATGAGGTGGACGTGGACGCGCTGTGCGACGGTACGCGCGTCACCATCGGCGGCATCATGCAGCACATCGAAGAGGCCGGCGTGCACAGCGGCGACAGCGCCTGCGTGCTGCCCCCCTACAAAATCAGCCAATATCACCTCGAGATTATCCGCGAGGACACCCACCGCATCGGCCTTGCGCTGGGCGTCAAAGGCCTGTTCAACATCCAGTTTGCCATCAAAGACGATGTGGTCTATGTGCTGGAGGTCAACCCGCGCGCCAGCCGCACCGTCCCGTTTGTCAGCAAGGCCACCGGCCACCCGCTGGCCCGCTATGCCGCGCAAATCGCCGCCGGCAAAACGCTGGAAGACCTCGGCTTTTTGCAAGAACCGCACGTCGATGGCTTCTTTGTCAAAGAGGCGGTGCTGCCGTTCCAAAAGTTCCCCGGCGTAGACGCGCGCCTTGGGCCAGAAATGCGCTCAACCGGCGAGGTGATGGGCCACGCCAGCAACTTTGGCCATGCCTTTGTAAAGGCCCAGATGGCCACCAATACCCCGCTGCCCACCCGCGGCACGGTGATGATTTCGGTCAACGATTTCGACAAAGGTCAAGCCGCCCGCATCGCCCGCGACCTGCACAGCATGGGCTTTGCGCTGATGGCCACTGCCGGCACAGCGGCCTATCTGCGCAACGTCGGCCTGCCGGTCGAGCAGGTCAACAAGCTGGGCGAAGGGTCGCCGCACGTGGTTGACCTGATGCACGAGGGCAAAATCCACCTGCTGATTAACACCCCACGCGGCGGCAAAGCCCACGAAGAAGGCGCGCTCATCCGCGCGGCGGCGGTGTCGCTGGACATCCCCATTATCACCACCATGAGCGCGGCGGCCGCCAGTGTGCAGGGCATCAAGGCGCTGCGCGGCAAACCCCTCAAGGTGCGCAGCCTTCAGCGCCACCATGTGACCAAAAAGTAGCCGACAGCCCCACCCAAAACGCCCCCTTCAAACCAGAAAAGGGGGCGTTTTTTTGGGGGGGAGGTGGATGGCAGGGCAATC
>DAOUCZ010000089.1:0-4540 GCA_034431675.1 Anaerolineae bacterium | reverse complement strand
TAGAGGGCCTTGATGATTGGGATGGCCCGCCGCTCATTGAGGCGATACATCAAGCTGTCTGCGGCGCTGACGCATAAGCTGCCGGCACGCTGTGCGCCTAGGTGGCGGGCGGCATTGGCCGAGTCGATGGCGTGATGCAGCGTGTCGATGTCGTACAGCGTGATGTGCGGTAGGTCGGCTGCATTGGGTTCTACCATACGCGGGACGGATAGGTCGATGAGTGTCAGAGGGTGTCGGCGTGTTTGTGCGGACAACCGTTCGGCTGTGAGCAAGGGATGTGTGCCGCCAACCGCCACGAGAACCGCATCAGCGTGAGGTAGGGCGTCCCACAGCGCATCCCATGGATGGGCTTCGATACCGATGCGCGCGGCGTGCTCGTTTGCGCGGGCGTCGGTGCGGTTCGTCAGGATAACACGTGCCCCCCGCCCGACCAGCGACCGTGCGGCAGCTTGCCCCATCTCTCCTGCGCCGATAACCAATATGGTCGGGCAGTGATGGTGAGATGTGACCCGCAGGGCCAAGCGTGCTGCCGCCGATGCTACCGAACGCGCTCCATGCGCGATGTCGGTCTCGGCACGGGCGCGCTTGCCGATGTGCAAAGCGGCTTGTATGGTCTGGTTGAGCAGCGAACCGATTGTGCTAACCTGTTGGGCGCTGCGTAATGCACTGGCCAGCTGACCGAGGATTTGCGTCTCTCCCAGCATCAGCGATTCTAGGCCGGCAGCAACGCGCATCACATGCAGGGCGGCGTTGTACTGGCAGTGGACATACATGTGCCTACTTAGGGTTTGCGGTTGGATGCCAGACAGGTCGGAGAGGCTGTGCAGCAGGTGGTGTGACGCGGCTTTGGGGTCTGTCACAGCCATCAGCACCTCAACGCGGTTACAGGTGGACAGCACGAAGGCCTCGCTGATGTCGGGATGATCGATGAGGCGGCGCAGCAGGCTGTGCTGGGACTGTCCAGACAGATGGGCGCGTTCACGCACGGCAACCGGCGTGGTGTGATGATCAAGGCCAATGAGCAGCAGGGTTGGGGCATCGTGCATGGCAGGTTAGACCTCACAAGGCGATAGGTCACTGCGGTTGCTGCGCTGCTGCCGCTGGCAGCGGTCGCCCGTGACCGGGCAGGCAGCATTGGGCGGGGCAGATGTCGTGGCTTGCGCCGCGCGTGCCAAGGGCGGGTTTGTCTGGCCGGTTGGTTAGGCGCTCTTGCACAAGGTCGGCGATCATCTGCACAAAGATGGGATGGGTGTTGACAGTTGCGGCGCGTTCTAATCTTACGCCAAGCTGTGCGGCAGTGTCTACCGCTTCAGTATCAAGGTCAAATAAAACCTCCATATGGTCGCTGATAAACCCGATGGGAGAGACCACCACTGTTTTGACCCCCTGTGCATATAGATGGCGCAAGTGATCGTTGATGTCGGGTTCTAGCCATGGGATATGCGGCGCGCCGCTGCGACTTTGGTAGACCAAGGCATAAGGATAATCAGCGCCGAGCCGATCGGCCACAAGGCGGCAGGTTTCGGCCAGCTGTGCTTGATAGGCACAGCCGTTTGCCATGGCGGTAGGGATACTGTGGGCGGTGAAGACGATGTGTGCGCTGGCGCGCTCGTCGGGGGTTAGGCGTTCAAGCGCGGTGCGGACGGCTTCGGCGTTTGGCTCGATGAAGCCCGGATGATTATAAAACTTGCGCAGCACGGCGATTTCGGGAGCGCCTTGGCCAACCTCGGCCTGTGCACGGGCAATGTCTTCCCGATACTGCCGGCAGCCGCTGTAAGAGCTGTAGGCCGAGGTGAAGAAGGCTAAGGCGTGCTTGATCCCATCGTCGCGCATCTGACGCAGGGTGTCGGCCAGCAGCGGATGCCAGTTGCGGTTGCCAAAGTAGATGGGCAGGTTGAGGCCGATACGTTCAAATTCAGCTTTTAGGGCGGCAATCAGCGCGCGATTCTGGCTGTTAATTGGGCTGACACCGCCGAAGTGATAATAATGCTCGGCAACCTCAAGCAGACGCTCGCGCGGGACGTCACGGCCTCTGAGCACGTTTTCGAGGAATGGGATGACGTCATCAGGGCCGTCTGGGCCGCCAAAGGACAGCAGCAGGACCGCATCATAGGGGGTGGGTGAAGTTGTCATTGTCAGGCATTCCTCACATAGATGAGGCCATCGCGTACTTCGACCTCGTGGACGGGGACGGGTAGGGTTGCGACGCCGGCGACCGGTTTACCGGTCGAGAGGCTGAAGGTGGCGGTGTGCCACGGGCAGTGAACCACGCATCCGTGCTCTGTCTGCTCTACCTTGCCCTGACTTAGCGGGCCGCGCGCATGGGTACAGCGATTGCTGATGGCGCGCAGCTCACCACCCACGTTAAACAGCGCGACTTGCTGCCCATCCACATAGACCAGCTTGCGTGCGCCGTCGGGCAGTTCGCTCAGTGGGCAGGCTTCGACCCAGACTTCGGGACGCGGGGCGTGGACTGGGCGGGGCTGTGCGATGCGCGGCCCACCCAGCGCATCAAGCGCTTCGTCAAGCGGCAGATTGAGGCAGGTATAGAGCGGCACATCGCGCACGGTGTATAGGCTGGCTTCGGTCTCGCGCAAATCCTGCACAAGGTCGAGGAAATCAGAGGGTTCATCGGTTTCAAAGGCCACCACAAAATCTTGATCATCGAGGCCAAACGAGTAGGTGGTGTTGAGCTTGACCGCAGGGTATTTGCGCCCGACTCGGATGTGCTCATCCATCATGCGCTGCCGTTCTTCGAGGCTGAGCAGATACCACGGACGGGTCTTGACGAATGGATAGACAAACAGGTACTTGGCTTCGCTGGGGGCGATGATAAGACGTTCGACGTCCTCATTGGGGTTATCGCGGATTTCGTAGATGCTGCGTTTGGTCTGCGAGAGGTAGGAGGCTTGCAGGGATAGGTAAGCTCCCATTCGACTGTTGAGAATGGCGGCAGCAAGACCATGGAACGGCTCGATGCTCTCGGCAATTTGCCATAATAACAGCTCGGTGTCGGCGCGCGTGGCAATGGTGGAATAGGGGCGCAGCAGCATCCGCCGATTGAAGGCGCGGATGGTCTCACTCAGTTCTTGCTTGTGAGCGGTTTGCTCATGGGCCGGCAAGCGCCGCCAAGCGGCATCTAACCGGTAAAAGGCAAAACGAACATATTGGCGCGTCGTGGTCGAGTGGGCCATGAAACCTGCAAAAATCTACATAAACCTACAGATTATGTAAAAATATACATAAATCTGTATAAAACGCAAGTTTGCGTTTTTAGATTCTATAAATTGTGCTGTGTTAATCCGATGGGATAAGGCGTAATTAATGGCCTAGACAGGGATGAGGACGGTGAAGGTAGTGCCTTTGCCCTCAATCGATTCAAAGGTGATGGTGCCGCCATGTTCTTCGACGCTTTGTTTGACGATGGCGAGGCCGAGGCCGGTGCCTTCGAGGCCGCTGACGTTGCCAGCGCGGTGAAATGGCTCGAAGAGATGAGCTTGGTCTTGGACGGGGATGCCGATACCCTTATCCTGCACAATAAAGGCGATGCCAGTTGGGCGGCGCGAAACACGCAGGCGTACGTGACTGCCGACAGGGGAGTACTTGGTAGCGTTGGTCAGCAGGTTAATCAGGATGTGTTCCAACAGCCGGCGATCGGCTCGGATGGTCTTAATCTCGGCTGGGACGCTGACGAGGATAGGGTGTTGATGGTTATCGGCCTGCCGGATGGTTTCGGCAATGCTGGTGCAGATGTCTTGAACGTCGATGGGTTCTGGGCGGAACTCAATACGTTCGGCGTTGCCTTTGCTGATGGTCAGCACGTCTTCGAGGAGCTGTACCATACGGCGCACCTGTGTGGCGATGTGTTCGAGCTTCTCGGCAGCTTTTTCGGCGCTTAGGTTAGCGTGATAGCGGCGCAGGATGCCCACTGAGGATAAAATCACGGCTAGGGGTGTGCGGAACTCGTGCGAGACGGTGCTGATGAAGCGTTCTTTGAGGTTAAGCAGCTCACGGTCTTTTTCGAGCTTGACCTCTAATGCCTTAACGTAGAGGCGTTGATTGGCCAGCTGTTTGCGCTCGGTCAAATCAGTGAGCAAGCAGATGATCATTGGCTGCCCGTTGATGGTGGCTGGTGTGAGGGTCAGTTCTGTGGGGATACGTCTGCCGCTTCGGTGCTGCACTTCTAGGCCAAACTGTTCCCCCAAATGCATGTAACGGGCGCTTTGTGCAAATTCGGCTTGCAGTTCTGTAAACTTGTCGCGCATATCATCTGGAACAAGCGAATAGGCTGGTTTGCCCACCAGCTCTGTGCGGTCATAGCCAAAGAGGGTTTCGATATACACATTGACCTGACAGATATTGCCTTCGGCGTCCAGCAGCATGACGCCTTGTGAGATGGCTTCTAGCATGGTGCGGAACTTTTCTTCACTGTCGCGCAGGGCCTGCTCAGCGGTAATTTGTTCGGTCACATCATTGGCCAGAACAAGGCGCGCCTTTCGCCCGTCATAGTCCACATCGTGTGATGAAATTTCGACATCGA
>DAOUCZ010000088.1:0-55512 GCA_034431675.1 Anaerolineae bacterium | reverse complement strand
GGCGCATCCCAACCGTCTGCTGGGCATCTGGCGGATGATTACAGGCTATCGCGGCGACTACTTCTGGGCCATCATGGGTCAGGTGGTTGCGGTATCGGCCAAGACCGGCACGATGGTGCTGTTGAGCTTTTTGATTGACGACGTGCTCTCGCGCCGGGACGTGCTGAGCGTTGTGCCGCTGGTGGCGCTGGGCTTTTTGGCGCTGGCCGGCATCGAAGGCGGTTTTACCTTTCTGAGTGGGCGCTATGCCAGCGCCACAGCAGAGGGTGTGGCGTATCGCCTGCGCAACTATCTGTATGACCACTTGCAGCGTCAGCCGTTTCGCTATCACGACAAGCAGCCGACCGGCGACTTGATGCAGCGTGTGACCTCGGACGTGGACATGATTCGGCGCTTCTTGTCGGAGATGGGCACGCAAATCGGGCGCATTTTGCTGCTGTTTTTGGTCAACTGGCTGGTGATTTTGACCACCATCCACGCAGGGCTGGGCTTGGTCTCGGCGCTGGTGGTGCCGATTGTGTTTGCGCTGTCGCTGTTTTTCTTTGGGCGGGTCGAGAAGCGCTTTGAAGAGGCGCAGACGCAAGAAGCGGTGGTGTCTACCCGTCTGCAAGAGAACCTGACCGGTGTGCGCGTGGTGAAGGCCTTTGCCCGCCAGAACTACGAGATTGAGCGCTTTGACCGCGAGAACTACAAGCACTTTCAGAAGAACAACAACGTGCTGCTGATGCACTCGCTGTTTTGGCCGCTGACCGACCTGCTGACCGGGTTTCATCAGGCGGCGTGTTACTTCCTTGGCGCGATGTTGGCGCTCAATGGCGACATCACGGCGGGGCAGTACATCGCGTTTGCCGGCATGGTGGTCTATATCATCCACCCGATGCGCAACATGGGCCGCCTGATTGTGCAGGCGTCGCAGGCGCTGGTGGCCTATGACCGTGTGATGGACATCATCAAGCACCCGCGTGAGCCGCTGGGCGAGGGCGAAGTTGCCCCAACCGCCAGCATCGGCGGCGAGGTGTGCTTTAAGGACGTGTCGTTTGAATATGAGCGCGGCCTGCCGGTGCTGAAGCAGGTCAGCTTTGTCGCTAAGCCCGGCCAAGTGGTGGCGCTGATGGGCGCGACCGGCAGCGGCAAGACCACCGTCATCAACCTGCTGATGCGCTTTTATGACCACACCGCCGGCAGCATCACCATCGACGGCATTGACCTGAAGGACTACCCGCGCGACTTTTTGCGCCGCAGCATCGGCGTGGTGGAGCAAGAGCCGTTCTTGTTCAGCCGCACCATTCGCGAGAACATCACCTATGGGGTGGGGCGCGATGTGAGCGACGAAGAGGTGTTTGCCGCGGCGCGTGCTGCCGCCATCCACCACGTTATCGAGAGCTTTCCGCAGGGGTATGCCACCCTTGTGGGCGAGCGCGGCGTGACGCTGTCGGGCGGGCAGAAGCAGCGTGTGGCCATTGCCCGCACCCTGCTGAAGAACCCGCGCATTCTGGTGCTGGACGATGCCACCTCGTCGGTGGACAGCGAGACCGAGGCGGCCATCCGTGACGCCATCAAGCAGCTGCTGCCCGGGCGCACCGCCTTCATCATTGCCCACCGTGTGCAAACGGTGATGAGTGCCGACCAGATTCTGGTGTTTGACAACGGGCAAATCGTTCAGGCCGGCACACATGCCCAACTGCTGGCGCAAGAGGGCAGTTTCTATCAACGCATCTACGAGATGCAGTCGCGGATTGACGAAGAACTCGAAAAGGAAATCAACGATGAGCGATGAGCATCGTCTTGAAGAAGAGGAATTCAGCTCGAAGTTCAACGGCAGCACGGTGCTGCGGCTGTTGGCTCAGCTGAAGCCCTACAAGCTGCAAGTGGCGCTGTTTTTGGCCTGCGCAGTCGGCGTATCGTTCATGGAGGCCTACTTCACCCTGCTGGGCAAGCAAATCGTCGATGACGGTATCGTGGCGGGCAACCCCGAGGCGATTACCGCGCTGGCGGTGCAGTACGGCGCGCTGATGGTGATTTTTGCCGGGATGGTGTTCGTCTTCATCTATATCTGCGGGCGGCTGGGGCATCAGGTGCAGTATGACCTGCGCAAGCGCATGTTCGAGCATCTCCAGCGCCTGTCGTTCAGCTACTATGACCGCACGCCGGTCGGTTGGATGATGTCACGCCTGACCAGCGACCCCGAGCGCGTCTCGAACGTGATGACATGGGGCTTGCTGGACGTGACGTGGGCCATCACCAACATCTTGGTGTCGGTGGGCTTTATGCTGGCCATCAGCTGGCAGCTGACGCTGGTGGTGATGGCGATTTTGCCGGTCATCATCTGGGTGGCGATGTGGTTTAAGCAGAAGATGCTGGTGGAATATCGTCAGGCCCGTAAGTACAACTCGATGATTTCGGGCGAGTTCAACCAGAACATCACCGGCGTGCGCGTGGTGAAGTCGATGCGGCGCGAAAACGCCAATCTGGGCGAGTTCACCGACCTGACCGGCCAGATGCACCGCTCGTCCTACCGCGCGGCATGGCTGTCGGCCATGTTCCTGCCCAGCGTGCAGATTATCAGCGCGCTGGCGGTGGGGGCAGTGGCATGGTACGGCGGGTGGCAGTCGTCCATCGGCCTGCTGACGATTGGCGGCATTCAGGCGTTTGTGTCGTACATCACCTTTATGATGTGGCCGGTCTCGGACGTGGCGCGCGTGTATGCCGAAATGCAGCACGCCATCGCCTCGGCAGAGCGCATGTTCAGCCTGCTGGACAGTCAGCCCGAAGTGGTCGATCGGCCCAATGCCACCGACCCGGGCACGCTGAAGGGCGACATCGTGTTTGAGAACGTGGAGTTCTATTATGACCCGCAAAAGCCGGTGCTGAAGAACTTCAGCCTGACCATCAAGCAGGGCGAGACGATTGCGCTGGTGGGCGCGACCGGCGGCGGCAAGAGCACGATTGTCAACCTTGTGTGCCGCTTCTATGAGCCGCGCAGCGGTCGCATCACCATCGGCGGGCAGGACTATACCACCATGCCGCTCAACGCCATTCACAGCAAGCTGGGGATGGTGCTGCAAACCCCGCACCTGTTCAGCGGCACTATCCGCGAGAACATCCGCTATGGCCGGTTGGATGCCAGCGACGCCGACATCGAGGCGGCGGCCAAGCTGTCGGGGGCGCACGCCTTCATCAGCGCGCTAGAGCACGGCTATGATGAAGAGGTGGGCGAGGGCGGCATCCTGCTGTCGGTGGGGCAAAAGCAGCTGCTCAGCCTTGCACGCGCCATCCTTGCCGAACCCGAAATCTTTGTGATGGACGAGGCGACGTCGTCGGTTGATACGCTGACCGAGGCGCTGATTCAGCAGGGCATGGAGGCGGTGATGAAAGACCGCACCAGCTTTGTCATCGCCCACCGCCTCAGCACCATCAAGAAGGCCGACCGCATCATCGTGATTGCCAACGGCGAAATCCAAGAGATGGGCAGTCATGCCGAGCTGCTGCGCCAGCGCGGGTACTACTATAACCTGTATACCCAGCAGTTCCGTCAGGAGCTGGAGCGCAGCTATGACGAGGTGTTTAAGCTGCACACCGGCGAGCCAGAAAGCAGCGCCGCCCCGCTCAGCGCCTAACCCTTGGGCCTTTGTCTCTCCATCCCCCGTCTCGCGCTGTCGAGGCGGGGGATTTTTTGTGGGGATGGGGGCAGGGTAATCGCTTCAAATTTTCTGGTAGGGTCAAAACACATCGCGATACTTCACGGGCGCATCGCGATACTTCACGGGCGCATGGCGATGCGCCCCTACGCACCATTTTGCCCTCTCATGAACCAATGGCCGATTTTGAAGCGATTGTCCTAGGGTAGGGGGCACGCGCACCCGCTCAAATGGGCTATAATAAAGAGGTGTGTGGTGCTGCTGCACCCCTGCTCTGTCGCCTCTGTGAGGATGTGTCGTTATGCCCAAACTGGAACACCTGCTGCGCGAGCATCGCGAGCTTTTGCCGATTTTGGCCGAGCGCTGGGGGGTCAAGACCACCAAGCGCAGCACCGATGAGACCCTCATTGCCGGCCTGCTGGTGGCGATGCTCGACCCGAGCCGTCTTGAGGCGGTCTATGACGGGTTGGATGCCAAGGCGCGCGGGGTGCTGCAAAGCCTTGTGGGGGCTAAGCCCACCCGCAATCAGATGGCGGCGGCCATCTTTGGCGCGATGAATGGGCAGGTGCGCAAGCTTGGCCCGGGCGCGATTGAGCGCGATAAACCCCACGAAACCCCCAAGACCACCGCCGAGACGCTGCATTACTGGGGGCTGGTCGGCTTTACCAATCTGCCGCAGCCCAACGGCTCGCTGAACAAAGTGGCTTATATCCCCGACGACCTCGCCGACCTGCTGCCGACACATAAAAGCGCCTACAGCCGCACTCGTCTGGAGCAAGAGCTGGGCCAGCACGACGAAATCACCCGCGAGGACGAGGACTTTGACGAACCCAGCGACCTCGATGCTGATGACGATGACGGGGCGGATGAAGCCCCTGTGTCACCGCCGGCAGCGGTTGCGCCGGCAGCCCCTGTCGCTGTGCCAGACAGTGGTCGCATCACGCGCCTAGACTCGATGGAAAATGCGCGCGCCGCTGATACCTCGCTGGTGGATGACTTCACGACTCTGCTGGCGTTTTTGCAGGTCACGGCCTCTGCGGTCGAGGCGATGCCATATGGGGTGCGCCTTGCCAGCGAGGCGCGCCAGCGGCTTGCCCCGCATCTGATTGTGAAAGAGGCGGCCCGCCTTGATTTTGCGCTGCTGATTGGTGTGACGGCTGGCATGGTGGAGTTCCACGACGGCAAGGCCTATTGCAAGCGTGCCGAGGCGCGGCGCTGGCTGGAGTCGCCGCGCGCGGTGCAGCTGCGCACCTTGGCGCAGGCGTGGCAGCGCTCTGCGGAGTATGTCGATTTGGCGCATGTGCCGGGCCTGACGGTGGAAGAGAACGGCTATGCCGGTGTGCCGACCGATGCGCGGCAGGCGGCGCTGGCGCTGATGGCCAAGCACATCCCGTTGGACGGCCCGTGGTCGATTGATGAGTTTATCGGGCTGGTGTATCAGTTTAACCCGACCTTTCAGCGCACAGAATATGACAGCTGGTATGTGCGCGGGGCAGATGGCAGCTATCTGAAGGGGGCGGACAACTGGGACGCGGTGGATGGCGCGCTGCTGGAGTTTTATCTGGCTGGCCCGCTGCATTGGCTGGGCTTGGTGACGATTGGCGAGGGGGCGGCCCAGTTTAATGGGTATGGGCGGGCGTTTTTGAGCGGGGAGGCGTTCCCCGCGCGGCCAGAACCCGATGACCGCCCGCTGCTGGAGGCGGACGGCACGCTGCGGGTTGGGCGTGGCTATTCGCGCTTCGAGCGGTTTCAGCTGGCGCGTTTTACCTCGTGGGTGAGTCCGCCTGCTGCCCCCACCGAGCCATATGTCTATCGGGTGGATGCCGCCGGTGTGCAGCGTGGGGCGGGACAGGGCATACAGGTCGATCAGATTGAGGCGTTTTTGCAGCGCGTGACCGGCGCAAAGCTGCCGCAGTATGTGGCCGGCCTGTTGGGCAATTGGCGCGGCGGGGCGCAAACCAGCGTGACGATGGAGCGCTTGATCGTGCTGCGCACCAACAGCGTCGAGGCGATGGATGCGATTGTGAAAGCACCTGCCCTGCGGCGCTTTTTGGGCGCGCGCCTCGGCCCGACCGATGCGATCGTGCGGGCCGAGCAGTGGGAAGAGCTGCAAAAGGCGCTGGGGGATGCCGGCGTCACGGTGGAGGTGCGGCTGTAGCGGGGGCTAGCTGCCACCCGGCAGCGTGGCCAGCACGCGCTGGACTTTGAGGGCAAGGTGCAGAATCAGGCGGTTTTCGGGGTCGTTAAGGTCGAGGCCGGTCAGCTCGGCGATGCGCTCTAGGCGGTAGACCAGCGTGTTGCGGTGCACGTCAAGGTCGGCGGCGGCTTTGGCAAGGTTGCCGTTGGCGTCAAAAAAGCCGTTGAGCGTGCGGATCAGGTCGCCTTGCTTGCGGTCATCATGCTCAACCAGTGGGTGCAGCGCTTCTTCGTAAAAGCGGCGCAGATGCGTCAGGTTCTTGTCTTTGACCGCCAGCAGCAGCTGGAACAGCTTGAGGTCACCATAATAGGTGGCGCGGTCGTGGTCTCCCAGCTGTTGGGCGATGGTGAGGGCGTCTTTGGCCTCGCGGTAAGCCTCGCGCAGGGTCATGAGGCCTTGAACCGGTCGGCTGAGGCCGGCAGTGACTGCGCCGCCGGGGGCGCGCACTTGCAGCTGCTGTCGCAGATATTCAATCTGCTGGCGGGCGCGGGGCAGGGCTTGGGCGGTCTCCAGCGGATAGAGCAGCACGATTAAATCGACATATTGGCCAAGGGCAAAGTTGGTCTGCCGGCGGGTGAGGTCATCACGCACAAAGGCCAGCAGCGATTCTTGGGGCAGGGGCGCGCCGGCGGTGGTGACCGCGCGGAACGACGCCACCACGTATAGACAGTCGGGGTCAAAGCCGGCTTGCTGGGCGCGGGCGGTCAGCATATCGTCCTCGGCAGACGTGCCAGACAGCCACATCTGCACCCAGTCACCGCGCGTTTGCTCGACCGCGGTGGCGATGGCGCGGGTTTTGGCCAGCTGCACCGCGCACACCTCTGAGCCATAGGTGAGAATCAGGCGGTCAAACTCTTCCAGCGGGCCGTTGGTGATGAGCGAGAGATAGCCGGCCACGCGCTTTTCGACCTGTAGGGCGGTGGTGTAGCCCAGCGGGCTGATGGCGACATTGTTGAGCGCCTTGCCCGATTCTTTGGTCAGCCAGCGCTGAAAGGCCTCGGCGATGGCCGGTTCTGGCGTTGCGCCGCGCCCGCCCACTGGCCTGCGCCCGATCGGGTAGGCGATTTCGGTCTGGACGCCGGCGTCGTCGTGCACCACCACCGGTTTGTTGGTGGCGCGGGCAAGGCTTTGTAACAAACTGCCAAGTTCGCGGTTTTCGGCGGCGGCGCGCACCAGCTCGCGCTGGACTTCCATGGCGCGCTGGCTGATTTGGGCCGCGCCGCTGGCAATCAGGCGGTTGACCTCGCGCTCGATGCGGGCCAGATTGGCATCAAACGGCAGCAAAATCAGGGCGACGTTGGCATGATTGGCGGCTGAGAGCGCCGAGGCCGGCAGCTCTTCCTTCAGGCGGATGGCGATGGCCGAGGCGCGCGTGTCAATCAGGCGCATCACCACTTCGGTGACGGTCAGACGGCTCTCAAAGCTGCGCAGCAAGTCCATCTGAACCAGCACCAGCTCGCCACCGTACAGCTCGGTCAGGGCTGAGGGCTGCGCGCGCAGCGAGACCGCCCAGCTGACGGTGACGTCGGTTGAGCCGGCGATCACGCGGGACTCGGGGGGCAGAGCCGCCCGCAGCAAGAGCTGAAGAGGCACAGAATTGGGTTCTGTCATCGGGTAACAATCCTTTGCACATCAGCCCAATAGGGTGAAGGATGACCCTATGCGACATCTACGGCCAATTTTAACGGTTTTCGCGATTTACGCTTAGTGATAAGTCACAAAATCTCATCGGCGTTCGGCACAAAACAAAAAGGCGAGGGGGTTTCCGCTCGCCTTTTTGTTGTCAGATTTGACCAATTTGTGCGTTATGCCCGCTTTAGGCCCAGCAGCAGTCGCTCGCCGCGCACCGACGAATCCTGTTTGGGGTCGTCGTGGGGGGCAAACTCAGCGCGATAGAACGAGTCGTCGGGCGTGCCGGCGTTGACAGAAACCGCCAAAACCTCTTCGGCGATCGAGGCCTGATAGGTGGTGATGACCTGTGCCAGCGCAGGGGAGGCCTCAAACACCAGCGTGATGCGGTCTTCGATGTCGAGGCCGGCCTTGCGGCGGGTATCTTGCACGCGGCGGACGACCTCCCGCGCGAGGCCTTCGGCGCGCAGCTCATCACTGAGGCGGGTATCGACCGCGGCCAGATAGCCTGCGTCCTCGGCGACGGCGTAGCCTTCGGCGGCGCTCTGTTTCACCTCGCACTCGGCGGGCAGCACCTCATAGGTGCTGCCGTCCAGCGTCAGGGTGACGGCATCGCCGCGCAGCAGGTCGTGTGCCCATGCGCGCACCTGCTCTGCCGCGCCCTCGCGCAGGGCCTTTTGCACCTTGGGGAAGTCTTTGCCCAGCTTTTTGCCCAGCGCCGCCGGCAGCGGGTTGAGTTTGTACTCCACCACATCCGCAGCGCCATCCAGCAGCTCAACCTGCTTGACGTTGAGTTCTGCGGCAATCACAGCGCGCAGCGCATCGACGGCTTGCGCGTCGGCGGCGCTGCGCACCACAAAGCGCGCTGAGGCCAGCGGCTGACGCACGCCGATTTCGGCGGCCTCGCGCGCGGCGCGGCCAAGGCTGACAAGGCGCTGGGCCACCGCCATCTGATCGAGGATGGTCTGTTCGATGCGGGCCGCGTCATAGCTGGGCCAGTCGCACAGGTGTACGCTTTCGGGCGCGGCGGGGTCGAACGGCACGACCAGCGCGCGGTACAGATAGTCGGCAAAGAACGGCATGGCCGGCGCAATCAGCTTGCTGACCGTGACCAGCGCCTCGTAGAGGGTGGCCATGGCGGCGGGGTCTTCATCCCAAAAGCGCCGGCGGTTGAGGCGCACATACCAGTTGGAGAGCTGCTCGACAAAGGCCTGCACCGGACGGGTTGCCCCGGGCACGTCATAGGCCTCATAGGCGTCGGTCACGTCTTTGACCAGCTGGTGCAGCGCGGCCAGCAGCCATCTGTCCATGGTCGGGCGGTCAGCGACGGCGGGGGCGGGGGTGGCCGGCGTCCAGCGGGCGATGTTGGCATAGGTGACGAAGAAGCTGTAGGTGTTCCACAGCGTGCTCCAGAACTGACGGGCAGCTTCGCCGACAAGGTCGAGCGAGAAGCGGCGGGTATCGCCCGGCGCGCCGGCGGTATACATATACCAGCGCATGGCGTCTGACCCGTGCGAGTTCATCACGTCCCATGGGTCAACCACGTTGCCCTTGCTCTTGCTCATCTTTTCGCCCTTGCCATCCAAGATGTGGCCGAGGCAGATGACGTTTTTATAGGCCACCTGCTTAAACACCATCGAGCTGATGGAATGCAGGGTATAGAACCAACCGCGGGTTTGGTCAACCGCCTCGCAGATGTAATCGGCGGGGAACTGCGAGTCGAATACGTCGCGGTTGTGGGCGGGATAGCCCCATTGGGCTACCGGCATCGCGCCGCTGTCAAACCACACGTCGATGACCTCGGGCACGCGGCGCATCGTGCCGCCCTTGCCCGAGGGGTTGGGGAAGGTGATGTCGTCCACATAGGGGCGGTGCAGGTCGAGGTCGGTCAGGTCGCGGCCAGCCAGCTGGCTCAGCTCTTGCACGCTGCCCACACACAGCATCTCGCCGGTTTGGTCATCCACCCAGATGGGCAGGGGCGTGCCCCAATAGCGCTCGCGGCCCAGCGCCCAGTCCTTCAGCTCGTCCAGCCAGTTGCCAAAGCGCCCATCACGCACATGGCTCGGCACCCAGTTGATGGTCTGGTTGAGGTCGATCATGTCTTGGCGGCGCTCGGTGGTGCGGATGTACCAGCTGTCGCGGGCCACGTACATCAGCGGGGTGTCGTCGCGCCAGCAGTGGGGATAGCTGTGCTCGTATTTTTCGCTTTTATACAGCAGGCCGCGCCGCTTGAGGTGGGTGATGATTTCGGGGTCGGCCTCTTTGAACCACATGCCGGCAAAGTCGGTGACGGCCTCGATGAAGCGCCCGTTTTGCGTCAGCAGGTGCAGGGTGGGCAGGCCAAGCTGTTGGCCGACGGCGAGGTCATCTGCGCCGTAGGCGGGGGCCATGTGCACGATGCCGCTGCCGTCTGCGGTGCTGACAAAGTCGCCGGCCACCACATAGGCGTAGTTTTGCTCCACCGGTACATAGCTGAACAGCGGGGTATAGTGCAGGCCCAGCAGGTCAGCCCCCTTTAGGCGGCGGACGACGGTATACTGCTCGGGATTCTTGAGGACGGCCATGCGCGCCTCGGCAAGGATGAGTTGTTCGGTGCTGCCGTCGGGGCTTGGGCCTTGCACCTGCACATAGTCGATGTCTTTGCCGACGGCCAGCGCTACATTGGCCGGCAGAGTCCATGGGGTGGTCGTCCAGACCAGCAGCGAGACGCCCGGCTGGTCTTTGAGGCCAAAGCGCACATAGACCGACGGGTCTTTGACGTCTTTGTAGCCCTGCGACAGCTCGTGACTGCTGAGCGGCGTGCCGCAGCGGGTGCAGAACGGCACGATGCGGTAGCCTTTGTAAATCAGGCCCTGCTCGAACAGCTGCTTGAGCACCCACCATACGCTTTCGATGTAGTCGTTGGTGAAGGTGACATAGGCGTTGGGCAGGTCTGTCCAGTAGCCCATGCGCTCGGTAAAGCGCACCCATTTGTCGATGTTGCTGACCACGCTCTCGCGGCAGCGGGCGTTGAACTCGGCGATGCCAAAGGCCTCGATGTCGGCTTTGTTCTTGAAGCCGAGTTGTTTTTCCATCTGGAGTTCCACCGGCAGGCCGTGGGTATCCCAGCCGCCTTTGCGCACCACATGCTTGCCGCGCATGGTGTGGAAGCGGGGGAACATGTCCTTGAACGAGCGGGCCAGCACATGGTGGACGCCCGGCACGCCGTTGACGGTGGGCGGGCCTTCATAGGTCACCCACTTGGGGGCGTTTTGGGCCTGCCGGTTGGACATACTGCGCTCGAAAATCTGCTTCTCGCGCCAGAATTGGAGGATGCGGGTCTCGACGTCTTGGACGTCGGGCTTGGAAGGGACGGGTTCGAACATCATGCGGTTCACCTCTGGTCTTTCAAATCGTCTGCGCTAATCACAAGGCCAATCAATTGGTCAAAACGCCAGACTACGCCAGAATGAACCGCGATGCGCGAGCAAGACGAACACTCGGCATCACGGGGACACCTCCGATGTGGGTTGTGGTGTGGTTTCGGGCATTGCTCAATTTCAGAAAGCAGAACAGCGGCCCATGCCATGATGCACCGCTGTCCACATTATGGCGCAGTTTGCCCGCGCCCAACAGCCCCGTTTCTTTGGGGTTTGATCAATGCCGCTGTCTGTGTTATGGGATGGGGGCGCTGCGCGGCGTGCCCGTCCAAAAAATCTCACGCTCGAGGCGCAGGCGCGTCGGATAGCCCTCGGTGGGGTAGCCGGCGCTGATTTCGGCCCGATAGCGCATGGAAAAAATCGAAAACGGCACATCCGCCCCACAACGGGCAATCTGGGTGGTCGAGACGGCCTCGCCCGTATCAACTGAGCCGCTGCTGCATACCTGTGGGGCGATGGTGCAGCTTGCCCCTTGTGACTGGTAATAGCGCGCCAGCCGGCAGGCGTCGTCTGGCAGCATATAGACGGTGGTATCGACGCCGTAGGCGGTCGAGTCGGTGCTGAGTTCTAGCGCGGTCTCTGGCACGGGTGGGCTGGGGGGGAAGAGGATGGCGTACATAATCGGGATGAACTGCGCCACCACAATCACCCCGACAATCAGGATGCCCAGCGCCAGCAGCACGCTAAACCAGCCCCCGCGCCGGCGAGCTGCCGCCGCGCCGTTAGTCTCCGGCTTGCCAGAATTGTTCATAGTCAATCCGTGTGAGGCCTTCAAAGTTTTCGCCGGTGGCGTCGTTGCGCTGACCCGGATAGATGCGGATGATGGTGGATTGGTCAAACAGGCGGGTATTGTCGAACAGGCACGTCCAATAGTAAGGCAGCGTGCCGTTGCCGGGCTGATAGCCCTCGATCGTGCCGTCACGCGGGATGCGGCGGCAGCGCTCGCGGGTGGCCTCTTCGACAGGGATGTTCTGGAACTCGGCCAGCTTGCGGTCGTAATACTCGGCGATGTCTTCGGGGGTGCGCTGCGAGGTGTAGAACACATAGCGCGCGCCGGCGTCATAGCGCGAGTCGTCGATTTTCAGCAGGGTGACGCCTTCGGGCACGTCGATGTTGAAGGGCTGGCGGGCATTGGCCTGCTCCACCTGAAAGATGAGCGCCCCCAGCACGACGAAAACGATGCCAAAAACGGCTATCGCGATTGCCACCCGAAAGCCCGAAACCGTACCGTCTTTCTCGAAAAACCACCTCATGATGTCTCCTTTGTTAGGACTGCAAGGTCAGACGCGAGGTCTTGACCATAGGGGGTATGGGCGAAGCGCTGTGCCGTGGCCTGCCAATAGGCGATGCCGGCGGCGATGTCGGCGGCCTGCGGTGCGCTGCCCTCTGCCACACGCCAGCGCAGATATGCGGCCCACAGCGTGCGATGGGCTTCTGGCGGAGTGCCGGCGGCATCGAGCGCGGCGCGGATGGCCTGCGCCGGCGCGCCGCTGCGATAGAGCGCCTCGGCGTGGTCGAGATGGGCGACGTCTGGCGCACCGTGGGCGATGGCCGCACTAAAGGCGCTGGCGGCATCGGCATAACGCCCCATGGTCATGAGTGTACGTCCAAAACCATACAAGGGAAAATGGTGCTGGGGCGCGGCTTGTACGGCTTTTGTCAGAATTTCGTGGCTTGGCTCTATCATGCCGAGCTGACGATAGGTGTTGCCCAGCAGGGTTTGCAGGCGATAGTCGGAGCGGGGCTGACGGGCGAGGGCGGTCTCGAGCGTGTGGCGTGCGCCGTCAAGGTCGCCGGCCAGATATTGGCGCTGGGCGCGCGTGAGGGCCGAGACCATCCCGCGGTTGGCATACAAAAAGATGACCTGCATCATCACAAACAGGCCGGCGATGGCAATCAGGGCGTTTTGGCGTTGATCGGCGGGCAGCTCGCGCCCAAACACCACAACGCCAATCATCAGCACGGCGGCGAGGGCAAACGCCACGCGTGAGGGGGTGTCCCAGCCCCGAAAGCGTGTCAGCAGTGCGCGGGTAATCCCGCCGTGCAGCATCGCGCTTACCTCAGGCTGCCGGAGTCGGCATCGGCGAGGGCGGCCTCGATGTCGTTCAGCTCGTAGCGCAGGGCCGATCCATAGGTTGTGCCGCTCATCACCGGCAGCACCGAGCGCCACACGGCCAGCCCGTCACGCGCGGCCACCATGCGTGCGGCAGCTTTGACCGCCTCTTGCACCGCGCCCATCGCGCTGAGGGCGCGCGACAGGTGATAATTGACGCGCACGCCGTACATGGCCGGCAGCGGCTGGCCCGCCGCGCGCTGAAAGGCTTCTAGCGCGCCGGCTTCGTCGCCGGCAAAGCGCAGCACAAAGCCCAGTTCTGCCCACAAACTGGCCTGATCGGGGTCGCGGGAGAGGGCGGCACGCAGGGCGGCGGCGGCTTCGTCATACGCCCCTTGCAGCTTGTAGCCGGTGGCCAGCGTGACATAGCTGCGCGGGTCGTCGGGGTACATCTGCACGGCGCGGTCGGCGGTGGCCTGCGCTTTGGCAAACTGGCCGGCATAGCCATAGGCGCTGGTCAGCAGCATCAGCACGTCGCTGTCGGCTTTGCCATCGCGCACCAGCCGCTCTAGCAGCGGGATGGCCTCGCGGAAGCGCAGGGCCTCCAGCAGACGATAGGCATCCATATAGGGCGCGCCGCGCAGGCGGGCCTGACGGGCGATGACGCCGGCAATCAGGCCAAACAGCACCGCGGCCATCACGCCGGCCACCGCCAGCCCGCCCAGTGCCAGCGCGATGTTATCCGAGACGCCGGCCACAGGCTCGGGCCGACGCGAAAAGAACTCAATCGTCAGGCCGACGAGGAAGACGGCAAAGCCAAGCAGGGCGACGGCGGCGCTGGTGACCACCGCCATCAACACCCAGCGGTAAGAGGGTGGGTTCTTCATGGGGAACTGCATCCTGAGGGTTAGGTCTGTGGGGTAGTGGGGGCGGCCAGCGCGGCGGCGGTCAGCGTGCCGGCGATGAGCGCCTCGGCGGTATCGACATCAGTGGCCAGCACGGCCCGCAAGGCATCGGCTTGGCTGTCGGAGAGCAGCTTGCGCCATGCGGCCACGGCCTTGTGTTCGGTCTTGACCTGTTGGACGGCCTGCTCAGCCTCGTCGAGGCGGCCAAGGCGCGCTAAGGCCCGCGCCCGATATAGCTGAATCAGCAGGCGGTGGCGCGCGTCTTTGACGGTGTGGCTCAGCGCCTGATCGAGGTGGGCCAGCGCCTCGGCAGATAGGCCCATGCGGTCTTCAATCATGCCAAGGTTATAGGCCGTCACCCAGTCGCCGCCAGACAGCTCATAGGCCTTGAGGGCGGCGGTGCGGGCGGCGGGATATTGGCCGGCCTGAAGCTCCAGCTCGGCCCATTCGTTGTAGCCCACCGCCGAGTCTGGCTCTAAATCGACGATTTTTTTATAGTCGCGGCGGGCGGCGCTCAGCTTACCGCTCAGGCGGTAGAGGCGTGCCCGAAAGTGGTAATGCTGCGCGGCGCGCGGCGCTTGCTTGATGAGCGCGTCGATTTCGCTGATGGCAGTGTCATAATCATCTTTGCGCAGGGCCTTGATGGCCTTTTGGTAGGCCATCGGCTCACGCGGGCGAAACACGAACTGCGCGGCGATAATCCAGCCAAAGGCAAGGCCCAGCATCAGGCCGTTTTGCTCGCGCAGCACGGTAGCGCCAAGCACCACCAGCACAAACGACGGGGTCAGGATGCCCAGCCACCGCCCGCGCTGAAATGGCGAGAGCGCGCTGAACAAAATCAGCAGGCTGCCGGTGAAGAACACCAAAAACAGGCCGGTTTGGATCGCGGTGACGCCTTCGCCCTCCACCGCGTTCAGCATCAAGCTGGCCAATCCGGTGATCCCCAGCAGCAGGAACAGAAGGTTCAGGCGCGTTGGGCCTAAAAAGTTGCTGAATGCTTGCCATATCCGCCGCATGGGTTTACTGTGCGCCTCCGACCGCCCGATGGGCGTATTGGGTGAGCAGGATATACAGGTCGTCGTGCGTGCGTTGGGCCACGATGCCCTGCGGTAGCAGAGTGGCATGCTGCTGTTCACCTGCTTGCAGGATGTCGTAGCCTTGGCCCTCGCCATAGGCGGTGATTTCTGGGCCGGTGCGGCAGGCGCGCGTGGTGGTGACGACCGCGGTGCGCTGGTCATCGCGGTAGCCGCTGAAGGTTTGGGCGGCCTCGGTGGCCGGCCATGCCGCCAATGCCCAACCCAACAGGGCGGTCTTGGTGAACAGCGGCAGATAGCCGAGGGGCAGGGCCTGCTCGATGTCTTGCCGCGCGCCGCCTTCGCCAGTGATGCCGATGTAGACGCGATCGGGGTGAAAGTCGTAGGTCTCGCGCTTGAGGGTGCTGCCGCGCTGAATCTGCGCCACCACGCGCGAGAAGACCAGTTGACCGGTCGGGTCGGTGAGGGCCTCAATCAGCTGGCTGGTTTGGTAGGCTTCGCGCCAATCGTAGTCGATGCGGATGAAGTGGGCATGATCGGGTTGTTGGTGGACGCTGAAATGTTCCACCCCACCGAGGATGACATCCCCGCGCCGATACAGATAGGTCCCGCTGGCAACAAAAGTCTCTTGGGGGGTTACGGCATGTAAAACACGCATGAGAAAAAAGCACCTTTGCGGAGTGGCAGGATAAGCCCGACCGTCGAAATGGTCTATTCTCACAGCAGTTTACCGGCAAACGGCCCGATTTTCAGGTGGGAGTTTCTGGCTAGCCGTCGTGTGGGGCGTCGGTTTGAGGGGCGTTAAGGTCAACGCGCATCCGCGTCAGCACGGCGCGCCCGCCGATGGCCTCCCAGAACTGCCGGCCCGCCGGATTGTGCTCGGCCACGTACCATTCCATGGTGCGCACGCCTTTTTCGGTCAGCCATGCGCGTACGGCCTGCACCAGTTGGCTGCCGACCCCGCGCCGGCGGTGCGCATCTTCGACATAAATGTCGGCCAGAAAGCCGCTGTTTTCTTGCACAAACATATCGGGGATGACGTCGATGATGACGGCCAGCACATAGCCGATGAGCGCGTCGTCTTGTTCGGCCACCAGAATGCGGGTGAGCGGGTCATTGAGGCGGCTGAGGATGCGTTTGGCATACACTTTGCCGCCGCCGCGCGCTGCGGGCGGCAGCGCTGGGTCGATGCGGTGATGATAGGCGGCAAGGCGCTCCCACATCAGGCCGATGGCGGTGGCGTCGTCTTCGGTGGCGCTGCGGATGTTCATAGAATACGCTTCTGCATGAGTTGATAACCGGTTAAAGAGAGTGGGGCAGGCGCGGCATCCAGCGGCGATGCGCCGACGGCCCGCCAGAAGGCTTGGCTAATCGGGTCATAGCGCGGGACGAGCACCCACAACTGCGCCTGCTGATGGTGTGCCGCCCACGCTCGGGCGGCCTCGGCCAGCGCGCGCCCCAGCCCGGGGTGATAGGCGTGGGCATCGAGCGCCATGTGGTCGAGCAGGGCGGTGTTGGCCGGCAGCGGGTGCGCCTCTAGCCAGCGGGTGTGCCACAGGCTGACATAGCCAGCGGCGGGTGTGCCGCCCACCAAGACGATGCCATTGGGGCGGTCGAGCCATGCCGGCGTGCCGTGTGGAAATGGCGACAGCTTGGGGGTAGACTGCGCTACAATGGTTTGGCGCTCGGTATACAGCGCGTCGAGCGCGTCGAGGTCGCTGGGCACAGCGGGGCGAATGTTCATGGGCGTGGAGTCTGTGCGTTGTCTGAAGCTGCCAGCATAGCACTGCTGAGGGGTACAATCAAGCGATGGTCATCAAGCCTGCCGAAAGCATACCAGAAGACTTCCCTGCATGGATGCGCCCGCGCACCCGACGCTTTGATTGGCGGATGCTGTGCGCGCTGCTGATTGGGATGGCGGCAGGGTGGGCGTATTTTGCGCGCAGCGGCGTGCCCGACAGCCCGAACGGCCTGCCGATTGCGTTTATGGCGGCAGACATGGCGCGTTCGATGCGCGAGGGCGTGCCCGTGCCGCTGTGGTCGCCATATGCGCTCAACGGTTATGGCGCGCCGATTGCCCAGTTCACCCCTCAGGGGGCGGCTTATGCAGTGGCGGCGTTGGAAGTGCTGTTTACCGATACCACCGCCGACGCCTTTCGGTTGGTGATGATTGTAGCGCTGACGGTGACCAGCGGTGCGATGTATGCTTTGCTGATGGCGTGGGGGATACGCTGGCCGCTGCCGGCCACCCTGATTTATATGCTGTCGCCGTTTGTCGGCCTGACTGCGCCGGATGTGCTGGGCGATCTGTCGCTGGTGTTGGGCCATGCGCTGCTGCCGATGTTCTGGCTGTTTGTCACACGGGCGCTGCATCCCGATACACGCGCTGAGCGCTTTTGGGTGGTGCTGGCGGTGCTGACGTTGGGCGGGATGGGGCTGACCGTGCCGCTGGTGTCGGCTGGGGCATGGGTGGGGGCGGCGGTGTCGCAGATGCGCCGCCCGGGGAGTGCCGTACTGCTGTTGATCGGGTTTGGGGCGGTGGCGGTGTGTGCCCCGCTGTGGATGCCGATGCTGTGGTCTACGGGGCAGGTGTATTGGTTAGAGCCGGCGCTGCCGGTCACCTATCCGCCGCAGATGGCGGGGTTTATCGGGCCGGTGCAGGCCTATTCTGCTGTGCCGCAGTACACGCTGGGGCTGCTGCTGCCGGTGCTGATGGTGCTGGGTTGGGTGCTGCGCTGGCGGCGCGCAGAGCACTGGGCACTGCTGCCGATCGGGACGGGCGGCGTGCTGGCCGTGTGGAGCGCGGGGATGGTATGGCCTACGGCGCAGTGGCTGAGCCTTGGCAGCTTTTATGGGGCGCTGGCAGCGGCGGGGGTGTTTAATTGGCTGTGGGGGCAGGTGCGCGCGCATCTGCGGGCGCAGGCAGAGTGGGTGGCGGCGGCCTCGGTGATTGCGCTGTCGCTGCCGGTGCTGGCGCTGCCCGCCCGCCCGCTGATGAAGGATTTTTCGGTGGGGGCGCAGTGGGCTTATGAGCAGGCGACCGGCGCAACCCCGCTGCTGCCGGCAGGCCATGCTGTGCCCTCGGTGATGCGCAGTGTGCCGCCGTTGAGCAGTGTGATGATCGCCGATTTTGACGGCTCAGACCCGCGCACGCTCAACCGTGTGCTGCCCAATACCGGCCTGACGGTGGCGATTATGGCGCAGGCGGGGTATGAGCACGTGTGGCAAATCAGCACCGATGTGGCGCGCGACCTGCCGGTGATGGTGGCTTATACGCCGGCATGGCGCGCCACGCTGGACAATCAGCCGCTGACGATTATCCGGCGCGAGGACGGCCTGCTGGCAGTGCGCGTGCCCCCCGCTCAGAACGCGCAGCTGCGCCTGACCCATACCCTGACGATCGAGCAGCGTGTGCCATGGGGGCTGGTGATTGGGATGGCGTTGGGGCTGTTGATTTATGTGGGGCGGCGTTGGCCTTTCGGTTAAGAATTTTGTACAATACCGCCCATTCTTTTTTACCGGTGCGATTTGTTCACGGAGCATAGTGCAGCATGGCGATGTCTAAAGACGAGCTGTCGAAGTTGGTGGGTGATGGGTGGGACGCGCTGCGCAGCAAGAACACTGCCAGTGCGCTGGAGGCGTTCCGCCGCGCCCTAAGCGAGGATAAAGACCACATCGACGCGCATTATGGGTTGGGGTTGGCTCAGCGTGAGAGCGGCGACAAGGCCGCGGCGCGCGCCGCGTTTGGCACGGCCAAGGCGATTGCTGAGCGTGAATTGGCGGCCTTGCGCGGGGGCAGCACGTCCAACAACCTCACCACCACCCGCGATGACCGCTATATGATCCTGATTCGGATGCTGGAGCAGCGCCTGAACGAACTTGGCGCCTAAGCCGAGGTTTCGCCGCGATGGAAAAGCGCGAGCGCTTGGAAGACACCCTCGCCGGCGAGACGACAGACCGTCCGCCGGTGGCGTTGTGGCGGTCGTTTGCCGGGGATGACCTGCGCGCGGCGGATTACGCGCAGGCCGTCATCGACTTTCAGTTTGCCTATGACTGGGATATGTGCGTGGTGGTGCCGCCGTGGGGCTTTGCCGGCGGTGATTATGGCCTGACGGCAGAGTGGCAGGGTGCGCCCTCGGGCGAGGGGGTGGCGGTGCGCCGCCCGATTAAGCGCTCGCTGGATTGGACAGACCTGCGCCTGCCCGACCCCGCACGCGGCGAGTTTGGCAAATTGGCGGCGGCCATCGCGGCCATCAGCGAGGCGATGCGCCTGCCGGCCACGCCGGTGGTGGTGGGGGTGCTCAGTCCGCTGGCGCAGGCGGCACGCCTTGCCGGCCACGAGATGCTGGTGCGGCATCTGCGCACCCGCCCAGACCGCCTCAAGACCGGCCTGAACATCCTTGCCGATGGCACGGCGCGCTTTTTGGACAGCCTGAGGCCGCTGAATATCGCCGGCGTATATCTGATGATTGAGCACGCCGATTTTGCGGTGCTCTCGGCCGAGGAATACACCACCTTTGGCCTGCCCGGGGACGCGGCGGTGCTGTCTGGTGCGCCGCGCTCGGCATGGCTGCGCATGGCTTATGTGCGCGGGGCTGCCCCGATGCTCAAGCAGGTGGGTGGGTTGGGGATTAATCTGCTGGGCTGGGATGACCGCACGGCTGAGCCGGATTTACAGGCGGCCAAAGGCGTGTGGGATGGCGCGATGTTTGGCGGGCTGGATGCCGAAAAGGACGTGCGCGGCTCTGCCCCGTCGCTGATTCGTGATGCGGCGCGTGAAGCGTTAAACAGCATGGGTGGGCGGCGGCTGATGGTGGGGTGTGCCGCGCCCTGCCTGATGACCACCCCGCGCAGCCATCTGCGGGCGGTGCGCCTTGCGGTGGAGAAGTGATGTTTCTTGGAGGGAAGGGTGTGACCGATGAGCCTGCGCGTGATTGCCGGCAAAGCCAGAGGGCGTAAGCTGAAGCTTGTGCCCGGCGATACCACCCGCCCGATTATGGATCGGGTGAAAGAAGCGCTGTTTAGCATTTTGGCGCGCGCGGTGATTGACGCCACTGTGCTGGATGTGTTTGCCGGCACGGGCAGCGTCGGCATCGAGGCGCTCAGCCGTGGCGCGCGCCACTGCGTGTTTTGGGACATCGAACGCCGCGCCATCGACACCGTGCGCGAGAACGTCACGATGTGCGGGTTTATCGAACAGGCCACCATCCAGCGGGTGGATGCGTTTAGCGCACTGAAGACCCCGCCGGCCACCCCTTTCGATTTGATTTATGTCGCCCCGCCGCAGTATAAAGGCATGTGGCTGACCGCCTTGAAGGCGCTGGACAGCGCGCCCACGTGGTTAGACCCCGATGGGATTATTGTGGTGCAGATTGACCCCGAAGAGCGCCAAGAAGTGGCACTACAACACTTTACGGCGTATGATGAACGGGTCTATGGCAGTACATTGTTGTGGTTCTTTGAGCATACCCCTACTTCCCCGAGCCACGCTACCCCTTCGGAGGTTGAATGACCGATTATCTGGCACAATTAGAGCAAGTCGCCGAGGAATTCGTCAGCGTGTTTGGCGTCACGCAGCCGCCGGTGGCGGTGGACGAAATCCTGAATAAGCCGCTGGATGGGATGTGGGACAAGGTTGACCTCAGCCAGCTGACGCTCAGTTTTTCGGTTCGTGGTGACCGATATGCGCCGCGTGTGTCGTTTGCCAAGCTGGTGGTGCGCCAACTTGTCCCGACGCCGTGGGGCGTCGAGCGCGGGCTGCCCGACTTAGTCGGGCAGGACTCCAAACGCATCCTTGCGCTGGCCCTGATGCTGTTGGTGCCGCGCAGCCTGCTTAATCAGATACCGCGCGCCCGCTGGAATCCGGTGGAGGTGGCCAACGATTTCTGGATTCCCGAAGATGACGCCGAGACCCGTCTCGACCTGCTGCGTCAGTCTAGTTCAGCCGGCTGAGATAGGCCCGCGCGGCCTCGATGGCGTCGTCGCGGGTGTGGATGTGCCCCAGCACGGTTTGCTCGCGGATGACGTCCAGCAGTTCTTTAATCATCGGCCCGGGCTTGAGCTTGAGGGCGCGCATCAGCTGCGTGCCATCCAGCAGCGCCGGCGGGCTGACGATGGTTTCGTGCCGGTCATAATAGGTGCTGACGAGGGTTTGGGCGCGTTCCATCACCTTCAGCCATGCGTCTTGGTTTAGGCGGGTGCTGTGCTGCGCCAGATATTCGGCCAGCGTCAGCAGCAGCACGTCAAGGCCGGCTTCACCCAGCGTATGCCAATAGCGGTGCTGTGACAGCACATCCAGCGGCTGGTCGTGTGCCGACAGCAGGCTGCCTGCCGGCGTGATGACGGCCTCTAGGCGGGTGCGCTCGGGGTTGCTCAGGCGCAGGGTTTCGGCGAGGTCACTGGCGGTTTGGCGGGCGGGTTTGCCCAGCCCACGCGCCAGCAGGGCAAGATACAGCAGGGCAGTGTGTGGGCGCTCATTGGGCCAGCGCAAGGCCAAATGCTCTTGCAGCCGCCGGCGGTAGCGGTCTAGGGCGACGACGAACATGCCAAGGCCAAAGGTGGCGGCGGTGTTTTCGGTGCGGGCCGGGCTGATGGTCTCGAAGATGCGCGCAGCGTGTTCGATGCTGGCCAGCACGTTGTTCCATGTGGGGGCGGGCAGTGCGGCAGCATCGGGCAGGATGGCCGGCATCAGCCCAAGCTGGGTGATGGCGCGCAGGCCGGCCCACGGGCGCGCACCGGCCAAAATCTTAAAGAACTCATCACGGATGCGCTCGGGGCTGGTGCGGTGCAGCTCGGTGGCGTTGGCCTTGAGGTCGGCGAGGGTCTCTGGCTCGACGCGCGCATTCAGCTGGATGCTTTGGCGCACGGCCCGCAGCGCGCGGATCGGGTCTTTTTCGATGGCGTGGGGGCTGCACCGGCGGATGACTTTGGCCTTGAGGTCGGCCTCGCCGTTCAACGGGTCAATCAGCTTGCCGGTATCGCCGCGCAGGTCTACCGCCATGGCGTTGACGGTGAAGTCGCGGTCGGTCAGGTCGGCCAGCAGGTCGTGGGCGCGATAGCCGGCCACATCGATATTGAGCTTGCCATGCGGGGTATCGAGCAGCACGCGCGCTACTTCACGCTCGGCGTCAAGCACGAACACATCTCCCGAAAAAGCGTCTGCGATGCGGCGCGCCAGCTTGACCGCCCCAATCGGGGTGACGAGGTCGATGTCTTTGAGCGGGTAGCCCAGATAGGCATCGCGCACCGCGCCACCCACGATGTGTACGGGGTGCGGGTCGTCCTGATCGAGCAGCCAATCGGCAAGGTCGAGCAGGACATCGGGCCATAGCAGCGGGCGCGCCGGCACGCGCGGGGTAAGATCAGTCATGCGGCAGGCTGTCCAAGTTCACCACACCGATAAACGGCAGATTGCGAAATTTCTCGTCGAGGTCTAGGCCATAGCCAAACACAAACTTGTCTTCGATGCCAAAGCCGATGTAATCGACCGCAATATCGACCTGCCGGCGGGCGGGCTTGTCCAGCAGGGTGCAGATTTTGACGCTGCGCGGCATGCGAGTCCACAACAGCTCGACCACTTTGCTCAGGGTAAAGCCGCTGTCGATGATGTCCTCGACAATCAGGATGTCCTTGCCGGTAACGCTCACCTTCAGGTCGTGTTCGATGCGCACATTACGGGTCGATTCACGCGCGCCGATGCCGTAGCTGCTGACGGCCATAAAGTCCATCTCGTGCGGGACGTCAATCTGGCGGGCGAGGTCGCTCATAAAAATCACCCCCCCTTTGAGGATGCAAATCAGGATGAGGCGGTCAGAGTCGGCGTAATCGCGCGAGATTTGTGCGCCCAGCTCTTGGATGCGGGCTTGCAGGGCGACGCTGTCAATCAACACTTCTTGCAGGTACTTATGGTGGGTGTTTTGCATCTGAACCTCAACGGGTGGACGTATCATTGGGGTAGTATACAGGTGTTATGCAGACAGTTTAAGGGATGGAAAGGGCCGCGATGTGAGAGTTTTATGGGTGTTGTTGGGGGTGCTGCCGCTGCTGCTGAGCGGTGTGCAGGCGCAGGAGCGGGCGGCGGCGCGCCTGATTCTGCCGCACGAGGATGTGGTGACGGATGCGGCATGGTCGGCGGATGAACGCTGGATTGCGACGGCCTCGGAAGATGGGGGTGTGCGGGTGTGGGACGCCGAAAGCGGGGCGCTGCGGGTGCGCTGGGCACAGGGGGCGGCGGTGCGTGGGGTGCGCTGGCGCTCGGATGGGCAGGCGGTGCTGGCGTGGTCGCAGGATGGGGCGGTGCGCCTGTGGCGCATGGGTCAGGATGAGCCGGTGTGGACGGTGACGCAGGCCGGCGGGGTGCGCGGGGCACGTTGGGATGCGGATCAGGCGCGCGTGATGACGTGGGGAGCGGCGGGCATCACCGCGCTGTGGTCGGCGGCAGATGGGGCGCTGCTGGCGCGCTTTGAGCATCCGGCGGCGGTGCTGTCGGCAGATTGGAACGCCGATGAGAAGCATCTGCACACCTTCAGCGCCGATGGGCGGGTGACGGTGTGGGATGTGAATGCCGGCACGCGCCTCGGTCAATACAACTTTGGGGCGGGGGCGTTGGGGGCGGCGTGGAATGCCGATGAGTCGGCGCTGCTGGTGTGGACAAAGCTGGACGGGGTGCAGGTGTGGACTCCGCCGGCGATTGCGCCGCGCTTGTCGCTGCCGCATCGGACGTTTGTGCAGGGGGCGGCATGGACTGCCGACGAGTCGCGCATCCTGAGCTGGTCGGCAGACGACACGGTCAAGCTGTGGGATGCGGACAACGGCGCGGCGCTGCTGTCGCTGAAGCATATCGACTGGGTGGAAGGCGCGCGATTGAGCGCCGATGAGATGCGCGTGCTCAGCTGGGCCTATGACAGTGTGATGCTGTGGCAGGCTGATGGTGCGCCGCTGGCAGAACTGCGCCACGACCTGCTGGTGATGGGGGCGGCATGGAACGCCGATGAGACGCAGGTGCTGTCGTGGTCTTGGGATAAGACCGCGCGGGTGTGGGCTGTGCCGTCGTTTTAACTGTTGACCTTTGCTGCCTTAACGGTGGTTGTTCACCTGTGCCGATGCCGGTATCATCGGAGGGAGATGAACATTGCTTGGCCGCAGAGATGAGGGGCAAAACATGGAGACGCCGTGGCGTTTGCAGCTGACCAGTTATGCCGTGGTACAGCTGGATATTTTGTCTGGCAAGCACGGGATTTTGGCGGCGTGGTCGCATGATGGCAGCGTGTCTTATTATGCGCTGGAGAATGGCAGCCCGCTGGGCAAGGGCGAGTTTGTACAGCCCAAAACCACCCACTATAACGATGCGCAGTGGAAGGCCTTTTTGCCCACCCTGAAAGGCCCGCGCGGGATGGCCTTGCCGCGCATCCGCACCGATCAAGGGCAGGTATGGACGGCGGACGGCGGGGCGACGGCAGTGATGTATGCCAGCGGCCCAAAGCTGCTGCACATCAAGGCGTCTGACGGGTCTTCTAAGGCCTACGGCTATGATGTGACGCCGGCGGCGCTGGCGGTTGACCCCAAGACCTATACCGCGGTGGCGCTCGATTTTGACGGCGTATTGATGATTGCCCGCCCCAACGGCAGTGTGAAGACCCTGAAGATGGGGCTGGAGGCGCAGATTGACCTTGCGCTGAGCGTCAAGATTTCACGCGGGGGGGAGCGCATCGCGCTGTCGGATGGGATGCGCCTTGTGGTGGCGGATGGCGGCGGCAAGCAGATGGCGCTGCGCGAGCTGTCGTATGCGTGCAGCTTGGTGGCGCTGTCGCAGGACGGCTCGCGCGTGCTGACTTATGACAGCGATTCGGGCGTGGTGCGGTCTTATCGGTCAGATGACCTTGTCATGACGCATCAGCGCTTTGTGTCCGATTTGATGATTAGTGCCAGCACCATCCAACTGCTGGATGACCTGCCGTCGTCACGCGCGGCGCTGTCGGCCCTGACCTGTGATGGGGATGGGCATGTGGCCTTTGCGGTGATGGGGCACGTGTGTGCGGCCTCGCTGGAGCACCTGAAGTTGAAGAATATGTCGCAGGTGATGGCAGCAGCGCCAGAGATGCCGTTGGAAGCTGCGCTGCCGCCAGCTGCGCCGTCCAAACCACCTGCCAGTAAAAAACCCACCAAGCCCAAAAGCGCACCCAAAGCGCCGCCCGTCGCTGAGACGGTCAAGCCGGTAGAAGCTGCGCCGGCAGTATCCCCAACGCCAGAGCCGGTTAAACCGTCATAATTCGCTGCAATCCCACATGAACCCGCAGCGCTCGCAGCGCACCTTGCACGCCCGTCGGATGGTGGGCGCGTCGCAGGACGGGCAGATGCTGGACAGCGTGTAATTGCTGATGGGCGGCGGGACAGGGCGTGCCTCGTCGTCAGGCGCGGCGGGTGCGCCGATGGTGTGCAGCGGTGCGGCGATGCGGGGTGGTTGGTTTTGTATCATAAGACCTTGCAAGACGCTGATGATGCGGCAAGACGGTATCGAATCAGGCTGATTTTTGCAACTTTTGTGGGGATAGGCGCGTAATTAATGCATAATAAACGTGGCGCTAGGTGATGATGAACAAGTGGTACTGCATGGAAGAGTGTCCCTCATGACCGACTTCGACAATCCCATCAAACGCAAGAACGACGCGCCCAAGCCCAAAAATGACGCGGCATATAAGCCCAAAAACGCCGACATCTCTGATTTTGATGAGCTGTTGTATGGCGATGACGAGCTGGATGACCGTTATCCGCGCTCAAGACAGCCGATTGCCGCCGAATCGTTGGGGTGTTCGGCCTATATCGGCTCGTCGCTGGAGTACCCCACCAGCGGCCCGGGCGTGTTTGGCAAGCTGTTGGTGGGGGGGATACTGACGTTTATCCCGCTGATTGGCCAGCTGATCATGTTGGGCTATACCATCCGCATCATCCGGCGCGTGCTGCGCGATCAGACCGGCCTGCCGGACTGGAACGACTTCGGCGGCGATTTGGTGCGCGGGGTGGTGGTGTGGGTTGGGAGTATCGTGTTTGGCGTGCTGCTGGCGCTGTCGATGATTGCCGTGGTCACGATACCGGTGGTGATGATTTTTGGCCTGCCGATGGTGGCTTATGTGATGTGCCGCTATGCCGCCACCGACGATTTTTTGGCGTTTACCGACATCTTTGGCGCATACAAATATGTGTTTCAGCACTTGTGGCCGGCCATTGTGGTGACGCTGTCGGCGGTGTTGCTGTCGCTGGTGTGGATGATTGCGGTGGGGTTGGGGTTTGCGTTCTTCTTCTTCCCGGGCATTTTGGCCTTGGCCGCTACCACCTTCAGCTTTGCTTATCTGATGGGGGCATGGGGGCGCACGGTCGGGCTGGAGGCCTAGGCGCTGCCGCACTGCGCTGCAAAGAAAAAGCGCCTCATGGGCATCTCCATGGGGCGTTTTTTGTGTGTACTGCTTAGAGGCGACGGCGGGATTCGAACCCGCGTATAAGGGTTTTGCAGACCCTTGCCTTACCACTTGGCGACGTCGCCGTGCCATAGGACTGATTATAGTGGGGATTTAATCGTTTTGGCAAGCCTGTATCAGGTGGGCAATTTGCGCGGCGGCGATTTCGCCCTCCACGTTGATGTTATAGAGCGTGCCCTTGCCCTTGTAATACAGCCCGACCTGAAACAGGCCGGCGTGGCCTTTGACCTCGCGCTGGGTGGGCTGAAAGTGCACATCGACCGCCTCGCCGACGTCGTAAGTGCCGCGGTAGGACAGGGCGGCGTAGGTGATGGGGTAGTCGCAGCTGCTAAAGCGTGCCGGCCAGCCTTGGTCATCGGGTTCGATGGGGATGCCGCGCAAGAACCCCAGCGCCGGTTGATAGCCGGTGGCGAACACCACCGCGTCAATCGGGTGGGTGCTGCCGTCGGTGAGCGTGACGCTGTGAGCGTGAAAGCGCGCTGGCCCATCCACGCAAATCACCTGCCCGCGCCGCACCGCGTGGATGAGTTCTGGGCCGCGGGTGGCGGCGGCGCTGCTGGCTTGGCCGGGCGGGGGCTGTTTGATACCGCGCAGCTGCTGGGGGCTGTATGCGCTGAAGCGCTCCACCACCTCATCGAGCAGGATGCGCTGCCAGACCGGCGGCAGCAGCTTGCTGATGATCATCCATGCGTGTTTGCTCAGGCCGAGCGGGAAGCGCCGCTTGAGCGTGATGCCGGTGCGCATGGCCAGCAGGGCGGGGTGAGTGGGGGCGTTGTGCCGCCCGACGTCGATGGCGATGTCCATGCCGCTTGGCCCGTTGCCCACCACCATCACGCGCAGGCCGGCCAGCTGCTGCGGGCCGTGATAATCGTGGGCGTGCAGCTTTACACCCTCAAATTGTTCGATGCCGTCGAAGTGAGGGGTATATGGGCTGCTGAAGCGGCCGGTGGCCAGCACCACCACCGGATAGCGTGCCGTGCCCTGTGAGGACTCCACCCGATACCCGCCGGTGGGGTCGGGTGATACACTGTGCACCGTCACTCCCAGCTGCACGTTGAGCTGGTGCTGGCGGGCAAACTCCACCAGATGCGCGTGATATTGCTTGCCAGTGGCAAAGATGCCCCATCTGCGCGGGAAGGGCTTGTGCGGCGGGTGGCTGAAATAGCGCGAGGTGTTCAGGCGCAGCGCGGGGTACAAGCTGGCCCATGTCGAGCCGAGCACGTCGGCTTTGTCGATGACGTGATAGGCGATGCCGCGCTGCTGCAAGAAGTAGGCAGTGACGAGGCCGGCTGCACCTGCCCCGATGACCAGAACCTTGATTGGATTCGAGTCGTCCGCTGTCTTGACACTCACCACGTGCGCTCCTATAATTCTGCAACTTGTGATAGCCCACTGGGCTATTCTTTTTGAGAGCCTTAGCAACAAGGAGACGCCCGATGGGTCCCCTACCCAAGCGTAAAGTTTCTAAGGGCCGTCGTGACCGTCGCCGTGCGCATGACGCCCTGAGCCTGAAGCACTTGGTCGCCTGCGAGAACTGCGGCGAATACAAGATTGCCCACCGCGTGTGCCCCAAGTGCGGCACGTATCGCGGCAAGACCGTGTTCGTGGTCAGCAACGACTAAGCAACACCTGCCATTTTGGCCGATAAACCGCCCCTGTCTATCCGAGACGGGGGCGGTTTTTGTTGTGGGGTGGGCCGCGCCGCGCGGGCTAGAGCGGCACGATACGGGCAGCACCGGCCGCGATTTTGGCGGTGGCGTTGCGGCTGTCCACAATCAGGCGGGCGTTTTGCACCACATCGGCCCAGTCGATCGTGGTGTGGTCGGTGATGATGACCACGCAGTCGGCCTCGCGCAGCAGCGCGCTGGAATAGGGGGTGCTGTCCATGCGCGCGCCGTCCTCAAGGCGGAAATGCGGCACAAACGGGTCGTGATAGCGCACGTTTGCGCCTTTTTCGCGCAGCAGGTGGATGACATCAAGGGCGGGGCTTTCGCGCACATCGTCCACGTCGCGCTTATAGGCCACCCCCAGCACCACCACATTTGAGCCGCGCACCGACTTGGCATCGTCGTTGAGCGCGTCGGCCACTTTGCCGACCACATAAGCCGGCATCGAGGTGTTAATCTCGCTGGCCAGCTCGATGAAGCGCGCGGTGTAGTTGAGGGTCTTGAGCTTCCAGCTGAGGTACAGCGGGTCGATTGGGATGCAGTGGCCGCCAAGGCCCGGCCCGGGATAGAACGGCATGAAGCCGAAGGGCTTGGTCTTGGCCGCTTCGATGACTTCCCACACGTCCACCCCCAGCTTGTCGCACATCAGCGCCATCTCGTTGACGAGGCCGATGTTGACCGCGCGGAAGGTGTTTTCGAGCAGTTTGACCATCTCGGCGGTGGCCGGCGACGACACGCGCACGACGTGGTCAACGGCGGTGGAATACAGCGCATAGGTGACGGTGGTGCAGGCCTCGGTGACGCCGCCGACTACCTTGGGGGTGTTGCGCACGCCAAACTTGGGGTTGGCGGGGTCGATGCGCTCGGGCGAGAAGGCGACAAAGACCTGCTCACCCACGCGGAAGCCGGCCTCTTCGAGCTTGGGGACGACCAACTCATCGGTAGTGCCAGGATAGGTGGTACTCTCCAGCACAATCAGCAGGCCCGGGTGGGCATGAGCGGTTACCTGCTCGACCGCCTGAATGACATAGGACATGTCGGGGTCTTTGGTCTTGCGCAGCGGGGTGGGCACGCAGATGCTGATGGCATCCAGCGAGGCGACCGCCGCATAATCGGTGGTGGCGCTGAACTTGCCGGCCTTGACCAACGGGGCGAGGCGCTCAGAGGGGATGTCGGCGATGTAGCTGTGGCCGGCATTGAGCTGGGCGACTTTGTCGGCGATGACGTCGATGCCGACGACATCGAAACCGGCCTCGGCAAACTCAACGGCCAACGGCAGGCCAACATAGCCAAGGCCGATGATGCCGATGCGCGCTTGCCGGTTGTTCAGGCGTTGCAGCAGGGTATCGTGATGGGTCATGACGGGGAGTCCTTTGGGACGCGGACAGAACGCCTCGCATTATAGGCCGGCGCATCAGGCGTGACCAGACCGGCAACCCGCGCGATTGCCCGACGCCGCGGCACTGCCTTGCATCCGGCCAATTTGGGCCTGATGTCGGGCAGTGCCGCGGGCTGGATTACCCCAGCAGAGGGGCGAGGGCTGCCGCGCTGTTGAGCGAGGTCACGCTGGCCTCGCGGTCGATGCGCTTAATCAGCCCGTTGAGCACGTCCTTTGGCCCAATCTCATAAAATTGGGCGATGCCCAGCCGGCGAAGCGCCTGCACCGATTCTGTCCAGCGCACAGGGTGAGTCAAGCCGTTGGCCAGCTCGTCACGGATGTCGGGGACGGTTTGCAGCGGGGCGGCATGCACGTTGCCAAGGATGGGCACGTTGGGCGGCTGCAAGTTGGCCTGTGCCACCGCCGCGCGGAAGCCCTCTTGGGCCGATTCCATCAGCGGCGAGTGGGCGGCGATGCTGACCGCCAGCTTGACCACACGCTTGGCGCCGGCTTGTTTGCACAATTCCATGCCGACTTCCAGCGCGGCTTCGTCGCCGCTGATGACGACTTGGCCCGGGCAGTTGTCGTTGGCCAGCACCAGCCGCGCGCCAGACTGCTGACTGGCCTGTGCGCATATGGCCCGCACCGCATCGGCATCCAGCCCCAGCACGGCGGCCATTGCGCCCGGGCTGCGCCGACCGGCCTCGGCCATCAGCTCGCCGCGTGCGCGCACCAGCCGCACGCCATCGGCAAAAGGCAGCGCGCCGGCGGCGGTCAGCGCGGTGAGTTCGCCAAGGCTGTGCCCAGCGGCAAACGCCGGACGCAGGTCGGGGTGGGCGGCTTGCAGGGTGCGCAGCACCGCAATGCCCATCACATACAGGGCGGGTTGGGTGTTGGTGGTGTCGTTGAGGTCGGACTCTGGGCCGTCGAAGCACAGGGCCGACAGCTTGAACCCGAGGATGTCATCGGCCTCTTGAAAGGTTTGGTGTGCGATGGGGTGGGCTTGGGCGATGTCTTTGCCCATCCCAACCACTTGCGACCCTTGGCCGGGAAACACGAACGCGGTGGACTGCCAATCGGTCATAAAAATCATCCTGTTCTAAGGCTGGTGCGATACACTTAAGCCCTAAAGATAGCCTAAGTGGTGGGCCAATGACCAGTCGGATTGTGGCGCTTTATGATGGGCAGTGTGTGATTTGCAAGACCTCGCGGCGGGTGATGACCGCGCTTGACCGGCGCGGGCGCATCGAGTGGCTGGATGTGCATCAGCGCGAAGAGGTTGCGGCGCGCTTTCCACAGTTTGACCACGCGGCGATGATGGGCGAAATCCATGTGGTGGCCGATGGTCAGCTGTACCGCGGCTTTAAGGGGTCGCGGCGGCTGTTCCGCGCCGTGCCGTGGGGCTGGCCGCTGTATGGGCTGCTGCGTCTGCCGTTGATTGGTGATTGGCTTGGGCCGTGGGTGTATCGCCAGATTGCGCGCCACCGCTACGCCATCAACCGGTTGCTGGGTGCGCCGGTCAGCGAGCCAGACCTGCGCTGCACCGATGACGTATGCAAGGTGTAGCCGGCGGCACAGCAGGGCAATCGCTTCAAAATCAGCCATTGGTTCATGAGAGCAAAATGGCGCGTAGGGGCGCAGCGCGATGCGCCCGTGACATCGGGCAGTTCACGAACTGCCCCTACGACCAGAAAATTTGAAGCGATTGCTCTAGGCGGCACAGCGCCGGCAGGCATAAAAACCCCCCTCTGGCGAAAGGGCGAGAGGGGGGGTGATGTCGGCTTAGTTGCAGCTGCCTTGTGCGGTGGTGGATCGGCTGCGCAGGCGGTTGTATTCCTGAATGAATTGGGCGGCGAAGTCGCGGTCGGTGATGACCACCATGTTTTCGTCGTTGTTGTTGACCGCGTTGGACGAAAAGTTGAACGAGCCAAAGGCCACGGTTTCGTCATCGAAGATGAACACCTTGTGGTGCAGGCGATAGGGGTTGCCGTCGATGCGCACATCGACGCCGGCGCAGCGCAGGGTGCGCTGGCGCGACGAGCTGGTGTCGCTGCCAATCAGCTCGAAGATGCCCTCAACCTTGATGCCGGCGCGGTGGCGGGCCAGCAGCGCTGTGCCCATCTCCTCTAGGGTGAAGGAGAAGGCCATAAAGCGGATGGAGCTTTTGGCGTTGTTAATTAGGTCGAGCAGGATGGGCACGGCTTGACCATCGGGCGAGAAGGTGACAATCATCGGCACGCCGTCTTGGGTGAAGCGGGCGGTGTCGTCGGTGGAGCGCTTGCTGCCAAACTGCTTCAGCTCGAACATCTCGTTAAATTCGGCCTGATAGGCATCGACCGCGCGGCGCGAGCGCAGCATCACGAGGTTGTTGTTGTTGCGATAGATGTCGTTTTGGGTGTAGTTCATCGACCCCGTCCAGACCACGGCGCTGTCGATGATCATGAATTTGTTGTGCATCAGGCCACCGCGCTGGTCATAGACCACTGGGATGCCGGCACGCACCAGCTGGTCAATGGTGCTGTCGAGGTCGTCCACGGTGTGCTCGTTATCGGCCACCATGCGGATGTTGACGCCGCGCTGTCTGGCGCTGAGCACGGCTTGCGTGAGGGCGGGGTTGTTCCACTCAAAGGCGGCGATGTCTAGGCTGGTCTGGGCCTGCCCGATGGCCTGCACCAGCGGGGTTTCGATGCCGTTGACATAAGTGCTGCGGTCGCTGCCGATGCTGGCGGGGTCGTTAAAGTAGACGCGCCAAAAGCCTTTGGCCGCGCCAAAGCCCTTGGAGACCGTCAGGCGCTCGACGGCAGCGGAGACCGGCGCGCTGTCTGGGCCGGCGGTGGTGGCAGAGGCGGCGGGCTGCTCGCCGCTGAGCATCCCGACGAAGTCGATGCCGGTGATTTGGCCCAGCAGGGCCGCGCCGGCCAGCACGATGATGGTAATCAGGATGCCCAGTGGTGAGCGGTTGGGGGTGTCTTGCCGCGAACGTCGGCTCATTCGTCGTCACTCCTTGGTGGTTGTGATGGGGATGGATTAAAAAAGCGCCGCAGCAGGCCGCCGAGGCCGGTGCTTGCGGCGTCGTCTGGCGCGGGGTCGGCGGGCAGAGCAGGGGCAGCTTGATTCGGCTGTGGTGGGGTGGAATCGGTGGGCGGCGGCGCATCGGCGGGGGCGGTTTGGGCCGCCGCTGGTGTGCCAATCATGGCCAGCACCACCTCGACCGCCGGCTTATCCAGATAATCGGCGGGGGTGGTCACCGTCAGCGGGGCGGACAGCCACTGCGCGTCGCCTCTGATGACGTCTAGTTCGTTGGCTTGTTCGGCCTGTGTCCATTCGGTGCGCCGGTCGATATAGCGCCCGATGCGCTTGATGAGCTTGCGCAGCGAGGCAAAATCCTGCTCAAAGCGGGCTTCATCAGTGGCCGTCTGTGCAAGGCGCTCCAGCTGTGCTTCTGCCCATTTCATCAGTGGGGCGGCGGCGCTGTCTTCCAGTGCGCCGGCGACCGATTCGTCCTCGTATAACCGTTCGATGGCCTGTTGTGCGTCCATGCCCCCTGTCCTATCCGTCCGCGGTTGCCTGACGATACTATACCACACGGGTGATGCGCTTGACCGCAAAGGCGTGTATATCAGGTGGGGTATAGGCGGCGTTTTTTTACGAGGAGCGTATTGATGACCCGTTTGGCGGTGATTTCGGATGTGCATGGCAATTTGCCGGCGCTGGAGGCGGTGCTGGCCGATGTGCGCCAGTTTTCGGTTGACCAACTGGTGCTGGCAGGGGATGTCATCAATTGGGGGCCGTTTAACCGCGAGGTGATGGAGCGGGTGGGCAATGCCGATTGGGCGGTGATTCGGGGCAACAACGAGCTGTATCTGCTGGATTATCACACCCCGCGCGCGCCGCAGTCGTGGGCGGCCTTCACGATGCCGCCGTGGCTGCACACGCAGGTGCAGGCCTATCTGCCGGTGCTGTCCAGCTGGCCGGATACGCTTCAGCTGCGCTTTCGCGATGCGGCCACGCTGCGGGTGTATCACGGCGTGCCGGATAACCCGTGGCGGGCCATCCATCCGCTGATGCCGGCAGACGAGGCGGCGGCGCTGCTGGCGGGGGTGGCCGAGGCGACTGTGATTGGGGCGCACAGCCATCTGGTGATGGATGCGTGGATAGGGGGGCGTCATTGGCTGAACCCGGGCACGGTGGGCAACCCGCTGGACGGGTTCAGCGGGGCGACCTATCTGCTGTTGGACGGCGACTGGGACGGATGGC
Source organism: Anaerolineae bacterium (assembly GCA_034431675.1). Taxonomy (GTDB): domain Bacteria; phylum Chloroflexota; class Anaerolineae; order Aggregatilineales; family Phototrophicaceae; genus Flexicrinis. The sequence continues at coordinate 21,864 of DAOUCZ010000088.1, read as the reverse complement.
GCGGCACGATTCGGCGCGTGCCGTGCGATTTTTCGCCGTGTGTGCGCGAGTTTGAGCGGCAGGGGTTTGTCGAGCAGGTCGGGCAGGTCGGGCGCTTGATTATCGAGGAGTTTAAGGTGTTTCGGCTGCGGTTATGGCCGTTTAAGGCGTGGATGGCGGCGCAGTTCCCCGGCCAGTCCATCCCCGACCGTGACATTGAGCCGGCGTGGGTTGACCGTTTTTTGGCCCTGAGCGAGGACGAGATCGAGGCGTATATGCCGGCAGAATATCGGCGGGCGCACTTGCCGCGTCTGTGATACACTGCTAAACGACTGGATTTAGCGGGATTTGGCGTTTTGTCATGAAAGAAACACCGGCCATTATCGAGAAGATTTCGCTGCCCAATGCCACGCATCAGCACCTAGAGCTGGCGGTGGATGCGTCGTTGGGCGGCCTGAAGCCCGGCCAATTTGTGATGGCGCGTCTTGGCGAGGCATGGGACCCGTATTTGCGCCTGCCGTGGATTCCGGTCGATGCACGCGGCGGGCGGCTGATTATCGAGCGACCGGTGCAGGAGACCTACGAGGTCGGGCAGTCGGTCAGCTTGATTGGGCCGTGCGGTCAGCTGGTGCGCTTTCGCAAGGGGGTGCGCAACGTGCTGTTTATCGCCTATGACACCGCGCCGACCCCGCTGCTGATGCCGATTCGGCTGTTGGTGCGCAACAAAGTGGCCACCACGCTGGTGCTGTTGGGCGAGGCGGCCAAGTATGACCCAACGCATCTGCCGCCAGAGGTCGAGGTGGTGCAGGGCGACATGGACATCAACTGGCCCAATCAGGTGATGTCGGTGGGGTGGGCCGATCAGGTGTTTGTGTGTGTGCATGGCGATGATGAGCTGTATCGGTTTGCCAAAATTTATGACCGCTTTAGCGAGCGCCGCAGCGAAATCCCCAAGAATTATCTGTTTGGCATCTTCCAATCGGCGATGGCGTGCGGCTTTGGGATGTGTGATGCGTGTGCGCTGCGGGTGGGGGGCGAGGTGCAGCTGGCGTGTATGGCCGGCCCGTCGCTCGATTTGAGCCTTGTCAAGCTGACCGGCGCGCCGGGTGAATGAGACGATAGAGGCCGCAGATGGAAATCACGATTGGGCAAGGCAGCAAAGAACCGATTACCCTGCGCACACCGGCCATGCCGGCGGCGGGCACGTTTGGCTATGGGGACGCCTTCCCCAACCTGTTTGATGTGGAGAAACTGGGGGCGATTGTTACCCGTCCGGTAGGGTGGCACGCCTTTTCGCCGGCCAACGGCACGCGCGTGGTCTCACGGGCGGGCGGGATGGTGCTGCACACCGGTCTGCCCAACCCGGGCCTGACCAAGGTGATTCGCGATCATCAGCCGCTGTGGCAGATGCTGGAAGCGCCGGTCATCTTGCACCTGATTGGCACGAGTGAGATGGACATCGAGCGCGCGTGTGAGCAAATCAATCGGGCGGACGGCCTGCGTGGGGTGGAATTGGGCCTGCGCGACGACGTGGCATGGCAGACGGCTGCCGACCTTGTGCGCGCGGCGGCGCGCGTGCTCGAAAAGCCGCTGCTGGTGCGCCTGCCCTTCCCGGCCAGTGAAGAGGTGGCGCGGGCGGCGGTCGATAACGGCGCGGACGCGCTGGTGGCGTTTGCCCCGCCGCGCGGCGCAGAGCGTAATCCGCTGTCTGGCCGGATTGTGCCCGGCCGGGTGTATGGCCCGATGCTGAAGCCGATGGTGATGCACGCGGTCGGGCGGCTGCGGCGGGCGTTTGCCGGCATCCCGATTATCGCCAGCGGCGGCATCCACAGCGTGGAGGACGCGCGCGATTATATTTTGGGGGCGGGGGCTGCGGCGGTGCAGTTAGATGCCGCTTTGTGGGTTCAGCCCAGCTTGCTTAACCATGTGTGCCGCGACCTTGCCGGCCTTGTGCTGACGCGCCCCAGCGATGCCCTGCCGGATGAGTGGTTTCCGGGCATCGGGGAGACCGACGCCAAACGCCTTGGCTTGCCGTATAATGACCGGCGTGGCAAGAACGGCAGCTAAGGACAACCTGTGACCGACATCCCTTTGTTTTCGGTGATTATCCCGCATTGGAACGGGATACGCTTTCTGCCTGACTGTCTGGAGTCGCTGCGGCGGCAAACCTACCCCGCTGTCGAAGTGATTGTGGTGGACAATGCCTCGTCGGATGGCTCGCAGGCGTTCATCCGTCAGCAGTACCCGTGGGTGCGGCTGATTGAACTGCCGACCAATGCCGGCTTTACGGGCGCGTGCAATGCTGGGATGCGGGCGGCGCGCGGGGCGATTATCTGCTTGCTGAACAACGATACCGAGGTGGAGGCCGACTGGGCCGCGGCGGTGATGGATGCCTTTGCCCGTCACCCCGACATCGGCAGTGTGGCCAGCAAGATGCTGCTGTTTGACCGGCGCGATCATATCCATACCACTGGCGACACCTTCAGCGTGGACGGGCGGGCCGGCAACCGTGGGGTATGGGAAAAAGACGAAGGGCAGTATGACCGCGAGGAGTACGTGTTTAGCGCGTGCGGCGGGTCATCGGCCTATCGGCGCGAGATGCTTGACCAGATTGGGCTGTTGGATGACGATTTCTTCTTTTTGATGGAGGATGTTGACCTTGGCTGGCGTGCCCAATTGGCGGGGTGGCGGTGTCTTTACACGCCCAAGGCGGTCGTGTACCATCATTTATCAGCGTCGGGGGGTGGGGTGACCGCCAGCTACTATGCGGGCCGCAACACGCTGCTGCTGCTGGCCAAGGACTTTCCCGCTGACCTATGGCGGCGGCATGGTGGTAAAATCGTGCGGGCACAGTGGCGTGAGGTTTGGCAGGCGCTGCGTGCATGGCGCGGCAAAGCTGCTCGGGCGCGCCTGCGTGGGACAGCTGCCGGCCTGTGGGGCGCGCTGCGCGGATGGCGCAAGCGCCGCGCGGTGCAGCAGACGCGCACGGTGTCGCTGGACTATTTGGAAAGTATCTTATCCCCGCCGCAGGGGTGAACCTGCCGCATTTGTAGGGGGACGTGTGACTGATTTGAACGACAGGGCCAATCCGTGGCTGTCCATCATCTTGCCGGCGCACAACGAAGAGCAGCGCCTGCCCCCATGCCTAGAGCAAATCGATGCATTCCTGAAGGAGCAGTCCTTCAGCGCTGAGGTGCTGGTGGTGGAGAACGGCAGCAGTGACCGGACGTATGACATCGCCGAAGCGTATGCCCGCCGGATGCCGTATATCCGCCCGATGCGGGTGACGACGCGCGGCAAGGGGCTTGCGGTGCGGGCGGGGATGCTGGCGGCGCGCGGCGATTATCGCTTTATGTGCGACGTTGACTTGTCGATGCCGATTGCCGAAATCGTTAACTTTTTGCCGCCGCGCCTCGAGGGGTTTGACGTGGCCATCGCCACGCGCGAAGGGCCGGGGGCTAAGCGCTACAACGAGCCAGAATACCGCCACATGATTGGGCGGGTGAACAATTGGATTATCAAGCTGACCGCCGTGCGCGAGTTTGAGGACACGCAGTGCGGGTTCAAGATGTTCACCCGTGCGGCTGCCGAAGACCTGTTTATGGTGCAGCGCACCACCGGCATCGGGTTTGATGTCGAGCTGATTTTCATCGCACTGCGCCGGCAATACGACATCCGTCAAGTGCCGATAAACTGGTATGCCAACACCGACAGCAAAATCCACGTCATCCAAGATTCGCTGAAGATGCTGCGCGAAATTTGGGACATCCGCCGCAATTGGGCAAAGGGGCTGTATGCGCGACCCAAAGACGGCCAGCACGGCGCTTGAGGACAGCTGCCGCGCACAAGGGTATGCCCGCATCGCCGGCATAGACGAGGCGGGGCGCGGGGCGTGGGCTGGCCCGGTGGTGGCCGCGGTGGTGATGCTGCCGCTGGATGATCCGGCGCTGCGAGACCGCCTGCGCGGGGTGCGCGACAGCAAGACCATCGGTGATATGCGGCGGCGTTCTGCGTTGGCCCAGCAGGTGTATGCCTGTGCGCTGGGGTGGGGCATCGGCGAGGCGGATGTGGCCGAGATTGACCGGCACAACATCGTGCGGGCGACCAAGCTGGCCATGCGGCGCGCCCTAGATGCCTTGGGTCGGCAGCGCCCTGATTTGCCGCCCGACCTGCTGCTGCTGGACTATATCCGGCTGGATGACGACCCGACGCCTCAGCTGTCGCAGGCGCGCATGGATTCGCTGTCGCTGACGGTGGCGGCGGCCAGCTTGCTGGCCAAGACCTATCGCGATGCGCGGATGATTGAGCTGGACGAGCGCTATCCGGGCTATGAGTTTGCCCGCAACAAGGGCTATGGTCAGCCGGCGCACCGTGCCGGCCTTGACCGGCTGGGGGCGTGCCCTGCCCATCGCATGAGCTTTAAACCCCTGCAAAGGCGCTTATTATGACGCGAATCACGCTTGTCCACGATTGGCTGAACCAGATGGGCGGCGCGGAGGATGTGCTGCTGGAGCTGGCGCGCATGTATCCCGACAGCCCGATTATCACCTCGATTTATGACCCCGACGCGCTGCCGGAGGCGTTCCGCGCCTTGCCCATCCGCACGCTGTGGATGGATAAGCTGCCGGCCATCCACCGCCACCATCAGCCGTATCTGCCGGCTTATCCGCTGGCGTGGGGCGGCCTGACGGTGCGTGATGCCGATGTGGTGCTGACCAATAAGAGCGGGTTTTGTCACGGCCTGCATGTGACCGATGACACGGTGCATGTGTGTTACTGCCTTGCGCCCACGCGCTATGTCTGGCAGTTTGAGCATTATGTGGCGCGCGAGGGGCTGGGCGGGGTGGTGCAGGCGGCGCTGCGCCCGCTGGTGGCGATGCTGAAGCGCTGGGACTATGCCGCTGCGCAGCGGGTGCATCACTTCATCGCCATTTCTACCGAGATACAGGCGCGCATCAAGGCGTATTATGACCGCGACTCGGTGGTGATTTTCCCGCCGGTAGATACCGAGCGCTTTGCCGCCGCGCGCACGTCAACACCGGGAGATTATTATCTGGTGGTGTCGCGGCTGATTCCGTATAAGCGGATTGACCTTGCGGTGCGGGCGTGCAGCGCGTTGGGCTTGCCGTTGAAGGTAGGCGGGCGCGGGCGCGATTTGGACAAGCTGAAGGCCATCGCCGGCCCGACGGTGGAGTTTTTGGGGTATGTGCCCGATGATGAACTGCCGGCCCTGATGGCCGGATGCCGCGCCTTTTTGTTCCCCGGGCTAGAGGATTTTGGCATCACGCCGGTGCAGGCGCAGGCGGCTGGCCGCCCAGTGATTGCCTATGGCGGCGGCGGGGCGCTCGATACCGTGCGGCCGGGCGTGACCGGCGAGCTGTTCGACCAGATGACGGTGGACTCGTTGGGCGCGGTGCTCAAGACGTTTGACCCGTCGCGCTATGACCCTGACGCCTGTCAGGCGCATGCGCGCCGTTTTGACGTGGGGGTGTTTCGCTCGCAGTTGAGCGCATTCATCGCTTCGGTTTCGCCAGCCACCAATTAGGGGGTAGTTTCGAGATGTCTGCATCATCCAAGCAGGGCGGGCGCGCGCCGCTGTCGCCCGAAGAACGTCAGCAAATCGTGTTTATGGTGAAGGTGTTGGGTTTTGTGCTGGGGGCGGTGCTGCTGGCAGCGGTGATTGCGGTGGTGCTATCGCCGCTGTTCCCTGCTGAGGCTGTGCCGACCGAGACGCCGGTGCTGACGCCAGCCATCACCGAAGAAGCGCCATGACCGACGCCTGCGCCCAGCCGCTGCCGCCGCAGGCGCGCGAGGCCATCGCGTTGTTCAACGCGGGCGACTATTATGCCCAGCATGACCTGTTGGAGCTGTTGTGGGCGCAGACCGCCGACCCTGTGCGCGAGCTGTACCGCGCCATTTTGCAGGTCGGCATCGCCTATTATCACATCGACGGGGGCAATGCGCGTGGGGCACACAAGATGCTGCGGCGCGCCCTGCGCTGGATGGAGACCCTGCCGGCGGTGTGTCAGGGGGTGGATGTGGCCGGCCTAAAGCACGACGCCGAGGCGGCCCTGCGCGAACTGCGGCGCGTGGAGGGCGACCTCGGCGCGTTTGACCGCTCGCTGATGCGACCGGTGCGACTGCTGCCGTAGGGTAGGCGTGGGTTACGCGACGGCGAAGCGCTCGGCGATTTGCTCGTCGGTCAGCGAGTCGGCGTCGGGGGTGTTGGCGATGTCTTGCAGGGCGTTGAACAGGATGTCGATGGTCTGGCGAGGCACAACGCCGACCCCGATGGCTTGGTCGAGGAAGATTGCCCCGACGTTCGGTATCGGCAGCACCACGTAAATCCGCAGGTTGTTGATGCCGATGTTGGTGGTGGGCGCTTGCGAGGGGTCGGTAAAGGTGTTGTTGGACAACACCAGCTGGCCCTGTGACAGCGCTTTGCTAACCAGACTCTGCATAAACTCGTTGATGGTGGGTTCTGCCGGCGCTTTGGCGTCCACCATCACATGCTCGGTCAGACGGGCGTTCTGGTCAAAAGCGTAAATTCGGTCTACACGGGTGACGCCCAGCACAGCGCGAAGCAGGCGGGTGAGTAATGTGTTCGTCATAAAGTCCTCCGGGGCGCGCAGCATCGTGCCTCCGTCCACATGACATGACATCATAACACAAACCTTCCTTTTCTGCCTTACCCCCAATGGTTAGGGGGTTGGTGAGTAATGGGCCAAGACGGGCCGTCCACGTGATATACTCAATGACGATATTTCGTCAGCCAAAGTTCCAAAACAGATTTTAGGAGGTGCGCCCGATGGGTGGTATTGGTGGTATTTTAGGGTTTGTGGCAACGCTGGGGTTCTTGTTGTTCCTCGTTGGTGCGGGCCTTGTGGTGACAGCGGTGTCGCAGAACCGTTCTCCGCGCGGCGGGGTCACGCTGGCGGTGATGGGCCTGATTATTGGGGCGGTGTTTAGCGTGGTCAGCCGCGGCATCTTGATTGTCGAGCCGGCGCAAGTGGCGGTGGTGTTTCGCACCATCTCTGGCGAGTTAGAGACGCCGCGTCGTGCGGGCACGCACATCATCATACCAGTGCTGCAAGAGGCCACGATTTATTCAACCCGTCAGCAGCAGTACACCATGTCGGGTTCGACGGAAGACCGCGCGGGCGGGGATGACGCGGTGCGCGTGCGCACGGTGGACGGGCAGGAAGTGATCCTTGACGTCACGGTCATCTATCGCATCAACCCTGATGATGTCAACCTTGTGCACGAGCGCTGGCAAAACCGCTATGAGACCGACCTGATCCGCCCGATCCTGCGTGGTTTTGTGCGCGATGCGGTCAGCCGCTTCCGTGCCGAGGCGGTATATGGCGAGAGCCGCACCATCATTCAGGACGCCATCTTCACCGATATGCGCAACCGCATGCAGCAGGACGGGTTTGAGGTCAGCGACCTGATTATCCGCAACGTCACCTTCAGCAGCGCCGAGTTTGCCCAGTCGATTGAGCGGGTGCAGATTGCCGAGCGGCAGGCGCAAGAGGCGGCCTTCCGCGTGCAGCAAGAGCAGCAAGAGGCTCAGCGGGTGCGCGTGCGTGCCGAGGGCGAGCGCGACGCGGCCATCACGCAGGCCGAGGGCGAGGCCGAATCCATCCGCATCCGCGCTGAGGCGCAGGCCGACGCACTCCGCCTTGTCAGCGAGGTGCTGCGCGAGAACCCGCTGCTGGTGCAGTATGAATATGTGCAGAAACTGGCGGACAATGTCGGGTTAATCCTGCTGCCGTCCAACAGCCCGTTCCTGTTCGACTTTAACAGCTTAACGACTGGTCTAGAGCAGACCAGCGCTTCTCCGGTCGCGACTCCGGCGGGCGGCAGCGATAACTAGAGCGTCGCTGCGCCGCCCCCCATCGTGACCCTATCGCACGTTTGAATGGCTCTTTATCCCGCCCGGCGCGCTCGCTGGGCGGGCTTCACGATGGGTATCTCACCATGATTATCGAAGACAAAACCCTCTCGATCCTCGAGTTCCACAAGGTGATGGACGCGCTGGTGCGCCACACCTCTTTTTCGGGCAGTGCCGCGCTGGCGCGCCAGCTGCACCCCACCCTCAACTTTGATGAGGCCGAAATCTGGCAGCGCGAGACTGCCGAGGCCCGTGCCTTGCTTGAGAACAAGGTGAATGTGTCGATGGGCGGCGTGCACGACGTGAGCGAGCCGGCGCTGTCGGCCACGCGCGGGGTGCTGATTGAGCCGCATGTGCTGCTGAATATCCATTCCACGCTGCGGCGTGCCACCACCATCAAGCGCTCGCTGGGGCGGATGAAGCTGACCTATCCGCTGATGGGTGAGCTGGCCGAGCAGGCCGAGGAGTGTTTGGAGCTGCAAGACGCCATCGCCTCGGCCATCGACGAAAACGGCGAGGTGAAAGACAGCGCCAGTGTGCGCCTTGCCATCATCCGGCGCGAGCTGAAGGTGGCTTTTGACCGGCTTCAGCAGCGCCTCAACCGCATTGTGGCCAACCATGCCAAGACCGGCTATCTGCAAGAGGCCATCATCACCCAGCGCAATGGGCGCTATGTCGTGCCCATCAAGGCCGACCACAAGGGCAAAATCCCCGGCATCATCCATGACTCGTCATCGAGTGGGGCGACACTGTTCATCGAGCCGCTGGAGACGGTGGAGCTAAACAACAAATGGCGCGAGATGCAGCTGGAAGAAGAGAAAGAAATCCGGCGCATCCTGCTGGCTTTGACCGACCATGTCGGCGGGGAGAGCGAGCGCATCCTGCGCACGGTCGAGGTGCTGTCCTATCTGGACCTTGTGCTGGCCAAGGCACGTTATGCCCATGCCATGAATGCTGTCGAGCCAAAGCTGGTGCGCTTTGGGCCAAAGCAGGGCAGTTCTGAGGCGACGGCCGGCAAACACCCGGGCAGCACCATCGTGCTCAAGGGGGCGAAGCACCCGCTGCTGAAGGGCAATGTTGTGCCCCTAGACATCGAGTTTGACGCCGACACATGGGTGATGGTGGTGACCGGCCCGAACACCGGCGGCAAGACGGTGGCGCTGAAGACGGTGGGCTTGATGGTGGCGATGGCCCAATGCGGCCTGCAACTGCCGGCAGAGGCGGCCAAGCTGAGCGTATTCGAGGGGTTGTATGCCGACATCGGCGACGAACAGAGCATCGAACAGTCGCTGAGCACCTTCAGCGGCCACATGACCAACATCATCAGCATCCTAGAGACCTGCGATAACCGCTCGCTGGTGCTGATGGACGAGCTGGGGGCGGGGACAGACCCTGCCGAAGGCTCGGCGCTGGCGCGGGCCATCCTCAGCCATCTGGTGGATCGGCGCGTGACCACCATGGTGACCACCCACCACCCCGAGCTGAAAATCTACAGCGTGGAGACCCCGGGCGTACGCAATGCCAGCGTGGAGTTTGACCTTGAGACCCTGCGCCCGACCTATCGCTTGATTGTCGGCCTGCCGGGCCGGTCGAACGCGCTGGCGATTGCCAAGCGCCTTGGCCTTGCCCAGTTCATCATTGATGATGCGCGCAGCATGGTAGCGATGGAAGACCTTGTGGCCGACGACCTGCTGGACGAAATCCACCGCACGCGCGAGATGATGCGCAGGCAGAACGAGCAAATCACCGCGCTGAAACAGGAACTGCAAGCCCAGCGCGACGAGCTGCAAGCGCGCCTTGACAAAATCGAGGACGAGCGGCGCGACATCATCAACACCACGCGGCGCAACGCCGAGGCCGAAATCGCTGAGATTCAGCGCGAAATCAAGCGCCTGCGCAACGAGATGCGCACCGCTGGCCTGCCGCTGGAGACCGTGCGTGCCATCGGCTTGGCGGCAGACCGACTGCTTCAGCAGACGCAAGCGCCGGTGCAGAACGTCGTGCCGCAGGTGACCGAAGAGCGCGGCTCGTGGCGTCCCCGCATCGGTGATACGGTCTGGCTGTCCACCTTGAATGTGGAAGGCAGCGTGACCGAGATTTCGGGGACAGAGGCGATGGTGCAAATCGGCAAGCTGCGCGTGCGGGCCGACCTGAGCGAACTGCAAAAGCGCGAGGTCAGCAGCACCCGTCAGCGCAAGCGTGGGCAAGTGCGCGAGCTGGACGAGAGCGAGACGGTCTATGCGCGCGGCAAATCGCCCGGCCTAGAGCTTGACCTGCGCGGTCAGCGCGTGGAAGACGCCCTGAAGGCGGTTGACCGCTATGTGGATGCCGCCTATAACGCCGGCCTGCCGTTTGGGCGCATCATCCATGGCAAGGGCACGGGCGCGCTGCGCAAGGCTATCCGCGAGCAGCTGGACGGGCACAAGCTGATTGCCCGCATCGAGACCGCCCACCCCAATGAGGGCGGCGACGGCGTGACCGTCATCCACCTTGCGCCGCAGGTGTAGCGAAAACAAGCGAGCAATGGGTGGGGCTAACAGCAGCAGTCCGAGCTAGCCCCACCCGCTGCCTCGAGCTGTTTGGGCGGGCAAACTACGTCTCCATAAGAGCAAAACACGCAGCAATCCCCGGCTTTGGGCCGGAGCATGGCTTGGCAGCTGCTGCATTGATAGAGGAACTGGCAGCTGTCGGTGGGCATGGTTTCTTGCTGGCGAAAACCACACTGCGGGCAGGTTATGACCGCGTGAAGCTGGATGTCGTTCATATCACCCCCGTTGTCACTTAAAATGTGCTGTGAACTTTAGAGAACTTTCACCGTCACGAACTTACAACCAGTCCGGCACAGCATCTAAATCTGGTCGAAGCTGCGGCCAAAGAATTCCATCACATCGCCGATGGCGGGCTGAGCCACTGGCATCAAGACCGTGCCGGATGGGCCGGCCATCTGCTGTGCCAGCGGGATGGCCTCGGCGATGCTGCCGCGGTAGGCCAGCGGCACATCGGGGCGGTCAGCGGCTTGCAGCGCCTGCCGCGCGGCAGACAGCGCGCTGTCTGAGTCGGGAAAGCTGATGGTGATGTTGCGCGGGCTGGCGGTGATGACCCATGCGTCGGCGAGGCCGGCAATCAAGCCAAAGACAGCGGGGATGTCGCGGTCGGTGGGGACGGCAGAGACCACCACCACCGGCGCGGTCAAGCGGTTTTGGACGCTGGCGATAAACGAGCGCAGGCTGAGCACGTTGATTGCGCCGTCGATATAGACGGCAGGAGCATCGGCCAGCTTTTCCAGTCGGCCCGGCCAGACCGCTTGGCTCAGCGCGCGGCAGGTGCGGTCAAAAGGGAGGGGGGCTGGCACGCCGGTGCGCTGGTGCAGCACGTCCGCCGCGGCGATGGCGAGGCTGGCATTGTCGATTTCGTAGCGCCCATAAAACGGCAGGTCAATCTCGGTATCGTGGATGCGCATCACCACGCCGCCGGCATGGTCACGCACATATACCCCCATCTGCTCGTGGGAGAGGGTGTGAAAGTGTGCGCCAAAAGCGGCAGCTTCGGCCTCCAGCACTGCTTGCACATCGGGAGTCTGGGGCAGGCTGAGGCCGAGGCCGCCGGGCTTGAGGATACCGGCTTTGTGCCATGCGATGCGGGCGGGGGTTGGGCCAAGATAGCGCGCGTGTTCCAGCACAATCGGGGTGAACAGGCCGAGGTGGTTGGGCACGAGCGCGTTGTCATCAAAGCGCCCGCCGCGCCCAACCTCGATGACGGCGATGTCGCAGCGGTTCTCGTCAAACCAGCGCAGCGCCATGGCCAAAAAGATGCCCTGTGGGCTGAGGTATTTGTCGGGCGGCAGGCTGGCCATCACCGCGTCGATGTCGGGCCGGAGGGTGTTGACGAGGCGCAGAAAGTCGGGCAGGGGGATGGCCTGCCCGTTGATGCGGATGCGCTCACGGTAGCTGACGAGATGCGGGCTGGTGATTGTGCCGACGGTGTGCCCGTGTTCGCGCAGGATGCGCGCGGTCAGGGTGGTGGCCGAGCCTTTGCCCTTGCTGCCGGTCACCACGGCGTATTGGCGTGGATGGGCCGGCAGGCCAAGGCGCGCCAGCAGGGCGCGGGTCGGGGCAAGGTCACGGGTGTGCTCGTCTAGGCCGCGGGCGCGCCAATTGCTGTTGGCCAGCGAGGTGAAAATGTAGGTGACGGCGTCGGTTTCGGTGGTGAACATGATGCGGCACGCACAGGGGGACTAAAGCGGGTATAAGTTGATTCCCAACGCTGTGCCGATGGCCACAATGAGCGGGGCAATCAGCAGGGCGGGCAGAAAATTGGCCATGCGTGGGCGTTTGACGTCCATCAGGATGAGCGATAGGCCAATCAGCACCATGCCGCCGGTGGCGGTCATCTCGTTAATCATCGGGGTGGTCATGAATTGGCCGGCAAAGCTGCCCAGCAGGGCAAGGCCGCCCTGCACCACCAGCACGGTGAGGCTGGTGAAGGCCACACCGAGGCCGAAGGTGGCGGCAAATGCCACCGACGCAAACGCATCGATGATGCCCTTAACCACCAGCTGCTGTAGTCCGATGGCAAGGCCCATCCCGTCTTGGATTGAGCCGAGCACGGTCAGCGGGCCGATGCAAAACACAAGGCTGGTGGTGATAAAGCCGGTGATGAAGCGTGCGCGGCGGTCATCGGCCTCGCCCTTGCCAGAGCCGCCGCCAAAGCGCGTTTGCAGCCAGCCGCCCAGCGTCTCAAGGCGGGCGTCGATGCGCAGGGCCTCGCCAATCAGCGCGCCGACTGCGATGCTGAACAGTGGTATCAGGATGTTGCCGGTGGCTTGCGCGTTGCCGATGGCGATGACGAACACGACGACGCCGAGGCCAAAGATGACCGTCTCCCGCGTGCGCTGCGGGAGACGGTCGCCAACGAGCATCCCAATCAAGCTGCCGATGAGTACGGCAGCTGTGTTGAATAATGTTCCGCCCATGGGGAGGAGTCCTTGTGGTGAGGTAGAGAAGAGCGGGGTGGGCGGCGGGCCTAGGCGTTGTCGCTCAGGCGGTCGCCATATTGGCGCTTATAGTATTCCATGTATTCGCCTGATTTGATTTTGCGCCACCACCACTCATTTTGCACGTACCAATCGACGGTGGACTTAAGCGCATCGGCAAAGCTGGCCGAGCGCTGCCAGCCCAGCCCACGCAGCTTAGCGGCGTCCATGGCATAGCGGCGGTCGTGGCCTTTGCGGTCTTCCACGTGCTTAATCAGGCCCAGCGGCTTGCCCAGCAGGCCCAGCATGGCGGTCACCACGTCGATGTTGGTCTGTTGGTTTTCGCCGGCGATGTTGTAGGCCTCGCCGCTTTTGCCATGGTGCAGGGCCACGTCGATGCCGGTGACGTGGTCTTCCACATACAGCCAATCGCGCACCTGCTTGCCGTCGCCATACAGCGGCAGGCTGCGGCCATCGATGGCCTCGGTGATAAACAGCGGCAGCAGCTTCTCGGGGTATTGATATGGCCCAAAGGTGTTGCTGCCGCGCGTAATCACGGTGTCCATGCCGTGGGTGATGTGATAGGCGCGCACCATCAGCTCGCCGCCGGCTTTGCTGGCCGCATAGGGGCTGTTGGGCAGAAAGTTGTCGGTCTCCACCGAAAAGCCGCTGTGGATGTCGCCGTACACCTCATCGGTGCTGACCTGCAAGAAGCGCCCGATGCCGTGCTTGTGCCCTTCGTCCAGCAGGATATAGACCCCGACCACGTCGGTATGGACAAAGGCATCCGGCGCAAGGATGCTGCGATCGACATGCGATTCGGCGGCAAAGTTGACGATGGTATCGATGTTGTACTGCTGGAGCGCGGCGCGCACGGCCTCGCGGTCGGCGATGTCGCCGCGGACAAAGCGGTAGTTTTCTTCATCGTCGATGGGCAGCAGGTTGTCGAGGTTGCCGGCATAGGTCAGCTTGTCATAGACGATGATGTTGTAGTGCGGGTACTTGGCCACCATATAGCGGGCAAACGCACTGCCGATAAAGCCGGCTGCGCCGGTGACAAGGATGTTCTTCATGGTGGGTTACTCGGTTTTGCTGGCTTCGGTTGGTTTTTCTGCGGCTGGCGCGGCGGGCTTATCTGCTGCCGGCGCGGCGGGCTTATCTGCGGTGACCGGGGCAGCATCGGCGGGTTTATCAGCGGTCGGCGCGGGCGCAGCGGGTTTTTCGGCGGCCGGTGCGGGTGCGGCTGCCACGGTGATGGGTTTGGCGGTTTCGGTGGGTTGGGCCGGCTTGAGCACATATTTCTCGACCGCCTCGGCCACGCCGTCGGCGTCGTTGCTGGCGACCACGGCATCGGCCACGGCCTTCAGCTTGGGATTGGCGTTGCCCATCGCCACGCCCAGCCCGACCAGCTGAATCATCTCGATGTCGTTTTCACCGTCACCGATGGCCAACACCTCTTCGGGGGTCAGCTTGAGGTCTTTGAGCAGCAGCTTGAGCGCGGTGGCCTTGGATGCGCCATAGGGCAGCAGCTCGAGGGCGTCGGGTAGGGCTTGCGTCAGGCGGGCGCTGCCTTCTACCAGATGCGCCAGCTGCCAGCGCAGGGCGGTGATGTGCTTAGCCTCGCGCCCGCAGAAAATCACCTTGTTCAGCGGCAGCTCGTCCAGCTGGTTGACCAGCGGGCCGACCACTTCGGGCAGGGGTTCATCATACTGCTCGGTCATGATGCGGGCCTCGGCGGTCATGGCCCGCACGAGGATGCGCCGCCCGCTGTAGGCCATGGTCTGAAAGCCGCGCTCTTCGGTGAAGGTGAGCACGCGGCGCAGCAGCTTGGGGTCGAGCGTGCCGAGGTGCTGCTCCGAGCCGTCGGGGTGGGCAATCACCAGCCCCTGAACAAAGATGCCGGGGGTCTTGAGGCCGAGGCGTTTGACGATGTCGTTGACCGAGCCGCGGGTCTTGCCGGTGGCCAGCGCCACCAGCACGCCTTGCTCGATGGCGGCCTTGAGGGCTTTTTCGGTGCGCTCGGCCAACTGATGCTGACTGTTGAGCAGCGTGCCGTCTACATCAGTGACGATGAGCTTGATGGGTGCGGTTTTTTTGACCATAGCAGGTTGGTTTTTACTCCACATAGACGACCGAGTGGTCGCCGAGGTTCATCTTGAGGGCGTTGGGGCGCTGGGTATTGCGCGTGAGGGTGACTTTGCGCCCGATCAGGCTTTCTTGCAGGCGGGTGGGCAGGTCGCTGATGGTGGTGTCCTCGAGGATGATGCTGCGCTCAATCTCGCAGCGGCGCACCACCGTGCGGTGATAGATGCTGGTGAATGGGCCGATGTAGCTGTCCTCAATCACGGCGTTTTCGCCGATGATGGCCGGCCCGCGGATGGTGCTGTTGCGGATGACTGCGCCGGCCTGCACGGTGACTCGTTTGTCGATGGTGGCGTTTTCGATGGTGGCGGTGGGGTCGATGGACGGCACGAGTTCTTCTAGCACGCAGGCGTTGGCCTCCAGCATATCATAGGGCTTGCCGGTGTCGATGAACCATCCGCGGTGGATGTGTGGGAAGACTTGATAGCCGTTGTCCACCAGCCACTGGATGGCATCGGTGATTTCGTATTCGCCGCGGCCAGAGGGCTGGATGGCATAGACCGCGTCTTTGACGCGCCCATCAAACATGTAGATGCCGACAAGGGCGAGGTTGGTGGGGGGCACGGGCGGCTTTTCGATCAGCTTTTCGATTGAGCCATCGGGGCGCAGCACGGCCACGCCATACTGATTGGGGTTGGGCACTTCTTTCAGCACGATTTGCGCGTTCCATTCGGGATGGGTGGCAAAGTCGCTAATCAAGCTGCTGATGCCGCCTTCGATGACGTTATCGCCGAGGAACATGGCAAAGCGCTCGCCATCGCGCAAGAAGCCTTTTTCATAGGCGGTGCGCACGGCGTGGGCAAGGCCTTTGGGTTCTTCTTGCAGGATGAAGGTGATGTTGGCGTCGAAGTTGGCTTGTGTGACGGCCCGCTGGATTTCTTCGCCGGTGTTGGGGGCGATGATGATGCCGATGTCGGTGACGCCGGCTTCGCGGATGGTATCAATCACGCGGAACAGCACTGGCGTGTTGGCCACCGGCACGAGCTGCTTGGCCAGCGTATAGGTGAGGGGCTGAAGGCGTGTGCCTTTGCCCCCGCTGAGGATGAGACCTTTCATGCGGCGACCTCGCTGCGGTTTAGGGATAAGAGAACTTTTCACGCGGGGCGTTGGTGAGGGCTGCGCCCAGCACGCGCACATGAGCACGCTCCAGCGCCTCGCGCGCGCGCTGCACATGATCGCGGCGGGTGCTGCCGGCGCGCACCACCAGCAGCACACCATCGACACGCCCGCCCAGCACCAGCGCGTCACTGACGGCCAGCACAGGGGGGACGTCGAAGATGATGAAATGGGCGCGCGCCTTCAGCAGGCCGACGATGTCGGCAAAGCGCGGGCTGGCGAACAGGTCGGATGGGCTGCCGTCGGCGCTGCCAGCGGTCAGCACCGACAGGTTGGGCACAGCGGTGGTGTGAAAGGGCGGGTTGGCCAGCAGGGTGTCATCGCCGAATAGGGCGGCGAGGCCGGTGGTGTTGGGGACGCCCCAGAGGGTGTGCTGTGACGGATGGCGCAGGTCGGCATCCACGAGGATGGTTTTGTGGCCTGCTTGGGCAAACGTGACGGCCAGATTGGCCGCGGCGGTGCTCTTGCCATCGGCGCGGGCCGCCGCGCTGACGGCAAAGGCGGTCAGCGGCTTGTGCGGGTCGAGCTGGGTGAGATTGGCGCGCAGGGTGCGGTACGCCTCGGAGGCGCTAGAGCGCGGGTCACTGAGGGTGATGAGCGTGTCGGCCATGAGGGTCTCCTTGAGATGACGATAGGGGGGTGTGTGCGGGCACACAGGCCAGCACCGGCAGGCCCGGCACATCATCGCGCGAGGTGATGCGGCGGTTTTGACGGTATTCCAGCCCAAAGACGATTAAGACACCCAACACAAGGCCGCCAAGCCCGCCCAGCGCCATATTGACCGCGGTGCGCGGGCGGTATAGGGCATAGCGTGGGGCATCTTGTGGGATGGCTAGGATGCGGTCACGTTCATTGAGGTCGGCATTCAGGCGGTTGCGCTGCTGAATCAGCTTGTCGCCCCAGCGGCGGGCCACGATGTTGGCAAATTCACCGTCGGTGTCGTCCACCTCAATGCGAATCAGCATCTGGTCTGGCACTGCGCCGATGCGTGTGCCGTTCTTGAGCGCCAGCGGCGAGATGCCCATGCCCAGCTCGGCGATGATTTCGGCGGCGGTTTCGGTGGTGTGCAGGGCCACCACCACTGACCCCAGCAGTGAGCGCTGGCCGGCGCTGACACCTTGTTCGGTGCGCGCTGGCTCAATCAGTACCTGATAGGTGGAGCGGTAGACCGGCGTTTGTGCACGGCTGACCAAGCCCATCGCGCCGGCGGACAGCAGGGCGCACAAGGCCAACACCCAACCCCGCTGTACGATGAGGCGGCCATAGTCCAATAGGCTCACCGTCTGATACCCCCTCGCAGTGATGATGGAACTCAGTCCATGCCATCCCAAATGCCCCGCCCATTGTATCGGATGGCGCGATTTAGGGTAGGGCGCACCGGTCAGCGCGCATATCAAGCGTAGGAATCAGGCCGGTGAACACGTCAGGAATCCATATGAAAAAGGTGTGATATACTCAATGCCATGACCACATCACCTGCCCCCCAAAAAGCCCCCAGAGCCGACGCGGCGCGCAATCACGAGCTGATTTTGTGCAATGCGCGCCGTTTGTTCGATGAATTGGGCGTTGGCAACGTCACGATGTCGGCTGTGGCCGAGGCCGCCAACATCGGCAAGGGCACGCTCTATCGCCACTTTGCCGATAAGGCCCAACTTTTGCACGCCTTGATTGACAGCGAAGCCCAAGACCTGCGCGCCCAGACCGACGCCCGCTTGCAGCGCCATGAATGCGCCCAAGAAAACCTGCACTGGTTTATCGATCAGGCGCTGGATTTCTCGAGCCGCAACAGCGCGGTGCTGTGCGAGGCCACCCATCATGCCCCCAGCGCCACGCTCAATCATCCGGCGCGCCTGTGGTGGCGCGATGTGCTGACCGAGCTGTTTCGGCAGCGCCAGAGCGTGGTCGAGCCGGCCTATGTGGCCGGAATGCTGTTTATGATGCTCGACTCGCACACCCTCTATCACCAGCAGACGCACCTTGGCTTCACCCTCGAAGCCATCCGCGCCAACCTGCATACCCTGATTGACCAACTGTTGAAAAACGGACATTAGTCCGTTTTCTCATCATCCTCTAACGCCCCTTTGCCGCGGGTCTGTGCTATCGTTGGTGGTGTAAACGGACTGTAGTCCGTTTGAATGTCACCCTAACAGCACAAGGAGACCCGCCAAATATGGCTACCTATAACTTCGAAGCCGCCCACACGTCCGCCCAGTTCACCGTGCGCCACATGATGCTGACCAACGTTCGCGGCGAGTTCCGCAACGTGACCGGCACGCTGACCTACGATCCGGCCAACCCGAACGCTTCGACGGTCGAGGCGCAGATTGAAGTCAAGTCGATGGGGACGACTGGTGTGGAGCAGCGCGATGCGCACCTGCTGAGCGCCGACTTTTTGGATGCCGAGAAGTTCCCGTACATCACCTTCAAGAGCACCAAGGTTGAGGTCAACGGCGAGAGCGGCAAGGTCTATGGTGACCTGACCATCAAGGACGTGACCCGTCCGGTGGTGCTGGAAGTGGAGAAGCTGGGCGAGGTCAAGTCGCCGTGGGGTCAGACGGTGTTGGGCTTTAGCGGCAGCACCAAGATTAACCGCGAAGAGTTTGGCCTGACGTGGAACGTTGCGCTGGAGACCGGCGGCTGGCTGGTGGGCAAGGACATCAAGATTGACCTTGATGTTGAGGCCATTCAGGTGGTCGAGACCGAGGGCGCTAACGCCTAACACGCATCATCCCCGACAGCTGTTCCCCCCTGCGTCCCGCACCGTCCCCCCTTCGGTGCGGGACGCGGCGTTTTGCTAGGGCACGGCAAAGGTGGCCGTGCCGCCGATTTCGCCGGCCATCCAGCCCTGTGTGCCGTTGGCAATCTGCACCCGCCACCACACGATGCGCCCAATGTCGCTTTGTGTCTCGGTTGGGCCGGCCAACACGGCCACATAGCTGCCGTTGGTCACATAAACCAGCACGCCGGCACTGGTGGACGGCTCGCTGCGCAGATTCAGGCCGCCGCTGGTGCTCTGCACAATCAGCTGCTGGCCGGGGGCATAGATGCTGCCCTCAATCACGCCTGAGGGGATGGCCGCCGCTGAGGCGGTGGGGGGCAGCTCGCCCTGCACCCACGAGACCGCGCGGATGTCCCCGACCTGCCCACTGATGTCGGTCACCTGCCCGCTGACATACGCCAGATACGAGCGCCCGTCTGCGGTGCGCACATAGGCGGCGCTGCGTTCGGGATTCCACTTGACCTCGACAGGCCGGCTTGTGCCGATGTCGCCGGTCAAGAACGCCCCGTCGGAGTCCATCAGACGCATCGGGCCGTCTGGCCCATCGGCGCGCGCCAGCCCAATCAGCCGCCCGCCGGACTGCACCGCGTTCTGCACCCAATATTGGCCAGAGACTGCCGCTGGCTGAAAATCTTGCCCGTCCAGTGCCACCGAGCCAAACACCCACTGCCCGCTGCTGCTGCGCCCGCTGACGATGATGCGGGCGCTGTTGGCCGCCCAATCGGTGTATTCATAGGGGATCATGTGCCCGCGCACCGATTTGTCGGTGCTGCGCTCCAGCACCAGCGCGCCGCTTTGGCCGTTGAACTCGTCGGCATACATGAACAGGCGGGCCAAGATGCGCTGACTGTCGGGCGACCACACCACCGACTGCGCGTGCCAGTTATAGGGAGAGCCGAGCGGCTGAACGATGGCACAGCCCGGCGCGCCCGGGCGGCAGTTGACCAGCACCTGCACCGGCGTATTGACCCCCGGCTCATACCACCACACTCCGTCGTTGCCCTGCTTTTGATCGGGGTTGTCCACGATAAAGGCCACAAATCGCCCGTCGGGTGACCATGCCGCATCGGTGACCAGCTTGTCGTTGGCCGCGCGTGATTCGGGATAAAACTCGGTGAACGGCGCGGGCAGGCCCTGCGGCTGACCGTTGACAATCAGCGAGTAGAAGCCGAGCGCGTCGGTGGCCACATATACCGACGGGTTGCGCGGGTTGCGCACAAACAGGCGCGGGTCGGCGGCGGTGGGCAGGTCGAAGGCCGCGCCGCTGCCGCCCGGCCCAAGCGCAAAGGCGCGCGCCGCCCCAATCGAGGTGATGGGGGGCAGCAGCACCGCATCAAAGGCGATGGTGGGGGGCGGGTTGACGTTGCCGACGGTAGGCGCGGGGGAGGGGGTGGCGGTGGCGGCTGTGTTCCCCTCGGACTGCACCGGCGTATTGGGCGGCAGCGTCCCGACCGGCGTCGGCTGATTGGGCGCGAGGGTGGCAAAGGTCGGGGTAGCGTCGAGGGTGGGCCGCTCTATCGGTTGATTGGCGGTGGGCGAGGGCAGGGGCGTCCATGTGGCGGCGGCGGTCGGGCTGGCCGGCAGCGCGGTGCGCGTGGTGGTATTTGAGGCAGTTGGCGAGGCGGGGGCGGTGGCTGTGATGATGGGCGCGTCGGTGGCGGTGGGTGGCGGCGTGGCCGACGCGGACGGCGTGGCGCTGGGGGTGAGGGTGGCGGTGGGCTGTGGGGTATCGGTGGCGGTGGGCGTCGGGCTGACGCTGGGCGTCACCGTTGGGGATGGGCTGGGGGTGACGGTTAGGGTTGGGGTGGGCGTGCGCGACGGTTCGATGCGCGGCAGCGGGGTGTTGCTGGGCCGCACGGTGGCAGTGGCCGTATCGGTGGCGGTGGGCGGCACTGGGGTGTCTGAGGGTTGTGGGGTAAAGGTCTGGGTGGGGATGGGGGTGCGCGTGGGGTTTTGTGCCACGGCAGTTACCGCCGGCGTGTGCGACGGGGTGCGCGTGGGCGCGACAGTCGGGGTGGGCTGTGGCAGCGGACGCCCCGCACAAGCGCTCAGCACCAGCGCCAGCAGCACACCGCCGATTGCTCGACGCAGCTCGATACCCCGCTCCATGTTGTTGCGCCCCTTTGCACCCACTTTTGATGAATGCAGTATACCGCAGGGCGGCCGACGCCTGCACCACGCGCCTACTACGCCATGTCACCGCGCAGCGCGCCCAAAGCGCTCATCGCCAACACGGTCAGCGCCACCGCCCACACCATCCGCCGTCCGCTGGCCCATCCGCGCCATGTCATCATCAGCAGCACCGCCCAGATGAGGGCGGCAGCCCCCATCCCGATGCCCTGTACGCGCCAGCGCGGGGCGATGATGCCGTATATCCCGCTGGCTTCCCACACCCACACATCGGCATAATCGGACAGGTTGGCCACCTCTGCCCCATAGCCGCATCCGTTGGCCATGCACGCCCACCAGCCGCCAAACATCACCGGCGGCACGGCCAGCGCCAGCGCATCAAACACGCGCGGCAGGCTCAGCCGGCGCACCCGCGCCATGGCCCATGCCCCCAGCAGGCCGCCCAGCAGCGCCCCGCGCCATTCCAGCCCGCCAGCGCGTATTTCCCACATCTCAGCCGGCACCCGCGCAAAATAGGGCAGGTTGAGCAGGATGTGCTCTAGCCGTGCCAGCAAAATCCCAGCCAGCAGGGCCACCAGCCCGACATCCGCCAGTGCGCCGGCCTTAAGCGTGCCGCGCGCCGCCAGCGCTATGCCAAAGCCGACCAAGATGCCTATGCCAATCAGCGCGGCAAACGACGGCAGCGGCCAGCCCAGCACGTTTGCCCATGCGCCATCCACACCGAATATCATCTGCTTGTTCCTTTCTTGGGCCGCATGATGGGTTTCAAAATCAGTAGGGGCGCATCGTGATGCGCCCGTGAAGCATCGTGATGCGCCCGTGAAGCATCGTGATGCGCCCGTGAAGCATCGT
>DAOUCZ010000087.1:0-28729 GCA_034431675.1 Anaerolineae bacterium | reverse complement strand
CCTCCGGTGTCGCTGTTTGTGTGGAAACTTCAGCTTACCCGAAAGGTCTTTTGTTTTCTACCTCACCCCTTAACTTCGGGATGAGTCATGTCGCGCGCAAAAGCACCATCAAACACAGGGGACAGACCTGCCCCCAATCCACCGCGCTAGCGCGAGCCGAGCAGGGCGCGGGCGGTCTCGGTCAGGCCGGCGGCAATCAGCGCCTTGACCACATCAAGGCCGATAAACGGCGCGACCACCGCGGTAAAGGCAGCGTCCAGCGGCATGGCACGGCTGAGCGCAAACCAGCCCGCCCCACACACATAAATCACCAGCACGCCGGCAAGGCCCGCCGCCCAGCGCAGCACAAAGGCGCTGCCGCCGCGCTCCACCAGCAGGCCGGCCAGCGCCGCCGCCGGCACAAACCCCACCAAAAATCCGGCGGTTGGGCCGGCAAAGGCCGCCGCCCCCAGCATCCGCGCATCAATCGGCGCGCCGGCGGCAATCGCCGACAAGTACACCACCTGCGACAGCGCACCATCGCGCCATCCCAGCGCAAGGCCGCTGAGCAGCACCACCAGCACTTGCAGCGTAAACGGCGCAGGCCCGCCGATTTCAATCGAGACGCGCGCCGACAGCGCCGTCAGGGCCGAGAAAGCCAGCACGGCCGCAAGCCGCTGCGGCAGGCTCATCACACGGGTTTGGGGCAGGGTACGAAGCATAAATATCTCACCTCTGGTTGGTCAAAAACACAGCTTTTGGGGATGATCCCCCCACAGCATAACAACACCGCGCCGGGCGGTTTAGCTACGGTTGTCGGGGGTTGGCTCGACGATCACATCGACCAGCTCGTATTCACCGTTGATCCTGCCGTCTTTCTTGGCCTGCATCCCAAACGATTCGATCAGGGTGGCGCGGATGCCAAAGCTGGGCAGCTCAAAGCGGGTCATCCACTTGCCAACCTCTTGATTGTTGCGATAGAACACGAGGCGGCTTTTGCTGTCCATGCCGCGCAGCTTGCGCTTGGCCGGGCCAAACGACATGCTCTTGAGCTGTTGTGTGAGCGCCGCGCGCTCCGAAGCGTTAAGGTAAGCCATCGTGATACCACTCCTGACAGGGCTGTAGCAAACGGAACATCTCCGCCCCGATTGTACCGAATCGCGCCGCGAATGTTCAGGGGCGGGGTGCGGGCCAGCGCCCCGCTCACGAGTCGCGCATCAAATCGAGGGTTTGCTGCTCATAATCCCACACCGGGCGCTCGCCCTCCTGCTTGCGCAGGCGGTTGAGGCGCACCAAGCCCTCTTCTTGCTCGCGCAGCCACTCGCGCGCAAACTGCCCGCCGCGGATTTCGCGCAGCGAGGCCTCCATCATGCTCTCAAGGCGCAGCTCGGCAAAGCGCGCCATGCGGCTGAGCGCGGCATACTGCGCCATCAGCGGCTGTTGCAGCAGGGTGGGCATCAGGCCGTCGCGGTTGGCTTGCAGCAGATAATCATAAAACCGCCCGGCGATGTGCAGGTCGGCAAAGGCGGCCTCTGGTGGGATGCCCTCACGAGTCAGCAGCTCTGCCGCCGTGACCATGATATGATGGAAGGCAGGGATGACCGCCTGCTGCACAAACAGCGCCAGATAGGCCTCGTGCTCCACGCTGACCTCGATCGCGCCGGCCCGCAGCAGGCCCGCCCCACGCGCCACCGCCAGCACCCGCTTAAAGGCCTGCCGACTGGCATCCTGCACGACCGAGACGAACGACAGCGCCCCCGTCCCGTTCAGATAGCCGCCGCGCATCCCCTCGCCCGAGGCGCGCGGGGCAAGCAGGCCGACATCGACGAAGGTCGGCGGCTCGACATACCGAAACGCAAGGGTATAGCCGCTGGTGAACATCAGCAGGTCGTTGGCCTTGAGGTGCGGCGCGATGTCGGTCAGGTAGGTCTCTGGCAGGGCCTCGTCGGGGATGGTGATGACCAGCAGGTCGCACTGGCGGGCCACCTCGGCCACGTCCTCGACCGCCATCCGGTCACGGGCGGCAGCGCTGACCTCTGGGCCGCCGTGGGCCGCCACCAGCACCGGCACGCCGCTGTCGCGCAGGTTTTGGGCAAAGGCCTGCCCCAACGGCCCATAGCCAAGGATGCCGGCGTTTCTGCCGCGCAGGTCATCCAGCTGAGCATCATCGTCGAAATAAATAACGGTCATGGCGGTGGCCTTCCGTGGGTTGCCGAAACAGATAGAGCAGGATTATAACCGTCTGTGATGAGACGTATGATGGTTTTGAGCATTTTGATGCTGGCGCTGGGGATGCGGTTGGCCGCAGCGCAGGCCGATATACGCTTTCATGCCGACGAAGCGCTGTTTGCCACCTTTGCGCGCAGCGCCGCCGTACACGGCGATTGGTGGCTGAGCGGCACACTGGACAAACCGCCGCTGGCGCTCTATCTGATGGCACTGACCCTGCACGGCGCAGCAGTGACGGTCAACCCGCTGGGGGTGCTCGACCTTGCGCCGCGCGCCGGCGAGTGGGCGGCCCGCCTGCCGGCGGTGTGGTGCGGGGTGCTGACGTGCGCGGCCCTGATGGCATGGGCGGCACGGGCCGGCGGGCGGTGGTCAATCGGGCTGTGGGCCGGCCTGCTGTGGGCCGCCTCGCCCACCATTACCGCATTTGAGGCCATGGCCCTAACCGACGCCACGATGCTGGCCGGCTTGGCGGTGGCGCTGGCGGCACAGGTCAACGGGCGGGGCGGCTTGGCCGGCGCAGGAGGGGGGGCGGCGTTGGCCAGCAAGCAGCAGGCGGTGTTGATGCTGCCGGCTGTGATTCTGCCGCTGCTGCCGCGCCAGCATCGGGCGCAGCTGCGGCGCTTTGGCCTGACGGCGGCGGCGGCGGTCAGCCTGCTGCTGCTGTGGGACGCGCTGCGCCCGGGCGACTCGTTCAACAGCGTGGCCGCCGGCAACAACAACCCCTACCGACTCCTGACCGCCCCGTCAGAGTGGCCGGCACGGGCCGGCTTTTGGTGGGCGGTGATGCAGCAGGCCTTTGGCGGGCTGGGCGGCTGGCTGACCGCCGCCGGCCTGCTGATGCTGCTGCGCCAGCGCCGCTTTTTGGCCGTGCTCTACCCATGCCTGTATCTGCTGGCCCATATCGTCCTGCCGTTTAACCTATACGAGCGTTATGCCTTGCCTGCCCTGTTGATGTTCACCCTCCCGATGGCCGTGGTGCTGGCCGGATTGGCCTGCCGGCGCTGGACGGCGGCGCTGCCCGCGCTGGTGCTGTGCGTGGTGGCGCTCACCCCTGCTTATCTGCCCACCACCGCGCGCGACCGGCACACCGGCCTGAACGAACTGGCCGATTTCGTCAATGCGCAAGGGTTGGGCACGATTGTGTATAACCCGTGGCTGGGCTGGGAGATGGGGTACTATCTCGGCCCGTGGTCAGATAAGCGGGTGGTGTATTATCCCACCCCGCAGGACTTGGCCGCCGATGCCCCGCTCAACCCCGACCGCGCCCCGCGCCTGCTGATTGCGCCCGACTGGGCGGCCATTGACCCGTGGCTGACCGCCGCCGCCCGCGCCGGATTCGTGGTCTCTCCGGCGTACGACGGGCACGGGTACACCGCGTGGTGGCTGACGGTGGAAGGCGACCGCGCACCCCAAACCGCGCAAACCGCCCCCTCATCGGATGCCGACTGCCCGACCGTGGAGCGCACCACGCTGGACAGCCCCCGCCTGCGCCGCGCGGTCACGGTCACGGTCTATCTGCCGTGCCGCCCGCCCGATGCCACCGACCCACTGCCCTATCTGGTGTTCCTGCACGGCTCTAACAGCGATGACCGGCAGCTGGTGTCGCTTGGGCTGACCGAGCTTGCCCCCGCCTATGCCGTGCTGATGCCATCGGGCGAGGCGGAGGCCAATACCAACCTGTTCAGCGGGCCAACGTGGGGTGACGCGGTGCTAGAGCTGCTGCCGCAGGCCGAGGCGCGTTGGTCGCTCGACCCCAACCGGCGCGCCATCGGGGGCATCAGCCGCGGCGGCTTCTGGGCCTATCAAATTGCGCTGCGTCACCCGCAGCAGTTCCGCGCGGTGGGCGGGCACAGCGCCTTTTTTGACCCCTATCACGCCGAGCCGCAGGACAACCCGCTTGACCTTGCCGCCGCACTCTCGCCTGCCGATGCCCCGCGCCTCTATCTCGACCGCGGTGCGGACGATTATGCCGCCCCAGGCCTTGACCGCATGAATGCTGCGCTCAAGCGCGCCGGCATCCCGCATACCTATCTGGTGCACCCGACCGGTCAGCACACCGAGGCCTATTGGCGCGAGCATCTGCCGGACTATCTGGCATTCTATGCCGATGCGCTGACCGAGACCCCGCCCGACCTCGCTGCCGAACCTATGGGCACGCAAGCCGACGGCGTGGCGCTGTTTGTGCCGGCGGCAGCCTTCCCCAGCCCACTGTATACGCTGGACACCGACACATGGGCGGCGCTGCTGGCCGGTCAGCTGCTGCCCAAGTTGACGGTCAGCGAGGCCGTGCGCGACGCGCTGACCGCCTATGGGGTGGCCCTGCACCCCGATACCCGCGTCTTGGATACCGCGCTGGCGGTGGAAAACGAGCTGTTCCGCGACCGCTCGCGCTGGACGCTTGCGCCGTGGGACGGGCTGAACCTGCGCCTGCGCGTGCTGCTCATCGACGAGCAGCATCCGGTGGACATGCTGGCCGCTGGTGGCTATACGCTGGCCTTTGCCGAGACCGCTACACCCAATTTCAGCCCGTCGCGCCTGTCACGCGTAATGGTGAGCGGGGTGACCGCGCTGGCACGCGGCACACTCAACGCCCTGCGCGCCAATGGGGTGGAGTGGGCCGCACAGGCCATCGCCCCGATCACCACCCGCGCCGACCTGTTCCATCTGAGCAGCGAGGTCTCGGTGATTGACGACTGCCCCGCCGCGCCGGATGCGCCGCGCCTCGGCGGCAGCAGCAGCTTTTGCGGCGACCCCGACCATCTGCGCCTGTTTGCGCTGCTGGGGGCAGATGTGATTGAGCTGTCGGGCAATCACAACGCCGATTATGGCCACGCCGCCTATCTGGACACGCTGGCGCGCCTGCACGCCGGCGGATGGGCCACCGTGGGCGGCGGGCAGACGCTGGCCGAGGCGCGCGCGCCGTTCATCTGGCAGGGGGCGGGGGGCAGCGTGGCATGGGTGGCGTGCAACGCGGTTGGGCCATATTACGCGCTGGCTGACGATGCCGCCGGCAGGCCGGGCGCTGCCGCCTGTGACGCCAGCTGGCTGCGGGCCGAGCTGCCGCGCCTCAAAGCCGCCTACGACGTGGTCATCCTGACGGTGCAGTATGCCGAGTTTGACCAGCACGCCCCCACCGACGCCCAACGCCGCGACTTTGCCACCTATGCCGCATGGGGCGCGGATTATGTGGGTGGGACGCAGGCGCACTTTCCGCAGGCGCTCAACGTGATTGCCGGCTATGGCGGGCAGCAGGCCTTTGTGCACTATGGGTTGGGCAACTTCTTGTTCGACCAGACCTTTTGGGCGGGTGTGCGCTTCTTGCTGGATGAGCTGTATATTTATGACGGTCACCTGCACACCGTCGGGGTGTATGCCGGCATCATCGACGGGCAGGGCCGCCCGCGCTTGATGACCGCCCAAGAGCGCGACAATTTCTGGTTCGTGCTGTTCAACCAGCATGGGGAGTTCTGATGAAACTCAGGCTGTGGTGCATCGGGGTGATGCTGGGGGCGCTGCTGTTCGGGCCGGCGTCGGCACAGCCCACGCGCGTGGAGCAGATATTGGCCGGCATGAGCCTGTCCGACAAGGTGGCGCAGATGTTTATGGCCAACCTGTATGGCGCGCCGCTCAACGCGCCGGGCCGCGAGCTGCTGACCACGTGGAAGCCGGGCAGCGCGGTGCTGTTTGCCAGCAACGTCGGCGACCCGGTGGCCACCACCCGCCTGATTAATGAATGGCAGGCCGCCGTAGTCGGGGCAGGCGGCGTGCCGATGTTCATCACCACCGATCAGGAGGGCGGGGTGATTGCCCGCCTGAAGGACGGCTTTACCACCCTGCCGGCCATGATGCTGCTGACCGCCACCGGCGATGTCTCGCTGGCGCGGCGCACCGGCGAGACGCTGGCGCGCGAGCTGTCGGCGGTGGGAGTGAACCTCAACCTTGCGCCGGTCGCCGACCTGTATACCAACCTGCGCAATCCGGTGATTGGGCGGCGCTCGTTTGGGTCAGAGCCAGAGCGCACCGGTCAGATGCTGGCCGCGCTGATCCGCGGGATGCAGGGCGGCGGGGTGCTGGCCACCGCCAAGCACTTCCCCGGCCACGGCGATACCGAATTGGACTCGCACACCAGCTTGCCGACTGTGGATTATGCGCGCGACGAGCTGTCACGCGTCGAACTCGCGCCCTTCCGCTGGACGATTGCCGCCGGCGTCGAGGCGGTGATGGTGGCGCACATCTGGTATCCGGCCTATGACCCCGATGAGCGCTTGCCGGCCTCGCTCAGCTACAACGTGGTGACCGGCCTGCTGCGCGAGGAACTTGGCTTCACCGGCCTGATTATGACCGACGCCATCGAGATGGACGCCATCGACCTTGTCTACAGCTACCCCGAAGCGTCGATACGCGCCATCGAGGCAGGGGTGGACATTGTGGCGTTTGGGGCAAACCTCAGCCCGTCCAGCCAGATGGCGGCCATGGCGGGGGTGGTCGAGGCGGTGCGCAGCGGACGCCTCAGCGAGGCGCGCATCGACGAGTCGGTGCGGCGCATCCTTGATGCCAAGCAGCGCTACGGCGTGCTGGATTGGCAGCCGCTTGACCCTGCCGGCGCGCCGGCGCGCGTGGATGCGGCCCAAGGCGCGGCGCTGGTGCGCGAGCTGTTCAACGCCGGTGTGACGGTGGCCTATGACCAGACCGGCGCGCTGCCGCTCGACCCCGCCCGCACGCGCGTCAGCGTGATTTATCCGGCCAGCCGCCCGGCCATCCGGCAGTCCTGCGAGGCGGCCAGCGGCGGCGGCGTGACATGGCTGGGGGTGGGCGAAAGCCCGTCGCAGGACGACATCGCCCGCGCGGTGAGCGTGGCCGGCAGCAGCGAGCGCGCGGTGGTCTTCACCAGCAACGCCGCCGGCAATCCGGCCCAACAAGCGCTAGTCAAGGCCCTGCCCGCCGATAAAACCGTGGCGGTGGCGCTGTTCTCCCCGTTCGATTGGATGGCCTTTCCGGCGGTCTCGGCCTATGTCACCACCTACAGCCCCCTGCCCGAGGCTGTGCCGGCGGCCTGTGGGGTGCTGTTTGGCCAGTTGGAGGCGCGCGGCAGCTTACCGGTCTCGCTGGCCGGCGTGCGCGACTTTGACAACGGCGGGGCACAGCTGACAGACGGCAGCGCCCTCAGCCTGCTGCCGCGCAGCGTCCCCGCCCAAACCGCCACCCTGTCCGCGCCGGATGAAACGCTGGTGGCCGTGCTGCTCACACCGGCCAGCAGCTTGCCCCCGCCCGCCACCCTCACGCCCGTGCCGCCCACTGCCACCTTTGCCCCGCTGGATTCAACGCGCCGTGCGTCGCCCACGCTCCCCGCCCCCAGCCAGACCCCGCCCCCCACCGACGAGCCAACCGCCATCGCGCTGATAATCCCCCCGACTGCTGCGCCGCCCGATGCCCCGCCAGTCACCCCGTTAGATGATGGGGAGACCGGCAGGATTGTACTGATTTCGGCCCTGCTGACGCTCGGGGCGGGGCTGATGCTGGTGGCGGTGTTGGGGCGGCGAGCCACACTGCGCCATGCCCCCGTGCGTGCGCGCAGCGCACAGCCCGCCGCTGCCCCAACGCGCCCGCCCGCCGAGGCCGCTCGCCCCCGCCCCGAACGCCTGCCGGTGCAGCGCTGTCCGGTCTGCCGGCAGGTCGCCCTGCGCGTTGAGCGGGGGGGCAAGCTGCTGCATTGCAGCCACTGCTATTCGGTCATCCGCCGCAGGCGCGATGGCCGCTGGGTGATTGGGGTGACGCCGGCAGCAGAATATCGCGCGGTGTATGACCGTTGGAACGAACGCGACTTCAGCGAGGCCGAGCTGCGCAGCTTGTAATGTGACATCTGTCCCCAGACAAGGGTGCAGCGCGTCACTAGGGCGGGTGGGCAGCATGGGGTATCATAGAGCGCAATCACAGCACCTTGTGCTGTTCCGTCTGCCATCTCACAGGAGCATCCGCCGATGTCCGACCTCTCTGTTTCTCCCGCCCCTGCCCGCGCATCTGTGCTGCGCCCGTCGTGGCTGCATCTGGCGTGGGTGCAGGCGGCTGTTGCGATGGGCGGCAGCTTATATTTCAGCGAGTACATGCTGTTCCCGCCGTGCGCGTTGTGTTGGTATCAGCGCATCGCGATGTATCCGCTGGTGGCGGTGCTGGGGGTGGCCCTGCTGCGCGGGGATGGGCGCGGCGCGCGCGCCTACGGCCTGCCGCTCAGCATCATCGGCTGGCTGATTGCGCTGTATCACTGCGCCATGACCTATGGCGTGATTGGCGAGACGCAGTGCTCGGCCACCGATGCGGTCTCGTGCACCATCCGCTGGATTAACTGGTACGGCTTCATCACCATCCCCTTGCTGGCGTTTGTGGCCTTCAGCGTCATCATCTTCAGCCTTGTGATGCATGGCCGCACGGAGGCCCGCTGAGATGCCGCTGCTCGTCATGCTCAAGCCGGCCCTGCTGCTGCTGATGCTGGCCCTGACCGTGGCTGCCTGCACGTCAACCGCATCCCAAGATGAGCCGGCCCACACCGTCACCCCGCCGCCGCCCACCGTCACCCCCGCTCCGCTAACCGCTGAGCAGCGCGGGCAGGTGGTCTTTTTCGAGATGGGCTGCATCTCGTGCCACAGCATCACCGGTGGGGCGGGGCGCGTCGGGCCAGACCTGAAAGGCATTGCCGCATGGGCCGCCGAAAACTTCCCCGATACCCCGCCAGAACAGTACATCCGCGAGGGCATCATCGACGTGATGGCGGTGGTCAACGAGCCATGGCGCGGCGACCTGATGCCGCAAAACTACGCCGAACGCCTGACCCCCCAACAGGTCGATGACCTCGTGGCCTATCTGCTGGCGCTGGAATAACCGCCCGCGCGCAAAAAACCTTCCCCCCTGCACCCACAAAAAAGCCCCTCTCCCACGCTGAGGAGAAGGGGCTTTGGGGATGAAGGGGACGCTTTACGCCTCGTTCACCGCGCGCTTATCCACCTCTGTTACCATCCTATCAGTATGGATGGGAACAATCCCCCACCCCGAAAACGTTATCATGCCAGTAGACACATTCACGCCCCCAATTCGTACAAATTGACGATGTGGTGGCGTCCGAGTCTGGAGATAATTCATCTATGCAGCTTGCCAACACCTCCGCCCCGCTCATCCGCATCCAGCAGCTCACTCGTCTATACACAGAAGGGGGTCAGACCCGCCGCGTCCTCAATCAGGTTGACCTCGACATCGCACAGGGCGAGTTTTTTGTGATGCTGGGCAAAAGCGGCAGCGGCAAAAGCACCCTGCTCAACCTGCTCAGCGGCATCGACCGTGCAGACGGCGGGCGCATCTGGATCGGTGATACCGAGCTGACCGCGCTGGACGAGCGCCGCCTGACGCTGTTCCGGCGCGACCACATCGGCATCGTGTTTCAGTTTTTCAACCTCATCCCCACCCTGACCGTGCTCGAAAACGTGATGATGCCGCTGGAATTGGGCGGCACACGCACCGATGGGCGCGCCAAGGCCTTGACTCTGCTGGCGCGCGTGGGGCTGGCCGACCGCGCCAATGCCTTCCCCGATAAGCTCAGCGGAGGAGAGCAGCAGCGTGTGGCCATCGCTCGCGCCCTCATCCGCGAGCCAGCGCTGGTGATTGCCGATGAGCCAACCGGCAATCTTGACGACGAAAACGGCGAGCGCGTGCTGCGCCTGCTGCTCGAACTCACCCGCGAAGCCGGCAAGACGCTGGTGATGGCCACCCACAACCCCGACATCGTGCGCTATGCCGACCGTGTCGGGCGATTGCACGACGGAAGCTTAGCAATTTTGCCCATAGATGAGAAGTTTATGCTCAGCGCCGAAATTTAGGCTAGGATAGTATCAAGGTTGTAATGGTTGTGATACCTTACAACCCACATTCAACACGAAAGGCATCTGACCATGGTTGACCCCGACCCGAAAGCGATCAAGTTCATCATGAGTGAACTTAGAGACGTGAACAAGGAGACTCGCCGTTCTGCGGTCATGAAACTGGGCATGATGGGTGGGGAAACAGCGGTACGCACCCTGATCCACATCGTGGGCGATTGGAACGAGGACCTGATCGTGCGTGGGCGCGCCGCCCAGATGTTGGGCATCATCGGCGACCCGCGGGCGGTAGACCCGCTCATCCGCGCGCTCAATTCGCCGGGCTATCAAGCGCAGCTGCACGCTGCCGAGGCGCTGGGCAAGCTGGGCAATGCGCGTGCCGTCCCCTATCTGCAAGATGTGGCCAATGACCCCACGCGTGACCGCGTGCGCTCTGCCGCCCGTGACGCGCTCAAGCGCCTTGGCCACCCCGACGGCGCACGCGCCGCATCCAGCACACCCATCGAGCGGCTTGACCGTCCCGCACCCCCCGCTGACCTCCCAGCCGCCCCCGCTGATGCGCTGCCCACGCCTTCCCCCGCACTGCAAGAGGCCGAGTCGTAGCCCACGGCCCGGCCTTTGCGGCATCTCACCGAGCTTATCGCCACCACCACCCGATATTTGCTATCATCGGGTGGTTTTTTGTGCCATCTGCCGGAGTGTACCGCCGATGAAACTGCTCGATTCGCTCACCGTTCAATCTGCCATCGGCGAACACCGCCTAGAGCTGTATCTGGGCGACCTGACCGACATGCCCCACGAACACGCCGTCGATGTGCTGGTGGTCTCGGCACGGCCCAACAACTACCGCCCGCTGCCCACCACCCTGATCGGGGCGCTGCACCGGCGCGGCATCAGCGTGGCCGAGCTGGCCAAAGACAAAGCGGTCGATATGCGCGCCTTCTCGTCGTGCTGGCTGTCCAACCCGATACCCCCCGCCGATGGCGTCCGCTTTGGGCGCGTGCTGTGCTTCGAGCCGCAAGAGCGCGGCAAGGCCTCGCAAGTGGTCGGCGACATCTTCCGCGCGCTGCTGCCGTTTGTGTTCGGCCCGCCCCACGTGCGCTCAGTGGCCATGCCGCAGGTGGCCACCGGCCAACAAAAAACCCCCACCGTCGAGATGCTAGACGCGCTGGTCGAAAACGCGGTCAATTGGCTGGCGCGCGGCACGCCGCTGGACGTCATCAAGCTGGTGGAATATGACCCCTTCAAAGCCGGCGAGATGAGCGGCCTGTTCCACTTCCTCAAGCGGCGCTATCGCAAGGCCGCCAGCACCCCCGTCCCCACCGACGGCGGCGAGGACGGCTTTGACTATGACGTGTTTATCAGCTACAGCCGCAAAAATCAGGACGACGCCGACTGGCTGTATGAAGAGCTGCGCCGCCAGCGCCCCGACCTGCGCGTGTTCATCGACCGCGTCTCGATGCGCGTCGGCTCGTCTTGGCAGCAAAAGCTCTACCGCGCCCTAGACGAATCGCAGCAGGTCATCGCGCTGCTCTCGCCCGATTACATCGCCTCCACCATCTGCCAAGAGGAATTTAACATCGCCGTGGCCCGCAACCGCGACCACGAAGGCGTGCTCGTCCCGCTCTACCTGTATGACGCTCAGCTGCCCACCTATATCAAGCTGCTCAACTACATCGACCTGCGCGCCGATGTGCGCGGCGGCCTATCGGCCATCTGCCAGCAGTTGGGCCGGCCCTGAGCAGCAGCATCACCCCTGCCAATCACTCATCCAACACTTATCTTTGGGCTGTCGATGTGGTGGGTGTGTCTTCGTCATCATCACGGAGCGCGCAACAAACCGCGCCGACCCTCATCCATCCGACAGGAGACCCCCACCATGAAGTACATCGCCCTGATTTATGCCGCCGAAGTCCAACAGACCCCTGCCGAGTTTGAGGCCGAGCTGGCCGAATACGGTCAGTTTAGCGCCATGCTGCAAGCGCGCAGCATCACGGTCGTCGGTGAGGCGCTGCAACCCGCGGCCACCGCCACCACCGTGCGCGTGCGTGATGGCAAAACCCTGACCACCGACGGCCCGTTTGCCGAGACCAAAGAGGTGCTGGGCGGGTACTATCTGTATCACGCCGCCCGCGCCGACCTGCTGCGCCGCCTTGGCATCTATGACGCGGCCCGCACCGCCTACAGCACCGCCTATGCCCTGTGCCCAGACAGCAAACAGCGGGCCTATCTGGCCCGCCGTATGTCTGACTGTGCGTGATGGGGACGTGCTGCTGCGCTACTTGGCGAAGTTGCGGTTAAACACCCGCCCCACCCAAATCACAATCAGCGCGCCCACAAAGCTGACCAGCAGCCCGCCGATGAACGGGAAGCTGCGCAGGCCGTCCATGTTGAACAGGCCAAGGATGACCGGCCCAACCAACCCACCGGCTATGCCCAGCAGGATGTTGCCCAGCGTGCCCACGCCGTCACCGCCCGCGGCACGGCTGGCAAAGTAGCCCACAAGGCCCGCCACCAGCAGCCAAATCAGCAAGCTGATGATTGAGCCGGCCAGCTGCGTGAAAAACCAAATCACCACAACGGCGATGATAATGGTGAGAATCGTGCTCATCGTGTCTCCTCCCAATTTGGATAAACACGCTGCTTTTCTGCGCGTGCTTCATGTCATACTATACGCTATCCTGCCCAAAAAAGTTGCACCATGACCATCCCAACACCCCATACATACCCCCCGTCAGGGAGGCCGCGCTGCCGGCCCGTTTGGCCTATTCCATTAAGACGGCGGGGGTTGACGAGTTTCACTTTCAACTTTTGAATGTAGATAATCGTGATGCAACGATTTTGAAACCTCGTTTATCCCGCGGCATGTCTGATGCCCGCCGACCCACCCATCGTTTTTAGACAAGGGGCTTTTCATGACCACTCCTCAGACCGGTATATTCCGCCCTAGCGCCGCCACCATCGACCCAGACCGCCAGCGCACCGACTTCGAGCTGGTGCTGTCCATCTCGGCAGACATGGCCACCCAAACCTCGCTCACCGCACTGCTGGATCGCTCGGTCAACCGCGTGCGTGAGGGGTACGGGCTGTATCACGCCCAAATCTACCTGCTCAACCCCGACGGCAACTCATTGGTACTGTCGGCCAGCTCTGGCGAGGTCGGCCAAAAGCTGATTAAGTCGGCCCACCACATCCCCACCACCCACCCGACCAGCATTGTGGCGCGCGCCGCGCGTGACCGCGCCGCCGTCATCGTCAATGACACGCGGCAGGCCGAGACCTTCTTGCCCAACCCGCTGCTGCCCGACATCCGCGCCGAGATGGCTGTGCCGATGCTGGCCGGTGATGCCCTGATTGGCGTGCTGGACGTGCAGAGCGCCGAACCCCACCGCTTCAGCGAGCACGACCAGCGCGTCGAGACCCTGCTGGCCGAACAGCTGGCGCTGGCGGTGCAGAACACGCGCTTTGCCGAACAAGCCGCCAAGTACGCCGTCAGCATCAATACGGTGTTCGAGGTCGGGCGCGAAATCAGCCGCCAGCGCGCCAGCGCCGACCTGCTGTGGACGGTGGCCAACCTGTGCAAACAGCGCTTCGGGCTGTATCACGTGCACATCTACATCTTCAATCCCGAGACGCAGTACCTGATGCTGAGCGCTGCCTCGGGCGACATCGGCCGGCAGCAGGTGGCCCGCAGTCACGCCATCGCGCTGGCCCGCCGCAACTCGCTGGTGGCGCGCGCCGCCCGTGAACGGCGTCCGGTCATCGTGGGCGACGTCACCGCCGATGAGAACTATCTGCCCAACCCGCAGCTGCCCGACACCCGCTCTGAAATGGCCGTGCCGATGGAAGACCAAGACGGCCTGATTGGCGTGCTGGACTTGCAAGCGACGCAGGTCAACCGCTTTGACGCCAGCGACATCGAGGCGCTGACCGTGTTGGCCGGCCAAATCAGCTCGGCGATTATCAACGCCCGCGCCTTTGAGGCCATTCAGCAGTCCGAGCGCCAAAGCCGCCTGCTGGCCGAAGTGACCGAGAACACCCCGACCGGCATCTATGTATATCACCTCGAAACCCCCGATGACCCCCTGTCGCTGCGCCTGATGGTGGCCAACACGGCCAGTCAGAGAGCCACCGGCATCGCCCCCAGCAGCGTGCTGGGCAAGCGGATTGGTGAGGCCTTCCCGGCGTTGATTGAAAGCTCTGTCCCACAAATTTATCAGCGTGTGGCGCTCAACGGCGGCAACGTCCACCTTGGCGAGGTGGTCTATCAACACCCCGATGACCCCGAGCCAAACACCTACGACGTGCGCGCCTTTGGCCTGCCCAATCAATCGGTCGGCATCTCCTTCGAAAACGTCACCAAACGCAAACAGGCCGAAGAGCGCTTGCGACTGCTGACCGCCGCCGTCGAACACAGCACCACCGGCCTGTCGATCGCCGACGCCCGCCAGCCCGACAACCCCGTGATTTACATCAACCCGGCCTATTCGATGATTACCGGCTATGCCCCAGAAGAAATCATCGGGCGCAACACGCGCTTCTTGCAGGGCAGCGATACCGAACAACCCGGCCTCAAGGCCATCCGCTCGGCCATCAAAGACAAGCGCTCAGTCAGCACCGTGGTGCGCAACTATCGCAAAAACGGCACGCTGTTCTACAACCAAGTGAACATCTCGCCGCTGCGCAATGCCGCCGGCGAGGTCACCCACTTCGTCGGCATCAGCGCCGACGTCACCGACCGCGTCATCACCGAGCAGCTGGCCAGCCGCCGCGCGCGTGAGTTGGCTACCGTGGCCGACATCGCCACCCAAATCAGCACCTCGCACGATGTGCGTGGCCTGCTGAAAGAAGCGGCCAATCAGCTGGTGTCGGGCTTCGACCTGTATCACGCCAACCTGTACCTGTATGACCGCGAGCGCAACCTGCTGCGCCTCGAGGCCGCCTCGGGCGAAATCGGCGACCTGCTGGTACGCCGCGCCCACGCCATCAAGATGGAAGCCCGCTCGCTGGTGGCCCGCGCCGCCCGCAGCCTCGAGGTGGTGATTGAGCAAGATACCGCCAACAGCCCCGACTTCTTGCCCAACCCGCTGCTGCCCGAAACCCGCTCCGAAATGGCCGTGCCGATGCTGGTGGCCGGTGAGCTGATCGGCGTGCTGGACGTGCAAGCCCGCACCCCCAACCGCTTTGACGCCGAAGACGCGCAAATCAAGACCACGCTGGCCGCCCAAATCGGCGTCGCCATCCAGAACGCGCAAGCCTATACCGAAATCGAACAGACCGCCGAGCGCCTGCGCGAAGTCGACCGCATGAAGTCGCAGTTCTTGGCCAATATGTCTCACGAGCTGCGCACCCCGCTCAACTCGATCATCGGCTACAGCGAAATCCTGATCGAAGGCATGGACGGCGACCTGAGCGACGACGCGCTGGAAGACGTGCACGCCATCCACGACAGCGGCAAGCACCTGCTGGGGCTGATTAACGAAATCCTCGATCAGGCCAAAATTGAGGCCGGCCAGATGCAGTTGGATTGGCAGGTCGTCAGCATCACCGAGACCGCCCACGAAGTGGCCAAGATGGGCGTGGCGCTGCGCAAAGACAAGCCGATCGAGCTGCGGGTCGATGTCGTCGGCGACATCCCCGCCGTGCGCGCCGACTCCTTCCGCCTGCGCCAGATTATGCTCAACCTTGTCAGCAACGCGATCAAGTTCACCGAACAAGGCACGGTCACCATTCGCCTGAGCAAGGATGAAGACCTCAACCGCGTGCGCGTCTCGGTCATCGATACCGGCGTCGGCATCAGCGAAGACAACCTCGGCATCATCTTCGAGCGCTTCTCGCAGGTCGATAACTCATCCACCCGCCGCGTCGGCGGCACTGGCCTCGGCCTGACCATCACCCGCCAGCTGGTCGAGATGCACGGCGGCACGATTGAGGTCAGCTCCAAGCTGGGCGAAGGTTCGACCTTCAGCTTTACGCTGGAGATTGCCTAAAGGCGTGCAGTGCACCGCGCACCGCCCGCCGCTATTCAACCCATCGGGGCGGCTGATGTCCAGCCGCCCTTTCCCCAATCCCCCCAAGTAAACCTTTACACACGCCGGCAGGAGGCCTTTATGTCTCATTATTTTACCCACGTGGTCTGTCTGGAGTGCGGCCAGCAGCTGCCCGCCGACGCCACCCAGCGCAGCTGTCCGTCCTGCGGCTCGGCATGGCTGGATGCGCGCTATGACCTTGAGGCGGTGCGTCAGCGGTGGGCGGGCGGCGCGCTGAACGGGCGCGACTCCACGCTGTGGCGCTACCGCGAGCTGCTGCCCGTGGACGGCCCAAACCCCGAAATCACGATGGGCGAGGGCGGCACAGCCCTGCCCCGCCTCTACAGCTATGAGCGCCAGTTTGGGCATCAGCCGCTGTATGTGAAGGACGAGCGCAAAAACCCGACCAACTCGTTCAAAGACCGGCAGGCCGCTGTCAGCGTGACGTGGATGCGCGCGGTGGGCATCACCGAGTGCGTGCTGGCCTCCACCGGCAACGCCGCGGTGGCCTATGCGGCCTACTGCGCGCGGGCCGGCATCCGCCTGTGGCTGTTTTTGACCAATGCCGCCCCCGCCGAAAAACTGCGCGAGGTGGCGCTGTATGGGGCAGAGGTGGTGCGCGTCAACGGCACGTACGATGAGGCCAAGCAGATGGCCGCCCATTTTGCCAAGCAGCGCGGCATCTATATGGACACCGGCGCCAAAGCCATCCCCAGCAAAGAGAGCATGAAAACACTGGCCTACGAGATTGCCGAGGGCCTCGGCCTTGCCCAGACCGGCCAGAGCGGGCGCTTTGCCGCCCCAGACTGGTACATTCAGGCCGTCAGCGGCGGCATCGGGCCGCTGGGGGTGATGAAGGGCTTTGGCGAGCTGTATGCCATGGGCTTCATCGACCGGCTGCCGCGCCTTGGCATCGTGCAGGCCGCCGGATGCGCCCCGATGGTGGCCGCCTTTACTGACGGCCAATCCACCGCCGCACCAGTCACCCCCAAAACCCTGATCCATGTGCTGGCCACCGGCGACCCCGGGCCGGCCTATGGCCTGCTGCGCCACAACGTGCTGGAGTACGGTGGCGCGTTCCGCGCGGTTGAGGACGGCGACGCCTTCCGCGCCATGCGCCAGCTGGCCAGCAAAGCCGGCATCTCGGTCGAGCCAGCCGCTGCGGTGGCCTTTGCCGGCATGGAGGCCATGCTGGCCGACGGCACGATTAGCGCCGGCCAAACCGTGGTGGTCAACGCCAGCGGCCACACCTTCACCGCCGAGGGCCATATCCTCGGCGACCAATACGACCGCTACATCCTCGACCTCGACACCCAATCCAGCGCCGCGCCGCTGGCCGACCACCTCGACGCGCTGGCCGAGCAGGTCACCACCGTGGTGGTGGTAGACGACAACCCGCGCGACCGCAAGCTGATCCGCCGCCTGCTGCAAAGCTATAAGCAGTACCGCGTGTATGAGGCCACCGACGGCGCAGACGGCCTGCGCGTGGTGCGCGACCGCCAGCCCGACCTGATTGTGGCCGACCTGACCATGCCTGAGCTGGACGGCCTCGATTTCGTCCGCACCCTCAAGGCCGACCCCAAAACCAGCCATATCCCGGTGGTGGTGGTCTCGGCCAAGAGCATCACCCCCGACGAGCGCGCCTTTCTGCGCCGCCACACCGAATCGGTGTGGACAAAGGGCGATTTCGACACCCGCCAGCTGGTCGATCACATCGTCACCACCCTCGGCCACCAGCCCATCACCAGCCCGCGCCGCCTAAATGCCGCCGACAGCCCACAGCCCGCAGCACCCCTCAGCGATGCCCCAGACACCCCCCACCGCACCATCCTGATTATCGACGACAACCCCGCCGACCTGCGCCTTGCCCGCCGCGCCCTGCGCGACCAACCCG
Organism: Anaerolineae bacterium; assembly: GCA_034431675.1. Lineage (GTDB taxonomy): Bacteria > Chloroflexota > Anaerolineae > Aggregatilineales > Phototrophicaceae > Flexicrinis. The sequence goes on along the minus strand of DAOUCZ010000087.1, from coordinate 10,736 downwards.
ACTATCGCATCATCGAAGCCCAAAACGGGCGCGACGGACTCAAGTCGGTCTATGCCCACCACCCCGACCTGATCGTCCTCGACCTGCTGCTGCCCGAGCTGGACGGCTTCGCCATCCTCGATACCCTCCACAACGACCGAACCCTGCGCGACATCCCGATTGTCATTTTGTCTGCCAAGGGCCTAAATCTTAATGAAAGGACAACGCTTCTGGCATATACTGATGCTATATTGGAGAAAGCGCAGTTGCAAATGACCCTATTCCTTGATACCGTTAAGCGGAAATTGGAGCAGAATTGATGCAACTCACTTCTCAAACACCAGATCACAATCCTGAGACAAGCCAAGGGGCGGCCAACACCATGAAAACCATCCTCTGCATCGAAGACAACCCTCAGAACATGCGCCTCGTCCGCAAGATGCTCAACAGCGCGGGCTATGAGATGCTCGAAGCCCAAGACGGCCACAGCGGCATCGAAGCCGCCCTGAGCAGCACCCCCGACCTGATCCTGATGGACATCAACCTGCCGGACATCGACGGTCTGGAAGTGACCGCCCGTCTGCGCGAGTATCCGCAGTTTGCCCACACCCCGATCATCGCGCTGACCGCCAACGCCATGCACGGCGACCGTGAGCGCATCACCAGCGGCGGCTGCGATGGCTATCTGGCCAAGCCGGTCACCCGCAACGAGCTGTTGAACGCTGTCAACCGTTTTTTACTCGTGGCACAGACGGCATAACCGATCGCTCCCCGACCGCGTAAAGCAAGTACGAAAGAAGGTACTCAGGTGTCTCGTATGGCCCGTATTGTGTTGATTGAAGATAATGCGCTCAACGCCCGCCTTGCCGAACGGCTGTTGACACGCGCTGGCCATCACGTCACCACGCTGGAAGATGGGGAGAACGGCTACGCCCACGTGATTCAGAACCCACCCGATATTGTGCTGCTTGACCTTGGCCTGCCGGATATCGACGGGCAAACCATCGCCGCGATGATCCGACAGCACCCCGAACTCAACCATACGCGCCTTGTGGCCTTCACCGCATGGCCCGAGGCCATGGCCGCCGAAATCGCGCAAGCCTATGGGTGTGACGGCGTGATTAACAAGCCGATTGACACCCGCCGCTTTGCCGCGCAGGTCGAACAGTACCTGTCATGAACCCTTTCACCGCCATCGGGCATCCGTCTAGACCGCTGGCCGTGGCCAGTGAGTTTGACTACGACGTGTTGGCCGAGATTTACAACAACACGCGCGTCGACTACATCGTGCCGATGCCGATGAATGCCACGCGTATGCGCCAATATGTGGATGCCTATGACGTCGCGCTGGACTCATCGTTTGTGGCGCTCGATGGGCAGGGCACACCGGTCGGGCTGGGGATGCTGGGCATCCGCGGTGACCGCGCATGGATTACCCGCCTTGGGGTGCTGCCCAATCAGCGCGGGCGCGGGCTGGGCCAGTCGCTGATGGATGCGATGCTGGAGGCCGCATGGTCTGCCGGCTGTGTGCGCATCCAGCTGGAGGTGATTGCCGGCAACGACCCCGCCCACCGCCTGTTCGTCAAAAACGGGTTTGAATATGTGCGTGATTTGCTGGTGGTGCGCCGCCCCCCGCGCACCGGCAACACCAGCCCACTGTCTGACCCCGATACCGAAATCACCGAAATCCACCCCGACGAGCTGCCCGACGTGCTGGCCGGGCGCTCTGATACCCCATCATGGCTGGACGAGACGCGCTCGCTGCTCAATTGGGGCAATCTGCGCGGCCTGCAAGCAGTTGACCGGCACGGCGGCTACACGTGGGTGGTCTATCAGCCCGGGCCATTCCAGCTCACCCATTTTGCACTGGGCAATTACCTCGATGCCGGCGTCACCCGCGCGCTGCTGTTCAACATCCACGCCGCCCACCCCCGCAGCGACACCAAGATTGAAAACCTGCCCGCCGACAGCCCGCATTGGCCAGCCATGCAGAGCATGGGCTACATCGAAACCTTTCGCCGCCAAGAGATGGTGCTCTGGCGACCCTAGGCAGCACAAGCCCACCAATGGCATCCACAAAAAAAGACCGGCAGCACACCGGTCTTTTTGCTTCATCTCATATGGCCCTGCGCTATTCCTTTTTGTAGGGCACGCCGTCGGCCTTAGGGGCAACCGCCCGCCCGACAAGGCCGGCCAGCACAATCATCGTGACCAGGTTGGGCAGCATCTGGATGAACTGTGACGGGATGGGCACGCCGTAGCTCTGAAAGCGTGTATCCAGCGCGCGCGCAAAGCCGAACAGCAGCGCGCCGGCCATCGCCCCGCCGGGCGTCCATTTGCCAAAAATCATCGCCGCCAAACCGATGAAGCCGAGGCCGCCAGTCATCTGATCTTCAAACAAGCCGACCGTCTCGATCGAGAACCACGCGCCGGCCAACCCGGCAATCAGCCCACCAATCAGCACATTGAGGTAGCGCGTGCGGATGACGTTGATGCCGAGCGTATCGGCGGCGTGCGGGTTCTCGCCCACCGCGCGCGTGCGCAAGCCCCAGCGCGTGTTGTACATCACCACATGCGTGACAATCACCAGCACAAACGTCAGCAGATAAATCGGCTTGCCGGTAAAAAACACCTTGCCCAGCACCGGGATGTCGGACAGCACCGGGATGGCGATGGACGTCAGCGTCTCGCGCGCGGTCTCGGTGGACAGCAGCACCTCGCGCCGCATAAAGCTGGTCAGGCCGATGGCGAGGATGTTAATCACCGTGCCGCTGACGATTTGATCGGTCATGAAGGTGATGGACAGCCAACCGTGCAGCAGCGCCATCAGCCCGCCGGCAATCACCGCCACCAAGATACCCCACGCCAGCGCGCTCTGAAACGACATCAGCTGACTGAGGATCAAGCTGGCGATAAACCCAAAGCACGCGCCAGTCAGCATCATGCCCTCGGCAGCGATGTTGACCACGCCCGAGCGTTCGCACCAGATGCCGGCCAGCGCCGCCAGCGTAATCGGGGTGGCCAATCGAAAGGTCGACTCGAGCATCTGCGTCACATTGACGCTGCGGCCCGCGCCGGCCAAAATCAGCAGCACCGGGATAATCAGCAGGCCGGCAAACAGCAGCAGGCCCTGCCGCGTGCGCCCCGCCTTCAGCACCTGCTGCGGGATGAGCGCCATCACCCCTGCCGCCAAAAACACCAGCGCCGTAAACACGCCAAACCCCTGCGCCGAGACGGTCACATCGGGGATGCCGTCGCCAAACACCATGCGGGTGCTCAGCTCTGGGGCGATGTCGGAGGGGATGCGGGCCAGCATCAGCAGGCCCAACAGCACAAACACCACCCCAAAGACCAATACACGTGTCACCTTAAAGCCGCGCACATCCCCGCCAGAAGGCAGTTCCGAAACTGCTTGAGTCATCGTTTCACATCCTCTCTTAACTGCCCCAGCCGCTGGTGAAGGTGGCGGTGGCGCGCTTTTCTTCCTCGGTGGCTTCGGGGATGCGCCACACATAACGCACAATGGCATCAGCGGCGATAAACATGATGATGAAGGCCTGAATCATCCGCACAAGGTCGTTAGAGATGTCCGCACGGATTTGAATCACGCCCTGCGCACTGACCAGCGCGCCCCACAGCAGGCCGGCCCAAATCATGTTGCGCGGGTTCTTACGCGCCAAGAGCGCCACCGCAATCGCATCGAACCCAAGGCCGGCGAAAAAGGCCGGTTTCATGTTGCCCTGCACCGAGCCAATCTCGATGGCGCCGGCAAGGCCGGCCAACGCCCCACTGATGGCCATGGCAAGGATGATGTTCCACTTCACGCTCATGCCGGCATACTTGGCCGCGTTGGGGTTGCTGCCCACCGTGCGGATTTCGAAGCCGGGGGTGGTGCGCTCCAGCAGCCAATCGATAAACCACACCGCGCCAATCATCACAAAAAAGCCAAGGTGCAGCGCATCGCGCACGGTCAGCCAGCCCAGCGCGATGCCGGCCAGCACAATCAGCACCCCGCGCAGCAGCGGGCGCAGCGCCAGCCGCCAATTGGCTGCAATCTGGGCGCGGTGGTTATAGATGCTGATGCCGGCAAACAGCGCCCCCGCCAGCAGCCACCACTCTATCCCCACGCTGTCCAGTCGGGGCAGGCGCGCGTCGGGATGGACGGGTGGGGTGCTGGGGTTGCTGGCGGCAGGGTCACGCATGATGTAGGGCGTGGTGGAGTTAATCATGTAATCGACAAAGCGCAGCGCGATGAAGTTCATCATGATGGTGTTGATGACCTCGTGCGCGCCGGCAAACGCTTTGAGCGCGCCGGGTATCGCCCCCCACAGCGCCCCGCCAATCAGCCCGCCAATCAGCATGGCGATGGCGCGCGTGAAGCCGGGCAGAAAGTCGAACAGCGGGGAATACCCGATGAACACCGCCAGCAGGCCGCCCATATACAGCTGACCCTCTGCACCGATGTTGAACAACCCGCCCTTAAAGCCCACCGCCACCGCCAGCCCAGCGATGATGAACGGGATGGCCCGCACAATCATGCGCTCCAGCTGATAGGGGAAGAACAAAAAGGCGCTGTCGCCGATGCGGAAATACACCGTGTCCGGCTTGTCATCGGCGGTGTCGGGGGTATTGCGCGTGTTCCACAAGATGCCGCTGCCGGCGGTCGTGCCGGGGTCAATCATCAGCGGCTGATTGCCCGGGCGATACACCACCGTGTTGGCCGCCAAAAAGGCCGGCAGCTCCTCGCGCAGGGCCGCGCCGACATCGTCGCCGTTGGTCAGCACCCCGCGCTCATACATCGCGTTGACCAGCGTCAGCTGGCGGGCAAAGTCCTCTTCATTGGTCACCCCGCCGGCCATCAGCTGAGCGTCGATGCCGCGCAGGCTGTTGACCACCGCGCTGCCCGTGCCGCTGCCGCGCCGCAGCCCAAAGATGGCCGCCATGTTGTTGGCATCGGCGCTGTTGGGGTCGATGTCCAGCGAGTCCATCACCGCCAGCTGCTCAGCCATGCGCCGGATCGAGACCGCGCTGCCGCGCGTCTTAATCAGCGTCAGATAGTTCAGCAGCTGCCCCTGCTCATATTCGGCGGCCTGTGGCACGCGCGCCACCAGCGCGGCCAAGTCTTCATCGCTGATGACCGACTGTCCGCCGTAGGTATCGAACAGGATTTTGGCCTCGCCGCTGGGGATAGCCGTCAGGCCCTCAATCAGGCGGGCCATGCCGCGGATGTTGTCTGCACCGACCTCTTGGATGGCCGGCACGCGCTCGCCAATCGCGTCGATTTGCTCTGGCGTCAGCAGCTCATCAAACTTGTCGAGAGTCTCGGCATACAGCTCCACATTGGATGCCCCGACCGCCACAAGGTCGGTGGCGCTGCGGGCCAAGCCGCGCAGCTCGCGCTGGGTGAGGTCTACTGCGTCGGCATAGCGGGCCACATCGGCCACATCGGCAGGCGACAGCATCCGGTTGATGGCGACGCCGATTGAGCCTTCGATGGCGGCGCTGTAGGCCGTCAGCGCGATGTTCAGGCCGCGCCCAAGGTCGCCGCGCCCACCCGTAATCATCATGAACGGGATGGTGAGGATGAGGGCCGAAAGCACCGCCAGCACCGGCACAAAGCGCGACGACACGCGCCCCCATGCCCGCGCAATCGGGTGAGTTGTGGATGGGTGTGCTGCTGTTTCAGCCATGAGCCGCCTCCGCCTTGTGGTCGCCATGGATGCCGGCCATCAGCAGGCCGATGGATTCGCGGGTGGCGGTGGCCGCGTCCACGATGTCGATGATTTGCCCAGCGTACATCACCGCGATGCGGTCGCTGAGCGACAAAATTTCGTCCAATTCGGTGCTGACCAGCAGCACGCCGCTGCCTTCGTCACGCATCCGCACAATCTGCTTGTGGATGAACTCAATCGAGCCGACGTCAAGGCCGCGGGTGGGCTGTGCGGCAATCAGCAGGCGGTTGGGGCGCGAAAACTCGCGCGCGATGATGACTTTCTGCTGGTTGCCGCCCGACAGCGAGCCGATGTTGGTGTCGATGCTCGGGGTGCGCACGTCAAAGCGCTGCACCAGCTCAGCCGCCGTCTGGTCGATGTGACTGTCGTTGGACAAGATACCGATGGAGAATGGGGCTTTGTGATACTCTTGCAGGCGGATGTTGTCCTTAATCGGGAAGCCCGACACCATCCCGTTTTTCTGGCGGTCTTCTGGCACATGGGCCACCCCCGCCAGCGTCACCGCGCGCGGTGAGGCGTTCGTGATGTTTTTGCCGTCCAGCAGCACGCGCCCATGCAGCGCCGGCCTCAGGCCGGTGATGGCCTCGACCAGCTCGGTTTGGCCGTTGCCCTGCACGCCGGCCAGCCCGACGATTTCGCCAGAGCGCACCTCCAGTGTCACGCGCTTGACCGCCGGCAGGTTGCGATCATCATTGACCATCAAATCGATCACTTGCAGCACCGGCGCGCCGGGGGAGGCCGGCTTTTTCTCCACCTGAAGCAGCACCGACCGCCCGACCATCATCGAGGCCAGTTCGGCCTCGCTGGCCTGTTTGGGGTCAGCCTCGCCCACCACCTTGCCCAGCCGCAGCACCTGCACCCGGTCACAGATGCGCTTGACCTCCTTCAGCTTGTGGCTGATGAAAATCAGGCTGACACCGCGCTCTTTCAGGGTGTTCATGATCTCGAATAGGCCCTCGGTCTCCTGCGGAGTCAGCACCGCCGATGGCTCGTCCAAAATCAGCACGTCGCAGTCGCGATACAGCGCCTTGATAATCTCGACGCGCTGCTGCACCCCCACGCCAAGGTCTTGCACCAAGGCGTCAGGGTCTACCGCAAGGCCATACTGCTCAGCAATCTGCAAGATGCGCTTTTTGGCCGCGCGTCGGTCAAGAAATGGCCCGCGCACCGACTCGTTGCCCAGCATCACGTTCTCGGTCACCGTCAGCACCGGCACGAGCTGAAAGTGTTGATGAACCATCCCGATACCGCGCCGGATGGCATCGTTGGGGTCTTTGATTTTGACCACCTCGCCTTTGATGAGGATGTCGCCCTCATCGGCGTTGTATAGGCCATAAATCAGGTTCATCAGGGTGGATTTGCCCGCGCCGTTTTCGCCTAACAACCCCAACACCTCGCCCTGATGCAGCTTGAGGTCGATATGGTCATTGGCAACGACGCCGGGGAAGCGTTTGGTCAGCCCACGGACTTCGAGTACCGCGGGCCGGATGGACTGTGCCATGAAAGCCCCCTAAAGCGTTAAAACCAAAAATCTATTTCAAGGACGTAACCTTGCACAGTATACCGTCTTAGGGGGCGGTATTCCAGTTTTGCAAGATCATGCGCGCGCGCGCCTCCCACGTATAGACCGCCATCACGCGCTGATAGGCGGCCTGTGCAAGGCGCTGACGCAGGGCCGCGTCGCCGCGCAGGCGGGTGATGGCTGCCGCCAGCGCCGGCGCATCAGAGGGGGGCACAAGCAGGGCGTCGCGCTCATCGGCCACCACGTCGGCCCAGCCCGGCAGGTCGGTGGCAATCAGGGCACGGGCGCTGGCCATATACTCAAACAGCTTGAGCGGCGAGGCGTGCAGCGCAAAATGCTCGGTGCGCGGCAGCGGCATCACGCACACGTCAAAGCCGGCCAGATACTTGGGCACGTCGGCAGACACCACCTGCCCGCTGTACAAAAAGTGCTCTGGCGGCAGGCCCAGCCGCGCCCACAGCGCGCGGTATTCGGCGGCATAGTCGTCTGGCCCGCCCACCAGCGCAATGGCACAGCTGTCGCGGTCAGGGGTTTGGGCGATGGCTTCAATCAGGGTATCGACGCCTTTGGCCATGCCCATGGTGTGCAGCTGCCCCATATAGCCCACAATAAAGCGGTCAGGCGGCCAGCCGGCCCTCTGGCGGGCCTCTTGCTGTGTGAGAGGATTTTCAAAGCGGGCGCGGCGCACCCCGTCATGCGCCACCACGATGCGCGCCTCGGGCACAAGGCTCAGCAGGTCGGCGCGCAGCGGCGGGGTGACCGCCGCCGTCAGCCCGATGCGGCGCAGCAAGCTGGTTTGCAAGCGCCTGCCCCAGCCGGGCCGATTGAAACGATGCGCCTCATAAATCAGGGCGCGGCGCGGCTTCACCCAGCTCAGCATCCACAGCACCAGCGGGTCACGGCTGTAGAAGATGTCGGCCCGGCTGAACAGCGCCCGCAGCGCCGCAAACAACCCAAAGCTCAGCAGCATCAGGTAAAAGACCGGCGCATACCAGCGGCCTTTTTCGCCCCCCAGCACGTCAATCAGGTCAAGGGCCGGCAGCCGGCGGATGGTAAAGCACGGCTCGACCCCATAAAAGGCGTGCAGGTCTTGCACATGGCGCAGCTCTGCCGGATACGGACGGGCCGCCAGCCACAGCTCAACTTCGGCGCCGGCCTGTGCAAAGGCCTCGCAGTTCTGCATGATTTGCACGCCATAGGGGTGCTCGCTGGGAAAACGCCCGGCAGAGACGTAAATCAGTCGCGGCATGGGGTGGGTTGCTCCGGTGGTTATATCAGGCGTTTGAGGGTCTAACGACAGGCATTGTACCCATCTGTCCCCGAAAACATAATATGAAATCCGCCTGACCTCGCCCCCAATATCCCCTCGCCCCGCCATCACAGGCGCGCTAGAATATAGAACAAACTTTTAGCTGGCAGAGCCGATGCGTATGACCCCTTACGAAACCCCCGAAAACATCAAGCAAATCCTGCGCACCCAGCCCACCAAGCCGGGCTGCTACCTGATGAAGGACGAGGACGGCAAAATCATCTACGTCGGCAAGGCCAAAGTGCTCAAAAACCGCGTGTCCTCCTACTTTACCAAGCACGCCGACCACACCCCCAAAACCCTCAAGATGCGCGCGCTGGTGCGCGACATCGACATCATCGTGACCGAGAGCGAGGTGAAAGCCCTCATCCTCGAAGAGACGCTGATTAAGCAGCACAAGCCGCGCTACAACATCATGATGAAGGACGACGCGCGCTATCCGTATATCCGCGTGACATGGGGCGATGCCTATCCCAAGGTCGAGACCACCCGCCGCGTCCAACCCAAAGACGGTCACCGCTATTTTGGCCCGTATGCGGCCATGTGGGCCGTGCAAAACACCCTGCGCGTGCTGCGCAAAGCCTTCCCCTATCTGACCTGCGACCGCGTCATCACCGGCACAGACGCGCGCTCGTGCCTGTTCGACGACATCGGCTTGTGCGCCGCGCCGTGCGTCGGCAAGGTCAATCAGGCCCAGTACCGCGCCATGATTCAAGACTTTATGGATGTGCTGTCTGGCCACTCCGAGGGGGTGCTGGCGCGCATCCAGCAGCAGATGGCCGAGGCCGCCGAGTCGCTGCGCTTTGAGCGCGCCGCCGTGCTGCGCGACCAGCTCAAGGCCATCGAGTTCATCACCCAGCGTCACCGCGCCGTCAGCCCACAGATGACCGACCACGACGTGATCGCGGTGGCCCGCGACGACAAAGCCGCGCTGGTGCAAATCTTGTTCATCCGCAACGGCAAGCTGATTGGCAGCGACCAGCGCAGCCTTGAGCACTTTGAGGACGTCAGCGACGGCGAGATGCTGGAGCAGTTCCTCACCCAGTTCTACAGCGACAAACAAGACGTCCCGCGCGAGATTATCCTGCCCAACGAGGTCGAAGAAGCCCGCATCATCGAACGCTGGCTGTCCGACAAGCGCAGCAGCTCCAAAGTCACCATCACCGTGCCCAAGCGCGGCAACAAAGCCGACCTGATCGGCATGGCGCAAGAGAACGCCAGCGAAGCCCTGCGGATGCTCAAAGCCCAATGGGAGGCCGATACCACCCGCCAAGAACAAGCTCTCGCCGAGCTGCAAGCCGCCCTGCACCTGCCCAGCGTCCCCAACCGCATCGAATGCTACGACATCAGCACCACCCAAGGCACGGCCATCATCGCCAGCCGCGTGGTGTTCACGCGCGGCACGCCGGCCAAAGGCGAATATCGCAAGTTCAACATCCGCACCGTCTCGCACGACGGCCCAGACGACTTTCAGTCGATGCGGGAGGCGCTCACCCGCCGCTTTGCCCGCTATGACACCCTCAAAGACCAACCCGTCGTCAATCAGCCGGGCAAAGAAGACCGCGACGCCACATGGCGCACCCTGCCCGACCTGCTGCTGATTGACGGCGGCAAGGGCCAGCTGGGCGTGGCGGTGGAGGTGCTGGCGCAGTTTGGCCTGACCGACCAAGTGCCGGTGGCCTCGCTGGCCAAACAGTTTGAAGAGCTGTTTTTGCCCGGCCAGTCCCAATCCATCATGCTGCCGCGCCAGAGTCAGGGCCTGTATCTGGTGCAGCGCATCCGCGATGAGGCGCACCGCTTTGCCATCACCGCCCACCGCAGCAAACGTGACAAAGCCGGCATGGCCAGCCTGCTGGACAGCGTGCCGGGCATTGGGCCAAGCAAGCGCAAAGCCCTACTTCAGGCCTTTGACCACTCCATCAGCGCCATCCGCGCCGCCAGCGTCGAAGACCTGTGCCGCGTCAAAGGCATCACCCCCAAAATCGCTGAGCAGATAAAGGCTGTGCTGTAGAGGGCAGGGTGCGAGGGGCACAGGCCTAAGGCTGAGGCAGGGTAATCGCTTCAAATTTTCTGGTCGTAGGGGCAGTTCGTGAACTGCCCGACGTCACGGGCGCATCGCGAATGCTTTACGGGCGCATCGCGAATGCTTTACGGGCGCATCGCGAATGCTTTACGGGCGCATCGCGAATGCTTT
>DAOUCZ010000086.1:0-7370 GCA_034431675.1 Anaerolineae bacterium | reverse complement strand
CACACGCACCCGCCGCCCGCAGACTATCCCATCGTCTGCGGGCGGCCCTTGCTTTCGGCCAAAAGGCGCACAGAAAGGCAAACCCGTTTGTCGCTTCGCAGCATCCGCATTGTTAATGCATGGGTAGAGGCCAAGGGGCAGCTGCTGATGGTGCAGCAGCAAGGCCCGCAAGACCCCGCACCAGCTTGGGCACTGCCCGGCGGGCGGGTAGAACCCGGCGAGCACCTGCTGCAAACCCTCGCGCGCGAGCTGCGCGAAGAAACCGGCCTCACCCTTATCCCCGCCAGCGCCGAACTGCTCTATGCCACCGAGGTCTGGGACGAAGGTGATGCCATGCACCTCGTGGCGTTCACCTTTCGCTGTGCCGTCAGCACCGACACCCCCATCCCCGATGACCCCGATGGGCTAATCTTGGAAGCGCGTTTTGTGCCGCTCAATCAAGCCGCCCAACTCCTTCATGACCATCCCTATCCCCCCATGGCCGAGCCGACGCAGCGCTGGCTCAGCGGTGAGCGGGCCAGCTTTTGGTCTTATCACCTGTCGGCCTTGGGCATCGCCACCCGCGTCCACCCGGCCTAAACCCCCAGACTCACACAACTTATTTCGCCATCTTTAATGCGAATCCCCTAGCATCTTTTGCCATTTTGGGTCTATAATCGAATCGTCGTTAGATTATATTGACCAAGGCGTAAAAACCCCCATGACAGATAATGTGTTGGAACAAGCCGCAGAATTGACCGGTTTTGACTACTACAAGATGGACAACTTCTTGCCCGACACCCACAAAGAACTGCGCCAGCAGATTCGCCACTGGGTAAACACGGTTGTCCTGCCCAACATCAACCCGTATTGGGAGCGCGCCGAATTCCCGTACGACATCGCCATGCGCATCAAAGAACTGCCCATCATCGGCGGGCTGATTCGCGGCTATGAAAGCGCCGGCCTCGACCCGATGGCCATGGGCATTGTGGGGTACGAGTTGGCGCGCGGCGATGGCAGCATCGGCACGTTCTATGGCGTGCACAGCGGTCTGGCGATGGGCAGTATCGGCCTGCTGGGCAGCAACGAGCAGCGCGAGCGCTGGCTGCCGGCGATGGCCCGCCTAGAGAAAATCGGCGCGTTCGGCCTAACCGAGCCAGATCGCGGGTCGGCAGCAGTAGACATCCAGAGCACCTTCCGTCGTGATGGCGACGCCTACATCCTCAACGGCGCTAAGCGCTGGATTGGCAACGCCAGCATCTCTAGCGTGCTAATCATCTGGGCGCGCGACGAAGTCAGCGGCGAATTCGGCGGGTTCGTCATCGAAGACCCGCAGACCGTCGCCGGCCTCACCATCACCAACATCGAGGGCAAAATCGGCAAGCGCGCCATCCTCAATGCCGACATCACCCTGCAAAACGTGCGCGTCCCCGCCGAAAACCGCCTAGAGAAGGTCAAGACCTTCAAAGACATCGGCAAAGTGTTGGTGATGGGCCGCACCGGTGTGGCATGGGAAGCCGCTGGCGCTGCCTCGGCAGCTTTTGAGTATGCGCTGGCCTATGCCAAGCGCCGCGAACAGTTTGGCAAGCCCATCGCCAGCTTCCAGCTCATCCAGCAAAAGCTGGTCGAGATGGCTACCGAGGTCACCCTGATGCAGCTGCAATGCTTCCAGCTCTCCAACCTGATGATTGCCGGCCAGCTCACCGATGGCATCGCCGCCATGGCCAAGTACAACTGCGCCCGCAAGGCCCGTCAGGTATGCTTGCAAGCGCGCGAGCTGATGGGCGGCAACGGCCTGCTGATCGAAAACCACGTGGCCCGCCTGCTGACCGACGCCGAAGTGATTTATACCTATGAAGGCTCAAACGAAATCAACCTGCTGATTGTCGGGCGTGACCTGACCGGCATCAGCGCGTTCGTCTAGGCCCATCCCCAATCCCAAACAGCAGCCCTCGTCGCAGCGCACAAAATCGCTGGCGAGGGCTGTTTTCTATCTGGGGAGTGGGCGGGTTTTTAGGGCGCGGCCAGCTTCTGACGCAAATCCGCCACCATATACTCCACCTCTGTGCCAAAGGCATAAATCGTGACCAACTGGCCCTGCGGGTCAAGCACAAAGGTCGAGGCGGTATGGTTTACCATGTAATACGGGCTGCTGCCATCATCCATGATGTCGTAAAACGCGCCAAAATCAGCCACCAAGGCATCCAATACCGCCGGCTCGGCAGTGAAGGCCAAAAACGCGGGGTTAAACCGCCGCACATACCCGCGCAGCACCTCCGGGGTGTCGCGCTGCGGGTCAACACTCATCAGCACAAAGTTGACCCGCTCAGCATCCTCGCCCAAGGCCCGCGCCACCAACCGATAGTCCGTCAGTGTGGCGGGGCAAAAATCGGGGCAGAAGGTGTAGCCAAAGTACAGCAGCGTATAACGCCCGCGTAGGTCGCTCAAACGCGCTGGTCCGCCTTCCATATCCACCAATGGCACGTCGGTGATTAAGCGCGGTTCAACCGCGTTCACCCCGGTCGAGAACGCCGACTCATCCACGATGGCCGGGCCTGTCCCCCCAACCTGCTGGGCTGCCGGTGTACCTGTCCCACTGCCCACCACCACCAACACCAATACAATCAGCACCACCAGCACCCCACCGAGGGCCAGCGCAATCTTGCCCACCGGTGGCTCTGCTGTTTGCGGGGTCTGTTCGCTCATGGTATAGTCTCCCTACTCTGTTTTAATTTGTGAATATTTTAACAGCGAGCGGCCCACAGTACACCCATGGTTTTGAGAGACCGCCCCAGCCCCACAGGAGACCCCGCCATGCGGAACTTCCACCCCCTTGACCAAGTTGTAACCGATCCCGAAACCGGCATCCTGCTGTATACATCGTCTGTGTCTGCCCCGTTTAAGCCGCAGGTGGCCATGAAGCGCGAGGGCAGCTACATCGCCTTTTCGGTCAGCCACGGGCCGATCGAGCTGGCGCTGCGCCCACGGGTTGACGAGCTGAAGCGCGTGCTGGGGCGCGTCACGCCCGTGCCGGGCTTGCAAACCACCCGTCAGGTCGGCACGAGTGACGCCTATATCGCCATCGGCATCAACCCCGACGGCACACTGCTGCTGCGCCCCACGCTGGTGGCCGACGCCACCGGCCACTTCTGCTTCAACCTGATTATGTCCAACGAGATGCGCCAATCGCTGTTCGATTGGCTTGGCGTCGTGCGCGAGGCTGAAAGCTAAGCGGCATCTACCGCCTTGCCAACCGCGCCCCACACGCGCTAAAATAGCGTTGTCATACTCACATCATCAACGGCAGACCAAGAGAGCGCCACCGGCCCTGTGCCGGCGGGCCGCCGAAGGGGCAAGCATACGGCGGTTGCACCGCCCGACCGCGAAACTCTCAGGCCAAAAGGACGGGTCTGGCCGACTCCCTGAAAGAGCGTTTTTCTGACAGGGCGTGCAGCAGTTTTGTTGCACGCCCTGTTTTTCGTTATGCTAACTTTGGGCAATATCGCGGTTCTTTAGGCCTATTTCACACACAAAGGATTTTCCAATCATGGCTACCCTCAATTACCCCGCCGACCTCAAATACGCCAAATCCGACGAATGGGTGCGCATCGAAGGGGACATCGCCACCCTCGGCATCTCGGACTATGCGCAAGACGCCCTCAACGACATCGTCTATGCCGAGTTCAGCGTTGACCCCAATGCCGACCTGAGCGCCGGTGACGCCATCGCTTCCATCGAGTCGGTCAAGGCCGCTTCAGAGGTCTATTCGCCCGTCTCTGGCACGGTGATCGAGGTCAACCAAGCTCTAACCGGCGAGCCAGAATTGATCAACAAAGACCCCTATGGCAAGGGATGGATGGTCAAAATCAAGTTGTCTGGCGCGCCTGACCTCTCCGGCCTGATGGATGCGGCGGCCTACGCCGAGTTCAACAGCAACCGCTAATCCCATGGCCACCCTGCTCACCCTCAGCATCAGCCCAGCGCGCACCTTCACCCACCACCATCACGATGACGGGCGTCAATCTGAATGGACGTCTGGCATCTTCAAACAGGCGGTGCAGGGCAAGGTTTGGGTCGGCACGCTCAACATTGCCGGTGACCAGCAGGCCGACCTGAAGAATCACGGGGGCGAGCATCAGGCGGTGATGGCCTACAGCGCCGAACACTATGCCCTGTGGCGCGCCGAGCTGCCAGAAATCCCATGGACTCACGGGGGCTTTGGCGAAAATTTCACCATCGCCGGCCAAGACGAGCGCACGGTGTGCATCGGGGATGTGTATGCCATCGGCGCAGTGCGCCTGCAAGTCAGCGCGCCGCGTTTTCCGTGCTGGAAGCTGGCCCGCCGCTGGCAGCACAAAGAGCTTGCCGCCCGCGTCGATGCCAACCTGCGCAGCGGGTGGTATCTGCGCACCCTGCAAGAGGGGGAAGTCGAAGCCGGCATGACCATCGAGCGGATTGAGCGACCCTACCCCCAATTCTCGATTTACAGCGTGCATCAGGTCTTTGATGACTTCGATGATTTCGTCGACGTGGCAGCACAACTGGCCGACTGCCCGGCCTTTAAGCCCAGTTTGCGCCAGCTGCTGAGCAAAAAGCTCGCCGAACGCTCGCGCTGAGCGCCGGCAGGCATCCTGAGAGGGTTCGTATATGGGGCGGCTGAGACAAAGGCCGCCCCATCGTGAGTGAGGTACACACAAGAGGTTTATGAGCTATATCCCGCACACCGACCAAGACCGTCAGCAGATGCTGGCGGCCATCGGGGTGACGACCATCGAAGACCTGTTCGAGGCCGTCCCCGCCAGCCACCGCTTCCCCCGCCTCAACCTGCCTGAAGCCCTCAGCGAGATGGAAATCGCCGCCGAAATGCAGGCCCTCAGCGAGGCCAACGCCCACGCCGGCGACTATGCGGTCTTTCGCGGTGCTGGGGCTTATCACCATTTTGTGCCCTCAGCCGTCAATCACATCTTGATGCGCGGCGAATTCTATACCGCCTATACCCCCTATCAGCCAGAACTCAGCCAAGGCACACTGCAAGCCACTTTTGAATATCAATCGATGATGTGCGCCCTGACCGGCCTAGACGCGGCCAACGCCAGCCACTACGACGGCGCAACCAGCCTCGCCGAAGCCGTCACCGTGGCCCTCGAAGTCGGGCGGATGAAGCGCAAGCGCATCGTGCTCAGCCCCTATATCCACCCGCAGTACCGTGAGGTCGTACGCACCTACCATCAAGGGCGCGGCCTCGACATCGTGGGAGATGACCAGCCCCGCACCGCCGCACAGCTGGCCGAGCTGCTCACCCCCGATACCGCCATGCTGGCCGTGCAGTACCCCGACTTCCTCGGCAGCATCGACGACATGCAGCTGCTGTCGCAAAAGGCCCACGCCGTCGGCGCGCTGTTTGTGATGGTGGTCAACCCGCTGGCTTTAGCCATCCTCAAGTCCCCCGCACAGTTCGGCGCAGACATCGCCGTTGGCGAGGGCCAGCCGCTGGGCATCGGCCTGCAATTCGGCGGACCATATCTGGGGTTCTTTGCTGTGCGCAATGAATATGTGCGCAAAATCGCCGGGCGCATCGTCGGCGAAACCGTGGATGCCGACGGCAAGCGCGCCTATGTCATGACCCTGCGCCCGCGTGAGCAGGACATCAAGCGCGAAAAAGCCAGCAGCAACATCTGCACCAATCAAGGCTTGATGGCGCTGGCAGCCTGCGTGCATATGGCCCTGCTGGGCAAAAACGGCCTCCAGCATGTCGCCAAGCTGTGCTATCACAAGGCGCACTATGCCGCCGCACAAATCGGCAAGCTCAACGGCTACAGCGTGGTGAACCAACTGCCGTTCTTCAACGAATTTGTTGTCAAATGCCCGCTGCCCGTCGCCGACATCAACACCGCCCTGCTCGATACCGGCATCATCGGCGGCTACGACCTTGGCGCAGATTACCCGCATCTAAAAGACCATATGCTGCTGGCCGTCACCGAGACCAACAGCAAGGCCGAAATCGACGAACTGGTGCACGTTCTGGAGGCGCTGTCATGACCCATTCCACCCACGAGACCGAGCCAACCCTCTACGAGCTGAGTCAGGCCGGGCGCACCGGCGCAAACCTGCCCAAATGCGACGTGCCAGAGACCGAGCTGCCCGCCGACCTGCTGCGCGATGAACTGTCGATGCCCGAAGTCAGCGAGCTGGACGTCATCCGCCACTTTGTACGCCTCAGTCACAAAAACTACGCCATCGACAAGGGCTTCTATCCGTTGGGGTCTTGCACGATGAAGTACAACCCCAAAATCAACGAAGATGTGGCCCGTTATGCTGGCTTTGCCGGCCTGCACCCCCTCACTGATGAAGACGGCGCACAAGGCGCATTGGCCGTGATGTACGAAGTGCAGCGCTGGCTGGCCGAGGTCAGCGGCTTTGCCGATGTCAGCCTGCACCCTGCCGCCGGCGCACACGGCGAATTTGCCGGCATCTTGATGATTCGCAATTATCACATCGACCGCGGCGAGGCGCAGCGCACCAAAATCCTCGTCCCCAACAGCGCCCACGGCACCAACCCCGCCACTGTCACCATGGCCGGCATGACGGTCATCGAACTGCCCTCGGACAACAACGGCGATGTTGACCTCGCCGCCCTGCGCGCGATATGCGAAGGGCCAGAACGCCAAAACATCGCCGGCATGATGATTACCGTCCCCAGCACGCTTGGCCTGTTCGAGCGCGGCATCCTCGAGATTATCAAGCTGGTGCACGATGCCGGCGGGCTGATGTATATGGACGGCGCGAACATGAACGCGCTGATGGGCATCGTCAAGCCCGGTGAACTTGGCTTTGACGTGATGCACTTCAACCTGCACAAAACCTTCAGCACCCCGCACGGCGGCGGCGGCCCGGGCAGCGGTGCGGTGGGCGTGGCCGCGCACCTTGTGCCGTTCTTGCCCGTGCCTCATGTCAAAATCATCGAGCCAGCGGCCACCCCCGACGATGCGCCGCTGTACGGGTTCTACACCCCGGCCAAGTCGATTGGCCGGCTGAAGGCGTTTCATGGCAACTTTGGGATGCTCACCCGCGCCTATGCCTATATGCGGGCCTACGGCGGGCAAGGCCTGCACGAGGTATCACGCCATGCGGTGCTGAATGCCAATTACGTCCGCTCGCAGCTCAGCGGCACGTATCACGTGCCCTATGACCGCTACTGCGGGCACGAGTTTGTGCTGGAAGGCCACTTTGACGGTGTGGACAGCGTGCACGCGCTGGACATCAGCAAGCGCCTGATGGACTATGGCATCCACCCGCCCACCAACTACTTCCCGCTGATTGTGCCCGAAGCCCTGCTGATTGAGCCGACCGAAACCGAGACCAAAGAAACCCTCGATTTCTTCATCGACGTG
>DAOUCZ010000085.1:0-19151 GCA_034431675.1 Anaerolineae bacterium | reverse complement strand
AGGTGGTGTTCACGCCTGCAAATTGGAATGTGCCGCAGACCCTAACCTTGACCGCGGTGGATGACGGGGTGTTTGAGGGCGCTCACAGCGTAACCCTCACTCATGACTCCAGCGGCAGCGATGACCCGGAGTACGCTGCGCTGGTTCAGGACGTCCGCACGGTGTTCATCACTGATGGGGTGAGCGAGGTAACCTTGAACGGCGGGTTCGAGATTGCTGGTGATGTTGAGACTCGTGCAGCGTCGTGGAGTAGTGCCCGCCTGTTCAACCCGCGTGATGTGCGCCTGTGCGATGCGATTGATGAGCCAGCGGTGGCGCGTTCTGGGCTGTGCGCATTTCAGTTTAATGCGCCGGCCACCGCCGTCCCACATGCCAACCGGCGCATCTTCCAGACCTTTGCTGCGCCGGCGTGGGGGTTCAAAGACGACCGCCTAACCCTACGGGCTTATGTCAGCGGCAACAAGCTGAGCGCCGGCGCTTCGATGGTGCTGCGCGTGGTCTATAACAATGGCACAACGGCGCAGAGCGCCATTGCCATCCCATCTGGCACCTATGACTACCGCGTGCGCACGCGCAATATCACGCTTGCGCGGCGCGTGCAAAGCGTGACGATTACGTTTAAGGTCGGGGCGGCAGTGCGCCGACTGCGCATTGATGATGTGACCCTGACGGTGACGCCGGCGGCGCTGGTGGGGGCGCGGTCTGCTGCGCCGCTGCCGCTGCCGCCCCCCATGCCGTGATGCCCTCAGCTGCCAGATGAGCGCTGCTGTAGGCGCTCACTGGCCTGCTGTTCCAGCGCGTCCACATAGGGCGGGATGATGCTTTGTAGATAGGCCGGCAGGTTGGGGTGGAGCTTTTGGAAATTGGCGATAAAGCGCGGGTCGGTGTTGTAGAGGTCTGCTAGGCCGCGCAGTACTTCTAGCGGTGGCTCATAGAAGTAGCGCATGTGGTTGTGCCAGCGCGCTAGGATGGCGTTGACCTGCGGGTGACTTGGGGGTAGGCCTTGTTCTAGGGCTTGTACGATGTCGGCATAGATGGCGCTGCCTTCTTCGCCGATGGCTTGACGCTGCGCTTTGCTATAGCTGTTGTAGCGCGTCACCGATTCGTTGACCAAATCGGGGTCGTATTGCAGGCGGGCCTCGCGGGTGTATTCCTCAATCTTTTTCTCGCTGAGGCCCTTAAAGAGGTTTTTCTTGTCTTGGGGCTGTTTTTTGGCTTTTTTGCCCATGATGGGTTCTCCGGTCAGCTGATGAAGGGTATGGTCTACCGTGTCGATGAGCTGCCGCAGGTGCGCTGCCTGTGCCTGTAAGGCGCGGCGATGGGCGCGTAAAGCACTGACGAGATCGAAATCTGGCGCGTCGAGGATGTCTTTGATGTGTGACAGCTCTAGGCCCATCTGCCGATAGAGCAGAATTTGTTGTAGGCGCAGCAGTGCCGCATCATCGTAATAGCGATAGCCATTGACGCCGATGCGGGTGGGCTTGAGCAGTCCGAGGGTGTCATAGTGGTGCAGGGTGCGCACCGTGACGCCGGCCATCGCGGCAACCTGTTTGACGGTGTACATCGGTGGGGGTCTCGTCGTGTGGTGACAATGCTCATCGGGGGTGGCTTGGTTTCACCATCCCCGATGAGCATAAACCCTGACGCTGCGTGAGAGTCAAGAGGGCTTAGCGCTTAGGCGCCGGCGTCCTTGTCACTGATGGGGGCTGCGGGGGTGTCGTTGGCCGCTTTGACCCCGCGTAGGGTGTTGAGCAGGGCGGCGACACGCGCGGCCATCGTCTCAAAGTCGTCACCGCTGAGGGCTTCAACCTTGCTGCGCATGATTTCGGCGGTTTCGGGGATGCCCATCAGAAAATCGAGGAAGGAGTTGCCGCTGGTGGCGCCGTTCCCGCCGATATTGACCATGCGGACGTTGCCGCCCAGCCCTGCCAGCGCTTTGGCGATGGCCTCGGCCTTGGCCACCTCGGCCTGCGTGATTTTCTCGATGAGGAACTGGCGCAGGTTGATTTCACCCTCGGCAGCTGAGGCGGCGGCCAGCTCGCGGCGGCCTTCAGCCTCGGCCAGCAGCTTGGCTTTCTCGGCCTCGGCCTCGGCCAGACCGCGCGCCTGAATCGCTTCAGCTTCGGCCTTGGCGCCTTCGGCCTCGGCCTGACGCATCAGCTGTAGGGCCAGCGCGTCGGCGCGGCCACGGTCTTCGGTGGCTTTGGCGTCGGCCTCGGCACGGATGCGCTCGGCATCACCGGCGGCCTGTGCCGACAGGCGAGCGGCCTCGGCATTGGCTTGTGCCCCGATAATAGCGCGCTGGCGGTCGGCCTCGGCCTCAATTTCGGTGGCCTGCCGTCTGGCACGTGCCGGCACAAGGACTTCGGCCTCTTGCTGTTGTTCTATCGCAAGAGCGCGCTTCTTTTGCACTTCTTGCTCCGAGTCGGCGTTGGCAAGGCCCACGCGCTTAGAAACCTCCACCTCGCGCAGTTTAAGCGCCTCGCGCTGGGCCAGAATCTCGCGCTCGGCGTTCAGCTCGGCTTGTTCGGCCTCGCGCTTAGCGGTGGCGGCTTTCACACGGGCTTCGCGCGTGGCCTCGGCCTCGGCAATTTGCGCGTCGCGCTTGATGGCGGCGATTTGTGGAGCTGCCATGGCGGTCAGGTAGCCCTGATCATCGGTGATTTCTTCGATGCCCATCGAGAGCATTTTGATGCCCATGGCCACGAGGTCATCACGAGCGAGGTCTTGCACCTTCTGCACGAATGAGTCGCGGTCGCGGTGAATCTCTTCCACGGAGAGCTGGCCGACGATGGCGCGGAAGTTGGCGCTGAGGGTTTCGGCGATGATGGTGCGCACGACATCGCGCGGCTTATCGAGAAAGGCGCGGGCGGCGGTGCGTAGGGCGGCCTCTTCGGGGTCGATTTGCACCTGAGCGACCCAGTCCAGCTTAATTGGCACGCCGCGCTCGGTGTAGACTTCGTCTTTCTCCTGCTTGATGGTCATGATGGTGATGTCGAGCTTTTTGTAGGTCTCCAGCAGTGGGATGACGAACACGCCGCCGTTGGTAATCATGCGTGGGGTTTTGCGCCCATAGACCACCATCACTTCGCTGGGTGGGACGCGGTGATAATTGATGGTGATGAGCAAAAAGACCACCACAACCAGCAAAACCACCACGCCGATGACAACTAAAATACCTTCTCCATTCATTGCTGCTTTATCCCTCCTTGATGTTTGTGCGGCATGGGTGGGTGATGTGGGTTAGCCGTTTTTCTTTTTGACGTAGAGCAGGCCGCTCTCCACTCTGACGACTTGGATCACATCCCCGCGCTTGAGCGGTTGATCATTGACCTCGCGCGCGGCGGAGCGTACCACATGCGAAGTGCCCTCCAGCATTACCTCGCCGATTTTGCCGGCAGGCGAGTCGATGGTGGCGCGACCGGGCAGGCCAACCCATTCACTCATTGGTTCGATGCTGTTTTCGGTTTGCTGGCGCAGCACAAAGCGCAGCAGCGCCGCCGCCCCACGGCCCAAAAAATAGCCAAAGCCCAGCGCGGCAATCAGTGTGACCGGCAGTGACCACCCCGACCATGTGCCAAGCAAGCCAAAAGCGCCAAAACCGGCGCAAAAAGCTGCCGCAAGGATGATGCCGAATTCGCCATCACCAACCCCGTCTGCAAGGTTGCCCAACAGCAGCGAAACCAGCAGATAGCCAGCCCCCAACAGCATAATGCCGCCAAAAACCCAATCCATCACCGGCACTCCTCTTGATGTGCGGTCACCCACCCGCTATATGCCATATTGCGATTGTACTGCGAATCTTAAGCCACCGTTGGGCCTGAGGGGCGCATCCCCAACCACTGGGGGTTTGGCCTCTAATAATAGTCCGTACTGTTGGGGTCTTTGATGACCAGATAGATGTGTTTTTCGTCGCTTTTGACCTGTATTGCGCTTCCGGGGGTTAAACGCGCACGGAAGGGGCGGTTAGACCCCTCTAAATGCAGCTCGATGTTGACGCTGCGGCTCTGGGTGTGCTGTGGGGTGCCCATTGGCTTGCATGTGGACAGTGCCCAACCGCACGAACTCACGCTCGTGGAAACCACCTTGTGCACGATTTTTGTCCCGCGCAACGGGGGATGCCCCAAAGCACGTCCCCAAGAGCTGGTGGCGGACAAAGCCTATGACAGTGCCGATTTTCGCCGTAAGTTGCGTCGTTGGGGCATCAAGCCCAACTCCCGATCTTTGAGCGGCGCAAACGCAACCAGCCCAAGTGTGGTCGGCCTATCCGTGCAGGAGCAGGCTAGCGCCAACGCTGGAAAGTCGAGCGCTGCTTCGGCTGGATGGACGGTTGTCGGTGTTTGGTGGTGCGCTAGGACCGTCATCTGCATATCTACCGTCTACCGCGCGTTTTGTCTCGACGCCGTCATTCTCTGGTGTGTTAACCGAATTTTGAAATGTGTTCTAATCTATTGTTTCTGTCTAAATGTGATGAAAACCTGAGCATATCAAAACAGGTGGTTTGGGATTGTGTCAGGATTTTGTCTGTAAACCAAGTTGTAACAAAAAATGAGTGTAATGGTATTATGGTCATGTGTTATAGTAATAATCATTATCTGGGATTACATTGGCCGCCGGTCTTTTTTCATGTCAGGCTGGTGGGTGGTTCACCGCATCCTTCATCCCTTTCCGTTCTCATCGAAAGCGCGCTCTAATGAACACCATCCACATCTTATTGGTCGATGACGCAGAACCACAAAAATATCTGGTCGAGGCGTATTTGTCGCAAGTGCGCACCTTTGAATTTTCGCTGGCATGGGCGGCTTCTCAGGCAGAGGCGGTACAGCTGGTGCGTGCCAACATTTATGATGTTTGTCTTTTAGATTATGATCTTGGTACCCATACGGCATTGGATGTGCTAAACGCATTTCGGGCCGAGGGTGTTGATTTGCCAGTGATTGTATTGACAGGCTATGGCAATCAGGACATCGACCTTGCAGTGATGGAGCAGGGTGCGGTCGATTATCTGGACAAGACCACGATGGGCACGGCAAATCTAGAGCGGGCGCTGCGTTATACCGTGCAGCAGGCGCGCGCCGCCAAAGACCTGCTGATGGCCGAGCAGCGCCAGCGCGTGATGGCGGAGTCGCTGTTGGATGTGTCAAATGCGCTGAACAGCTCGCTCAATTTCGATGAAGTGTTGGTACGCATCATCGACAATTTGCGGCGCGTGATCCCGCACCATGCGGCCAATGTGATGCTGCTGGATTCCAACGGTTGGACATATGCGGCGGGATTGATCCAGCAGGGCAGTTATGAAGAGCCGCTGCTGCCGCAAGATTTGCGCTTTGAAGTGGCATCCACCCCCACGCTGCGCACCATGTTCGAAACGCGTGAGGCCCTGCTCATCCCGGATGTGGCCAGCAGCCCGCTGTGGACACAGATTGCCAAGACCGGCTATATACGCTCGTATCTGGGCGTACCCATCGAGTCGGATGGGGCGGTGATTGGATTTATCAACCTTGACCACAGCGCGCCGGGGTTTTTTACGCCAGTTCATGCGGCCCATCTGCGTTTATTTGCCAATCAGGCCGCCATCGCCATCCGCAACGCACAAGCCTACCAGCAGGCGCAGGCATTGGCCGCATTAGAAGAGCGCCAGCGCCTTGCGCGCGAGCTGCATGACGTGGTCAGCCAGACGTTGTTTTCGGCCAGCGTAATCGCTGATGCGCTCAGTCGCATGAACCTGAATGATCCGCAGCAAATCCGCCGCGACCTTGAGACACTGGCCCAACTCAATCGCAGCGCACTGGCCGAGATGCGCGCCCTGCTGGTGGAACTGAGGCCGCAGGCCATTGTCAGCATCCCGCTGCCAGAACTGATGCGTAACCTTGTCAATGGCGCGCGCGGGCGCTCCAGCGCACGGGTTGAGGCCGAGGTGGTGGGTGCGCCTGTGGCGCTTGACCCCGATGTTCATTTGCAGTTTTACCGCCTGATGCAAGAGACGCTCAACAACGTGTATAAACACGCACAAGCCCAAGAAGTGCGCGTTGGCCTGCATTACCTCAAGCAGTCGGTCGATTTGCTGGTAGCTGATGATGGCGTGGGTTTTGACCTTGACAGCGTCCCTCATGACCATCATGGCTTGCGCATTATGCGCGAGAGGGCGGCAAAAATCGGCGCGACTCTCAAAATCGATAGCGCCCCGGGCGAAGGCACTTATGTCCATGTCTCTTGGCCGCTGCCAGAGCAGGTGCTGGCCTGACCATCTGACCGATTGTCTTACGATTATTGCCACAGGTATAATAAACCTCGTTGATGAACGACTGTGTATGGGTTGCTGGGTGAAGCCAGCACACATGCTGTTTATATGGTATGTTTCGAGTGTGCTGCTCGTGCGAAAGGGGATGCGCTGTGCGTCGGGTCGGGATGTTGATGGTGCTGGCGGCAGTTCTGCTAGTTGGTGTGACGGTGTTTGCGCAGCAGGATTATGCCGCGTCGTTAGAAGTGCTGACTGCCGGGGTGACCGTACAGCGGGTGAACACGGCAAACCCGATTGCGGTCTCGGTTGAGGCAATTGTCGGGGTTGGGGATGTCATCCGCACGGATGCGCAAGGCACGGCGCGCATCACCTTTTTTGCTGATGGCACGGACGTAACCCTTCAGCCCAACACGGTTTATCGTATCGAGCGCTTTGCAGGTCAGGGTGACACATTCAGCCTGACGGTGGAAGTGCTGGCAGGGCAGGCCCTTCATCGCTTGCAGCGCGTACTCAACAGCGGCTCGTCTTATGATGTAAAGACCCCCGGGATGACGCTGGCAGCGCGCGGCACGGCCTTTGCGGTGCGGGTCGAGGAGACTGGGCGCTCGGCTGTGATTGTTTCTGAGGGAACGGTTTCGGCGGCAGATGCCGATAGTGATGCGGCTGTGCCCGCTGGCTATGGGGTGCGTGCCGAGGTGGAAGGTAAGCTCAGCGAGGTGGTGGCCGCCACCAGCTTTGACCAGTTGGATTCTGCGCTGGATGGCTGTGCGGCGACGGTGACCACGCCTGATGATGTCAGCCTGAATGTGCGCAAAGGCCCGTCGCGCGATAACGAGCTGTTGGGCACGGTGTTTGCCGATACCATTAGCGTGTTTTATGGGGTGAGTCAAGCGGGTGGGTGGTATCGTATCCCGTTTGAGGATGGGTATGGATGGGTGCTGTCGCCGAGTGCGACGGTTCGGGACGGGTGTGCCGGCCTGCGCTTGTTCCCTGATACCTATCAAGAGGGGCAGGCTCTGACGCCGACTGTGCTCGCTGCGGATGCTGCGCCGGCAGAGACCCCAGCGCCCTAAAGGCCGAGGCCGGCGATGCAGCGCACAAGCGCGGTTTGGTTGGCATCCCGTCTGCTGTATATGCTGGCGGCGGGGATAGTGATTGCCTTTGCGGTGTTGATGGTGTGGCGCGCGGGGGTTTTTATGACTTTGCGCCTGCGCCTGAATGACACTTATTATGCTCCTGCGCCGACCACCGGAAACATTGTGATTGTGGCGGCTGATGATGCGGCGCTTGACCGGTATGGCAGGACACCCGTGCAGTGGTCGCGCACGGTGTATGCCGACCTTGCCAACGCGCTGCTGACGGCGCGCCCGCGCGTTTTGGCGTTCGACTTTTTGCTCAGTGATGCCGACCCACAAGACAGCGCTGTCAGCGAGGCGCTCGTAGCCCTGCGCCAATCGGATGCCCGCACGCGCGTGGTGCTGGCGGATGCCGGCGTCGGGACGGTTGGGCTGCCGCCTGTTTCTGAAGCAGGCGCGGGGATGCCAGCGCTGCATTTTGCCAATCGTCTGGGGGTGAGTGAAAGCCTGCTAGATGCTGCTGACTATCTTGGCTTTGTCAATGCACTGCCCGATATTGATGGGGTATTGCGCCGGCAGCCTTCGCTGATTAGCGCCGCCGACCGGACAGGTGTTTCTTTCAGTATGGCCATTTATCTGGCCTATTTGCGGATCCCCTCCAGCGCGGCATCACAGCTGATTGAGGTAGCCGATGGCGTGTTGTCACTCACCCCCGACCGTCAGCTGCCCGTGGACGGGGCGGGGATGTGGCTGCCCTATTTTTTTGCCCCGCCTTCCAGCTATCAATCTGCCGCGTTCGAGGTGGTTTCGCTGGTGGATGTGCTGGATGGGCGCGTCCCTGTCAGCACCTTCACCGATAAAATCGTGATGGTTGGGTTGATGGATACCACCGGCTCACTGGACGAGTATCTGGTGCCGGCCTCATCCAGTGGCAGTTTGATGCCCGGCGTCGAGATACAGGCCCACGCGGTTGAGAGCTTGCTTCAGGGGCGTTTTATCCGCCCTCCCAGCGATATAGTGCAGGTCGTTGTCCTTGTGGCCATGGTGTTGGTTGCCAGCCTTGCTTATGCCCTGCCGCGCTGGACGGTGAAAGTCTTTATTGCGGGGATGCTGCTGCTGGCGTGGTTTGTCGGCGCTTCGATTGTGTTTAGCCTGACATCGACTCCGCTGAGCTTGCTAGACGGCATCTTTGCCCTGCTGCTGCCACTGCTGGTCTCAGTTGGAATCGATATTACGCTGGAGACGGTGCGTCGCAAACAGACCGAATTTCTGCTGGAGAGCGTACGGCGAATTGCTCAACAGCGCTTGCGCTTGCAGCAAGCTGCTGGTCACATCCTTGCTGATGTGCGGCGGATTGCTCCGGTTAGGGATGCGGTACTGTATGTGTGGGACGAGCTTGATCCGGCGCGTTCTGCGCGCTTTGAGGATGGCGGCGCTCCTGTATTGGGCGAGGCGGCGGTCAGCAGTATTGCGCCAGAGCTGCGACAGCTGCATGAATTGACCTCAGCGGCAGGGCAGACGGCTGTGCCGGTGCTGTGGCAGGGGCGTCAGCTGGCCTTGCTGGTTATCCGTCACGCTGCGCCGCAGCTCGACCGCGTTACCCGCCTGACCTTGGCTTCGCTGGCCGAAAACCTTGCCCCACACATTGACAACATGCTGCTGTATGATGCGGTAAAACGTCAGCGCAGTTTGTTGGATTCGGTATTTGCCGAGTCGCCGGCGGGCCTTGCGGTGCTCAGTCCAGAGGGGCGCGTTATCCGGTCGAATCAAGATTTGCTGCGTCTTTTGGAAGTGGAACAGGCCGAGTTGGATGGCCGTCTGCTGGCAGATGTGTTGAGGACGAAAGCCAGTGCCACCCCAGATGTCTATGAGCGCCTGCGCATCGGGTTTGCCGGCAGCGGGCCTTTTACGATGGAAGAGCTGAAGCTGGGCGGGCTGGTGGTGCGTGTGAGCATGGCCCCGCTGCATGATGGAGAACTGCGCGTGGTGGTGCTGGCGGATGTGACGGCACTGGCCGAGCTGAGCAACCTGAAGACGCGCATGCTGCGCATTGCCTCGCACGACTTGAAGAACCCGTTGGCACGCATCAAGGGGTTTGTCGAGCTGATTTTGCTGATGTCGTCAACCATCACTGAGCGCGAGCGCAAGCATCTGGAGATGGTGAATGCTGCCGGTGATGAGATGCTGCGCATCATCGAGGACATCCTTGACCTAGAGCGCCTGCGTTCGGGCAAGCTGATGTTGAATGACGTCAATCTCTCGCAAATCGTGCGGGAGGTGTGCGCGCGCCATCAGCCCGACCTGATCCACAAAAATCAGCAGATGGACATCGACATCCCCGACCATGTGATTACGGTGCGGGCGGATGCGGCGCAAATCTCGCAGGCGGTCAATAATTATGTGGGCAACGCCATCAAATACACTCCCGAGGGGGGGCACGTCCATGTGCGGATGCACAGTTCCGAAGGCTGGGTGCGTCTGGAGGTGCAGGACACCGGATACGGCATCCCTGAGAAGGCGCAGCCCCATATCTTCAGTGAGTTTTATCGCGCCAAGGCCGAGGGCACACTGCACATTGCCGGCACAGGGTTGGGCCTGAGCCTTGTGAAATCGGTCATCGAATCTCACGGCGGCAAGGTCGGCTTTAGCAGTACCGAGGGTGTGGGCAGTACGTTCTACTTTGTGTTACCAGAACTCCACAAATCGGGAGGTGCGGCATGATTCTTCGCTGGGTGCTGCGTGTGGCGGTGCTGGTGCTGCTGGTGGGTATGAGGGATGTTGGGCCATCTGCGGCGCAGCCTGCGCCGCAGCCCCTCGCTGCTGTGCTGACCGTGCTGTCTGATGGGGTAGTGGTGCAGCTCACCAATACGGACCGTGCTTTGCCGCTGCGTGTGGGGGCGGTTGCACCGCTGGGGGCTGGCGACCGTGTGCTGACCGGCGTAAATGGGCGCGCTGTGCTGACTTTTGGGGATGAGGCACGGCTGTATCTGCTGCCCGAGAGCGCTTATACACTGGATGCCTATACGGTGGATGCCAATGGCCACCTGACGTTGTCTGGTGCGCTGGAGGGCATCGCCATACAGGCATTTGAAGATAACCCGTCACGCTGGGAGTATCGCTTGCATACCCGCGCCCTGACGGTGACATCCCCCGCGGCCCACTTTGCGGTGTGGGCAATTGAAGGGCGGTTTGAGGCTGTGGTGAGCGCATCGGGGGTGCTGACCGCCGTCAATGCCGCTGGTGATGTGATGGTCGAAGTTGAGGACTCCACAGGCTGGATGCCGGCCTACAACGATGCACCTGTGGCGCTAGAACCGCCGTTTTTGCACCCTGTGCCGCTGTTAATTGACGGGCTGAGCTGTACCGGCACAGTCACGACGGGTGGGGGAGAAGGCCTGCGTCTGCGGCGTGGGGCGGCGCTCGATTACCCTGTGGTCGGCGTGCTGTTTGACGGCCAACAGGCCGGCATTGCCGGCATCACCCAGAATGGGCTGTGGTATCGCATTCAGTATCAAACCGGCTTTGGCTGGCTGTTCAGCGACCTTGTGGATGTGGAAGGCACTGGCTGTGCCAACCTGCCTATCTCGCCGAATCTGGCGCGCGAGACCAATGAATATGTCGAAGGGGCGCTGACCGAGGTCGAGCAGGCGCTTTTGCTGCCGTTTTATGGCACGCGCCAGCAAAACATCGTGTTCTATCGGTAGTTGGGCAGCCGAAAGGTGGACATCATGAACCCGATTGCGACGGCGCTGCAATCATTCCCCGTGTTGGTGCTAGATGGTGCGATGGGGACAGAACTGGCAGCACGCGGCGCAGATTTGAATGATCCGTTGTGGTCGGCGCGCGTTCTGGCCCAGCAGCCCGAACTCGTGCGGGCTGTTCATGCCGATTATTATGCAGCTGGCGCTGATGTGGCCATTACCGCCAGCTATCAGGCCACCTTTGAGGGATTCGCCGCGCTGGGGTGGTCATCACAGCAGACCGCCGATGTCATGCGCCTGTCGGTGCGGCTTGCGACTGAAGCGCGCGATGCGTTCTGGTCAGAGTCCCAACATCGACAGGGACGACCGCGCCCGTTGGTTGCTGCCTCGGTTGGGCCATATGGGGCGTATCTGGCGGATGGGTCTGAATATCGGGGGGATTATGGCCTGAGCGTGGCCGATCTGGTGGATTTTCATCGCCCACGCTGGGCGGTGTTGGCCGATGCCGGCGCGGATGTGCTGGCTTGTGAGACGATTCCAACACTGACCGAAGCCCGTGCATTTTTGCGCCTGTTGGATGAGTTTCCGCAGGTATGGGCTTGGATAAGCTTCTCGGCACGGGATGAGCTGCACACCAACTATGGCGAGTCTATCACCGCTTGTGCGGCTGAAATTGGGGCGCATCCACGGGTGGCGGCAGTGGGTGTGAACTGCACACCCCCGCAGTATATCGAAGGCTTGGTGCGCCAGATGTGCGCCGCCACCGATGTGCCGGTGGTGGTCTATCCCAACTCTGGTGAGCAGTATGATCCGGTCAGCAAGGTGTGGCATGGCGATGGGTCTTGCGAGGCGTTTGCGGTGGATGCGGCAGGCTGGTATCGCGCTGGCGCACGGCTGATTGGGGGCTGCTGCCGTACCACTCCGGCACATATCCAGAGCGCCGCACAGGTGCTGCGCGCGGCAAAATAGCGGGTTTTTCGTCAGCGCTTGGCCGCAAAAACGTTTACCATAGAAGCGTGCAGGTTTTTGCACGCTTTTTCTATGCCGGGAGACGCCAAGATGCGATGGTTAAGTGTGGTATTGGTGCTGTTGTGGGCAGTACTGCCTGTGGGGGCGCAAAGTGAAGGGACGGTGATAGACCTTGGCGATTACGAGGTCACGCTGCCCGAGGGCTGGGAACTGCCCGACTTTGACCCGTTTTATGTGATGGCGGACGAGTTCGCCGCAGTCCATATCGCACATCAGGACAACGGGCTGGAGGGTCTGCTGGTTTCGCCGGCGGTTTTGGCCGAGCTGCTGCCTAACTTCGGTGAGTTGGATGCCCAAGAGGCCTTGACTGCCTTAATCGGGATGGCCTATCAGGTTGACCCAGAAGAAGTGACCGAGTTTTATCCAGCGGATGTTGGGTATGCTGATGGCATCCGCTGGAATTACCGCGATGAAGAGAGTGATGAAGAGGGTGTCATCAGTGGGGATGTGTATCTGCTGCCGCTGGAGGGCGGCGGATACCTGCTGGCCGACATCTACACCTATGAAGCGTATTTTGATGAAAATCAGGATGGCTTGCTAGCCTCGCTGGCCGAGTTGTTCATCGGCCTTGGGGTTGCCCAGTTGGATATGCTGCTGCCGCTGGCGGGTGATTGGGCATTTGTGATCGACCCCGAAGCAGCATTGACCTGCGGCGACCGCACCGAGACGGTGAACGCGGCAGAAATCGTGACCGAGCTGAGCCAGACGCTGGTGCTGGAAGAGGACAGCGACACCAGCTTTGTGCTGGATGGGCAGGTCTTTGCGTTTGAAGGGGATGGGGTATTCGTCTCGTCGTTGGGGGATGATGGCAGCGTCAGCCTGTATGTCGAGTCGTACCGTGTGATGTCTGGCGAAATGGTGGTTGCGCTGGACGAGGGGTGCAGTGCAAGGCTGTTTTTGGAGGGTGGCTTTCTAGAATAAGGCCTGAAGGCACTGGCTAAACCTAAAACGCCGCCCGTTAATTCTGGCGGCGTTTTGTTTTGTGCGAAGGGTAATCGCGTTAGGCGTCCAGCTTGACCCATCCCTTGCCGTGATGACCGAAATCAAACAGCGTGGGGTGGAAGATTTCGGCCAATATCTCCGCCGATTCGACCAGACGCGGCCCCGGGCGGTTGAAATATTGGTTGCCATCGGTCAGATACACCTGCCCTTGGCGCACGGCTCGCAGGTCAGCCCAATCGGGCCGCTGGGTGAGCGCGCTCATCTCCTCGCGCGCTTTGGGGATGCCATAACCACACGGCATCACCACCAGCATATCCGGGTCGGCCTGCTGGATGGCTTCCCATGTCAGCCATGGGGAATGCACGCCGCGCTGGCCAAACAGGTTTTGACCGCCGGCGATGTCAATCAGTTCTGGCACCCAGTTGCCTGCCGCCATGATCGGGTCAATCCACTCGATGGTGGCGACTGTTGGGCGGGGGAGTGCGCTGGTCTGGGCGGCTAGAGCCTCAAGCCGCTGGCGTAAGCCTGTGCACAGCTGCTGACCGCGCTCGGGGACGCCCAGTGCATTGGCCACCCGCTGAAAGTCGTCGAACACGTCGTCCAGCGTGTTTGGCTCTAGCGAGATGAGTTCTGCCGGCAGGTTGAGGTAATCGCAAGCCACGCGCTGTACCTCGGACAAGCTGACAGCGCACACCTCGCACTGGGCCTGTGTCACAATAAACTGGGGTTCTAAGGCCTTGAGCAGGTCGGCCTCGATGCGATACACCGAGGTGGCCTCTTGCAAAATGGCCTTCACCCGCTGGTCAATCTGATAGCTGCGCTCGTCGGGGTTGAACTTGGGGGCGGTCACCACAGGCAGGCGGGTGATTCCGGCGGGATAGTCGCACTCATGCGAGCGGGCCACCAACGCATCTTCAAAGCCTAGCGCGCATACAATCTCGGTGCTGCTGGGGAGTAGCGAAGCGATGCGGGGCATCATGTTGTTGGGCATCGGCATGGTCTTTCCGGCTGAGGTGTCAGGTCTCTAAAAGGTCTTGAAGAAGTCGGTTACGCGCTGCGGGGTCAGGTCTTTTAGGCCGTGCTCCAGCACCCAATCGGCATGGCTGACGTTGGCGTGCCCGATGCCGATGGTGCGGAATCCCCCGGCTTTTGCCGCGTCGATGCCGGCCTCGGCGTCCTCAAAGACCACCGTCTGAGCCGGGTTGAGGTCTAGGCGTCCGGCAACCCACACGAACAGGTCGGGCGCTGGCTTGGGGTTGACCACGCTGTGCCCGTCGCCAATGGCGTCGAAGAGGGCGGTCACCCCCAACGAGGCCAGCACATCACGGGCGTTTTTGCTGGCGCTGCCCAGCCCGATTTTGATGCCGCGCGCGCGTGCTTGATCCAAAAAGCTGCGCACGCCGGGCAGCAGGTCATCAGGGGTGAGGGTGGTGAGCTTTTGGCGGTAGATGTCGTTTTTGCGCGTCATGATGGCCTGTTTTTGCTCTTCGGGCATCGGGCGGCCTTTGAGCAGGCGCTCTAGGCTCTCACGCCGCGAAACCCCGCGCAGCTGTTCGTTATCCTCACGGGTGAAAGGCAGGCCCTCGGCATCCGCGACGACCTTCCACGATTGATAATGCAGCTCGGCGGTATCGGTAATCACCCCGTCGAGGTCAAAGATAAAACCACGTATCTCGGTCATGATGGGTGTCATCCTGCGGGTTGGCGTCGTTAAACGGTTCGCGCATCAGCATATCGCACCTCTGTCAATCCGAGGAGGGTGATGTGAAGCGAGCGCCCTGCGTGAATTACTTGGCACGATCCAGCGTCACCTCGCCTGCTTCAACCCAACCGGCGAGGTCAATGGTGTAATATGTGCCAGCAATCCACAGGCCCAGCTGCTCGCCCGATGGGCTGAAGGCTAAGCCGACATTGAAACTGGGGATGCTGTAGGGGAAGAACAGGGTAGCGACGGTTTCGTGCGTGGACAAATCAAACAGGCGTAGAATGCCCCTGCCGTTGCGTGTCAATTCTTCCAGCAGCGCGGCATACCGATTGGAGACGGCGAGGCGCTCGGGCGCTGTGCTGTTTGATATGGGTTGGGGGTGCGGCTGATGCGCTCCCACGTGGTGGTATCCCATACCTCGATTGTGCCTTCAAAGTCGCGCAGCACATAGCGTGTGTCGTCCGGCGTGATGGCGTCGATGTCGGCCATTACCAGCGTTCCACGCCGCACACGCCTGATGTCACCGCTGGTTAGGTCATAAACCTCGATGTCGGTTTGTTCGAGGGTTTCGGGCATGGCTTGGGCGGTGGTTGCTCCCCATACCATACGGTTGGGGGAGTATCCGACCGTCAGATACAGGCTGTCGCGGTCTTGCAGGGTGGCAAGGTCGAGGGCTTTATGGGATTCTGGCGCGCTGTAAAACAAGGTTGTGCCGTCGCCGCTGAAATCTGCGCGCTGCATGTATGAAAAGCCATTGCCCTTGTAGCGTGCTTCGTAGAGCTTCTGATTGTCGGCGATGTTCCACAATTCCATGTGCTCATCGAGCGCATAGACAAACACCAGATTGGGGTTGGTGGGGTGGATGAGGTAGTCTTGCGCCAATCCCATACCACCTTGATTAAATTGAGGCAGGGCAAAGATGGGCTGTGCGCCGCCGGCCCGAAAGACCCCCAATGGGGTGGCAAATGAGCCGTCTTGACTGTAGCTCAGACGCCCGATTGGGAAATCCTCTGACTGTCCCAAAATCTGCGCGGTCATGAAAGCGGGGACGACCGGCGGGCTGGCTATCACCTCGACAAAATAGACATCATCAAGGCTCTCGGCTGTCCAGCCTTCTAGGCTCTCATAACTGACGCGCAGCCACTGCACCCCGCCATTGCATCCACCGACTTCTAGCACGGTAAAGGGGCGTTCGGGCGGGATGCTGCCGATGCGGTTTCCGTCGCTTGAGGGGGCATCACGCAGGCGGTTGGCATCGCCGGGCAGCACTTGGGCGAGGCTGCCTGCTGTGACACGGTTGGGCAAGCAGTTGGGCTGGGCGTGAGTAGAGAACCCAAAGCCCAAGAGTGCTGCGAGTACAGTTAGGATGATGCGCATCAAAACATCTTTTGACGTTGCTATACCAGAGACAACGCCATCTTACGGTATTTTGCGAGTTTGCACTCTGAGAGTCGTCGGGCAGTTCGTTTTAGCTGGCCCTGACTGCTTCGATGCTGACCCAATCGCCTTCGGTGCGCACAAATGTGACCTGATAACCTGCGCGGGCAAGCGCTGTCTTCACATCCTCAACCTGCTCAAGGATGATGCCGCTGAAAATGGCCCGTCCGCCCGGGCGCACGATGTCGCCAAGCCCCTCATCGCACATCTGGATGATGATGCGGGCGAGGATGTTGGCCAGCAGCAGGTCGAAGCGGCGTGGGGTGTGCAGCACTGTCTCCAGCGTGCCTTGCTGCGCGGTGATGTAATCGGCGACGCCGTTGACTTCGGCGTTCTCGCGCGAGATGTCGGCGGCCAGCGGGTCGATGTCGATGGCCAGCACATGTGCCGCGCCCAGCTTGACCGCCGCGATGGCCAGAATCCCCGAGCCGCTGCCCAAGTCGAGCACTTTGTCGCCCGGGATGAGCAGGTCTTCTAGCGACATCAGGCACAGGCGGGTGGTGGCATGTGTGCCTGTGCCAAAGGCCATCCCCGGATCGAGCGAAATCACCACATCGTCGGGCTGAGGGCTGTACTCCTCCCATGCAGGGCGCACCACAATCCGCCGCCCCACCCGTGAGGTGTGATAGAAGGCCTTCCATGCATCGGCCCAGTCTTGGTCATCGACCAGCGTGTAGCGTGCGGCAGGGTAACCGCGCACGCTCAGGGCGCTATCCAGCTCGGCGCGGGCGGCCTCGGCGCTGCCGTCATTGGCCAGATAGGCGCGCACCGTAACGCTGGTGGGTTCTGGCAGTTCTCCCTCATCCCAGTGGTCGGGCTGAATATCGTCTCTGCTGATGCTGACCCCTTGATGCCCGAGGGTGGCCAGCACATCGGCGGCCTCATCGGCGTGTTCGGGGGCAACGGTTAGGGCGATTTCAATCCACTGCATGGTGCTTGGCCTCATGGGGGTATGGGTGTGCGACAAGCGGTGAGGGTATCAGATTCGGGCGGGGGTGGGTAGGTCTGGAACGCAAAACGGGGCGGCCCTGTCAAGGCCACCCCGCGTATTGGGTTTTGATGGTCACTGCACGATTTTGAAGTTAAAGCTGGCTGTGCCCAGCTTGCCCCACAGCTGAATCCACAGCAGCAGCACGGCCTCGGTGGCGCGGGCGCTGCGGATGTCGCCAAGGTCGATGACGTGACGCCACCCAAACCATGTTTGCAAGTAGCCCGCGACTGCGGCTTTGGCTTCGGCGTCATCACCGCTGACATAGATGATGTGCTCCCCATCCGCGAGGCCGCGGGGGTTGACCATCAGTGAGGCGGTGACGGTGTTGAGGGTTTTGACCACTTTGACTGCGGGGAAGCGGCGCTGAATCTGCTCGCCCAGCGAGTCGGTATTGCTGACGAACAGCGACGGCGGCATCCCACGAGAGAAATCAAGCGGGTTGGCGATGTCCATCAGGACTTTGCCGGCCAGATTCTCTTCACCTGCCGCTTCAAGGCCGGCAAGGCTGGCATGGCCGGCCAGCGCGTTCATCAGCACTTGGCCGTGGGCTGCGGCGTCGGCTAGTGTGCCGACGCGGACGCCAGCGGTGCCGGCCAACCACAGCGAAAAATCGGCGCGTGCTTCGGTGGCTTCCACGCTGCGCGTGCCGATGATAACCTCATGGCCAAGTTCGGCGAGTTTGGCGGCAAGGGTCTGGCCGACCCCGCCCGTACCCAGAACCCCGATTTTCATGAGTGCCTCCACACACTGGACGGACGATTTGAACGGGCGTTATTCGCCGTTGAACAGCTCTCGCATTTTGTCGAAAAAGCCTTTGGGGGCGACTGGGCGCGGGTTCTGGCCAAAGCTCTCGGCCAGCTTCTCGAACAATTTGCGCTGTTCGTCGGTTAGCTTGGAGGGGATTTCGACCATGATGGTGATGATTTGGTCACCGCGCCCCGAATTGGTGCCATTGCTCATCAGGCGTGGGAAGCCTTTGCCGCGCAGGCGCATCAGCTTGCCAGACTGCGTGCCGGCGGGGATGGCCACCTCGACATCGCCGTCCACGGTCGGCACGATTACTTTGTCGCCCAGCGCAGCCTGTGCCACATTGAGCACCAGCGTATACAGCACATCATACTCGCGTCGTTCAAAGACCTCGTGCTGGCGCACCCGGATGCGGACGTTGAGGCGTCCACGCCCGCCGCCGCGCTCGCCAACGCTGCCTTCGTTGGCATATTGGATTTCGAGGCCGTCACGTACGCCGCCGGGGATGTTGATGGTCTTTTGGACGCGCTTACGGGTGCGGCCTACCCCATCACAGCTGCCACAGCGCCGCTCGATGACGGTGCCAACGCCGCCGCAGCGCGGGCAGGGGGTTTCTTGCACAATCGAGCCAATGAAGGTTTGGCGTACCTGTCGCACCGTGCCCCCGCCGCCGCACTGTCCGCAGGTGACCGGTGACGTGCCCGGCGCCGCGCCGCTGCCGCTGCATGTGTCGCATGGTTCAAAGCGTTCAAATTCTAGCGGCACTTCTGCGCCGGTGACGGCCTCGGTGAATTCGAGCGTGACGTCTACGGTCACGTCACCGCCCGGGCGCGGCCCGCTGCGCTGGCGGGCGCTGCTGCTGCCGCGCTGACCGGTAAAACCGGCAAAGAATTCTTCAAAAATCTCTTCAAAGCCGCCAAAGCCCGCGCCGTTAAACCCGCCAGCCCCTGCGCCACCCTGCACCCCGGCATGACCGTAGCGGTCATAGCGGGCGCGCTGCTCGTCGTCGCTGAGAATGCCGTAGGCCTCGTTGACCTCTTTGAATTTGCTCTCGGCGTCGGGTTCTTTGTTGATGTCGGGATGAAGTTGGCGCGCCAGCTTGTGATAGGCTTTTTTGATGTCGTCTTTGGTGGCGCTGCGCGACACGCCCAGAACTTCATAGTAGTCACGAGCCATGCGTGGTTTCTTTCCCTCAGCGGCGCGCTGCTGCGCCTGTGTTTTCCAACGAAAGACCGTCTGGCCCTGCCACTATCCTAAGGATGTGTGGCAGGGCCGAGACGGA
>DAOUCZ010000084.1:0-28517 GCA_034431675.1 Anaerolineae bacterium | reverse complement strand
CGTTAAAGGGGATGAAGATGGGCTGTTGGACGAGTGCGCCGCTGGCGTTATACAGCTCCACCATCAGCTGATAAGCGCCGGCGGTGGGGGGCGGCCACAGCTCTTCGAGCTGTCCATTGACGACCGGTGAATAGTGCGGCTGGCCAATCACCGTCCAGTCGGGGAAGTGCGGCCCGCGGATGAGGAAGCGGTAATACTGCACCTGATCGGGGGCAAAGTCGATCGTGCCGATGATGGGGCGGGGGCTGCTGCCGACGTTTTCGCCCGGCTGCGGCCAAAAAATTTGCACATTGACCACGTTGGTGGGCAAGCTGCTGTAGGCGGGTGGGTTGGCGGCAGCAGCGCCGGCCAAGTCACCTGTGCATTCGATGCTGGGCAAAAAGGCCAGATTACGTGCCCGCGCATATTCTTCGGCGGCCACGGCGTCATTGGCATCGGGCGGTGGGGCGATGAAGAATTGTTCGCGCGCGTTGGTGATGCTGCCCAGCGCGGCAGGCGGCACGCGGCAGTAGAGTGGGGCAGGGGGGCGCTTTTGGCCGGCAGCGACCGAGAATTGAATGGCGTTGGCGACCTCGGGGGGCAGGGCAACCACCCAAGACTTATAGACCCCCGGGCTGACCAGCTGGATTGAGCTGTTGGGATCGGCGGCGGGGATTTGCGCCGAGGGGTAGACGAGTCCGCCGCCACCATCGGGGATGCCGGCAGGCCCATCCAGAAGCCATTCGGCAGCTTGACCGGTGCATCCGGTGGCCGGTTCTTGCAGCACGCGCACATCGCAGATGGTGCGCATCGACATGCCGGGGGCGGGATTGTAGCCGTCGGGGAAGAGCTGGCCTTGAAAGGCGAATTCGCTCAGATAGTCGGGCGAGTTGTGGATGGTGGTGATGACCTGATTCCAGATGGGGGCAGCGCCGGTCAAGCCAGAGGTGTTGACCATCGGCGACCCGTTGCTGTTGCCTACCCAAACCCCGACCGCCACATTGCGGGTGTAGCCCACCGTCCAGTTGTCTTTGACATCGTTGGTTGTGCCGGTTTTGACCGAAGAGGTGAACGGGGTGCGCAGGGCCGAGTTTGCGCCCATGGCCGGCGTGCGAGCGGCGTTATCGCTCATGATGTCGGAGATGATGTAGGCGATGCGCGGATCGAGTACGCGGGTGGTCGTGCGGCTGCGGTTGACAGTCTGTGGGGTCTGAGTGCCCGAGGGACACGAGTTTTCGTATTGATAGACGATGCGGTTATCCGAGTCGATGACGCACAGGATGCTGACGGTATCGACCAACACGCCTTCGTTGGCAAAGGTGGCATAACCGCGCGTCAGTTCCAGCGGGCTGACTTCGCCGCCGCCCAATGTCAGCGACAACCCATATAGGGCCGGGTTGGGGTTGATGCTGCGCATCCCGAGGCGGCGCATAAAATCGATCAGGTAATCGACGCCGACGTAGTGGCGCAGGGTTTGCACGGCGGGGATGTTATAGCTGTTGGCCAGTGCATAACGCATCCGCATCGGCCCGTGATAGGTCGAGTCGTAGTTGCGGGGGATATAGGGCGGTTGGCCCGGGATGCCGATTTCGGTGCGGGTGTCCCAGATGACCTCGGCCACGTTCATCCCGCGCTCGATGGCGGCGGCATAGGTGAAGGGCTTAACGCTGCTGCCGGGCTGGCGCAGACCGATGGTGACGTTGAAACTGCCGTCGATGGCGCGGTTGTTATAGTCTGCGCTGCCCACCATGGCCAGAATCTCACCGGTGATGGGCTTGAGCACCACCACTGCCCCGTTGGTCACGTTGTTGGCGGTGAGCTTAGAAATCTGTTCGCGCACTACGGCCTGCGCCATGTCGTTGATGCGCACATCGACGGTGGTATAGACGCGGTAGCCGCCGGTGGCGATTTGTTCTGTGCTGTAGCCGAGACTATTCATCAGAGTTTCAAACTCGTCCCGCGCATAAAACGTGAAGTGAGGAGCGTTGAGCGGGGTATCGGGTTTGACCAGCGAATAACCATCACGCAGGGCTTGGGCGTGTTGTTCGCGGGTGATATAGCCTTCGTCCAGCATCAGGTCGAGCACCAGACGCCAGCGGTCATAAACGCGGGCCTGAACCACGGGGTCGGGGTTGAGCGGGTCAAGGTCACGCGGGGCTTGGGGCAGGCCGGCCAGCAGGGCCGACTCGGCAAGGTTGAGGTTCTCGACGGATTTGCCAAAGAAGGTTTGTGCGGCGGCTTCAACACCATAGGCAAGGTTGCCATAGTAAATCTCGTTGAGATACAGCTCCATGATGGCGTCTTTGCCCAAGCGGCCTGTCAGGGCGATGGCCAGCATGATTTCTTCGGCTTTACGGGCGGCGCTGCGTTCTAGGCGGTATTCATAGTCGAACAGGATGTTGCGCACCACCTGTTGGGTGATGCTGCTGCCGCCGGCAGCGCTGCCGTTGCCGCGCACATAGTTCAACAGGGCAACGCCGGTCGCGGGGATGTCGATGCCGATGTTCGTCCAGTATTCGTCGTCTTCGGTCGAGACGGTGGCGTTGATCAGGTCGCGCGGGATGCGGCTGAGCGGCACTTTGGTGCGGCGGCCTTCGCCAATAAGCTGATACAGCTCGCGCCCGTTGCGGTCGAGCAGATAGGTGGTCTGGAACGAGCGGTAATTCTCGACATTGGCCAAACGGGTGTTGACGAGGTCACCGACGCGGGCATAGGCGATGCCGCTGACCAGCAGGCTCATCAGGGTGATGCCGCCGCAGAAGGTGATGGCCAGCCCCAAAAACAGCGCCAAGCACCCGGGGCGCAAGCGCCGCCGCCGCTTGGGTCGTGCCGGCGTGCTCTGACGCTGACCCACGGCAGGCCCTGCTGGGGTGGTGGGGGGTGGGGGGGCGCTGGCATAGCTGCCGCGCGTCGGGTTGGGCACGGTTGGCGACGGCGCAGGGCGCTGATATTGGGTGTTGGGGACGGTGGCTGAGGGCGGCGGGGACGGCACGCGCTGCACCGGCACGGTGGGCGGGGAGGCCGGACGGGCCGGCGGCAGGTCGGGATTGGGGTCTAGGCCGCCAGTGCCGATTAGGGTTTGCGCGTCGTGGCGGCGGGCCGGTGCTGCTGGGCCTTGGTCGGCTTTGGGCAGCTTGAAAGGGACGTCTTCGTCGGTGTCGCCATCTTCGATGGGGCGGGGGGCGGCACGGCGTGCCTGTTCCACCACATCGGGCGGCAGTTCGTCGGTTTCGTCCAGTTTTTGGGCTGCGGGCAGGTCGATGGTCGGCTCTGCGCCGGCGGGCAGGGGCTGATCTTGCGCGCGCAGCAGCGAGTCGCTTAGGACGGGTTCATCATCGCCAGAGTAGCCATCGGCCTTGGGGAGTTTGAACGGGATGTCGTCGTCTTCGGGCAGAGGCATCGGGGGCGGTGGGGGATTGGACATGGGCTGTGTTGGGAGGGTTGTTGGATAAATAGGCTAGGATAAGTGTACCAGAAAGCGCCATCCTGCCCCGATACGTTTACCCTATGACTGCGCTGGTATAATGGAGTGGAAATGGCTTTTTTCATCGCCTAAAAAGGATGATTCTCAGGGACGCTTATGACCGACATACGTTTGGATCAAACCACACAGGCACGCATCCATCAGGCACGGCATGTTTATGGCTTGCCGCCAGAGCATCGGCTTGTGCCCTACAAAAACATCCGCCATGTGCTCAGCCAACACGCCAAGACGTCGCCTTCTGCACCATTTTTGATTTTTTTGGACAAAGACGGTGCGCGTGAGCAGCTGAGCTACGCCGAGTTCAATGCGCGGGTGCATCAGGTAGCCAACCTGTTGTATGACGATTTTGGGGTGCGGCGCGGCGATACCGTCGCAACGGTGGCGCACAATCACAGCGACACGGTGTTGATTTATTTTGCCTGTTGGGTGATTGGCGCGCGGGTTGCCCCGCAGAACGTGACCGAGGATGACCGCCGGATTGCTTTTATCTTGCGCAACAGCGAGGCCAAAATCGTGCTGGTGCGTACCGAGTATCTGGGCCGCATCGAACGCATCCTTGGGGGCAGCGCCGATGAGGGTCTGGGCGCGCCCAATGTGCAGCATGTGGTGCAGGTGGGGGGCGAGGCGGATGCGCGTTATGCGCACTTCGATACGCTGGTCAAGAACCTGCCCTATACCTATCTGGGGGACGGCGCGCCGGTGAAATCGAGCGATGACGCCATCTATGATAATGACCGTGTGCCCACCTTGGATGACGAGGCCCTGCTGGTGTATACCAGCGGCACGACCGGCGCGCCCAAGGGGGTGGTGCTGTCGCAGTACAATTTGCTGGTGGACGCGTTCTCGATTGCGCAGGCGCAGGGCCTGACCGGCAATCAGCGCCTGATGTGTGTGCTGCCGATTCATCATGTGAATGGCATTGTGGTCACGCTGGTGACGCCGCTGCTGATTGGCGGGTCTACGGTGTTGAACCGGCAGTTTTCGGTGAGCACGTTCTGGCGCACATTAATCACCGAGCGGGTAAATGTGGTGAGCGTAGTGCCGACGCTGTTGGCCTTTCTGCTAGAGCATGGCAAAGCCCAGCAAGAGGCCGGCCATGGCATCTTTGGGGAGGGAATTAACCGGCGCGGCCTGACGCACTTTCGGCATTTTGTGTGTGGGGCGGGCACGCTCTCGATGACGCTGGCCGGCGAATTTGAAGATACGTTTGGGTTTACCATCTTGCACGGCTACGGCCTCAGCGAGACCACCTGCTATTCGTGCTATCTGCCCATCGACATCGATTGGAAGACGCATCAGGCGTGGATGCTGGAGCATGGGTATCCCAGCATCGGCGTGCCTGTTTTTTCTAACGAGATGGCCGTCTTTGACGTCGATGGGCAGGGGGTGATGCTGGGTGAGGGTGAGCGCGGCGAAATCTGTGTGCGCGGGCACAATGTGATGCTGGGCTATTTTAAGCGGCCAGACAGCAATGCCGAGGCGTTTAAGTTTGGGTGGTTTCGCACCGGTGACGAGGGATTTTATAAGCAGGATGAGCGCGGGCGCAAGTTTTTTTTCATCACAGGCCGCATCAAAGAGCTGATTAACCGCGGCGGGGTGAAGTTTAGCCCGTTTGACATCGAAGAGGTGATGCTGACCCTCCCGGGGGTGAAGGTGGCGCTGGCGGTCGCGTTCAAAAATGACTTTTATGGCGAGGAAGTGGGGGCGTATGTGGTGTTGGAGGACGGCGCATCAGTGACCGAGGAGCAGGTCTTGGCCCACTGCCGGCAGAGGATGGGCTTCGAGAAATCGCCCAAGGTGGTCAAGTTTGGGCGTGACATCCCCGTGACCACCACCGGCAAATATCAGCGCCTAAAGCTGCAAGATTTGTTTGAGGCCTATCAATCGACGCAATTTAAGAAGTGATGCCATACCCCGCCGCTGACCCTCGATGATTGGGCCGGCGGTGGGGGTTTAGCTGTTGTAGTTCTTAGTATCCAACGTCAGTGGGGGTTCTGGCTGAAGCACATCATAGACCAAGAAGTCCAGTGAGTGCGTATCGAGTACCCCATAGCTGTGTGAGGTTGAGCGGGTGCTCTTGAAGGTGTAGAGCGACCCCGGATTGACGGCGCATCCG
Source organism: Anaerolineae bacterium (assembly GCA_034431675.1). Classification (GTDB taxonomy): domain Bacteria; phylum Chloroflexota; class Anaerolineae; order Aggregatilineales; family Phototrophicaceae; genus Flexicrinis. The sequence continues at coordinate 22,938 of DAOUCZ010000084.1, read as the reverse complement.
CGGTCGATGCGTGCCAGCAGCGGCATATGGGTGTGTCCGGTGATGAGGACGTCTACCTTGAGCGAGGCCAGCATCATATCCAGCAGGGTGCTGGACATGTGATCGCGGTAGAGTCCCCACAAATTGTTGCCTGGTTTGCCATGGCACATAAAAACGGCAGTCGAGCCAAACTTGCCGCGCCAATCCATCGGAAGACTGCGGAGGTAGGCCGCGTTTTCGGGGTCGAGGCCGTGCTCCCATTCGTCGTGGTTTCCCTTGACGGTGATGATACCTCGCTCACGGATTCGGGTCACGACTCCGTTGGCCTCTGGCCCGCGACCGACGAGGTCGCCGGCGCACAGCACATGCTGAACGCGGTGATGGTTTTCCAGTCTTTCTAGGGCGGTGTCTAAGGCGCGTAAGTCTCCATGAATGTCAGAAATGATCCCAATTAGCATCCGTTACTAACCCTGTGGTCAACATATCGTCATTATACCGCATAAGGGTTAGAAGGGTGTAATCATTTCTGAGGCCCACAGGCGGATTAGGTTGTCCCCGCCGCCAGAGAGCAGCAGCGCACCGGTTGGATTGAACGCCAGCGCGAGAATCGGCTTGGTGTGCTGGGCAAACTCGGCGATAGGGGTCAGGCGGTCGCCGTTTAACAAGCCTTTGACATCCCACAAACGTAATATACAGTCACGTCCGCCAGTGGCCAAAATCCCCCCGATGCGCGAGTATGCGACGGCGTCTGCCCCGCCCTGATGGGCCGTGACGACGCGGATGAGCGCGCATTTTTGGGTGTCCCACACCGCAAGGCTGCCATCTTTGCACACCGTAAAGGCGGTTTGACCGCTGGGCGTCAGGACAAAATCGCGAATCCAATCGGCTTGGCGGGCGATAATGACTGGAGGCTGGCTGATGTCGGCGGGGTCGACGCTGACCAATCGGCCATCGCGGCCTGCGCTGTACAGCCGCCCCGCCCGAAAGGCTAACGCACTGACCTCGTGTCCGTGGTGCATATCAAATTGCAGGGTGACGGCTTTTTGGGGGTCGCGGGCTGCGGCCTGCTGGTCATAGACGCGCACATGCCCGTCGGAGTGGCCGATGGCGATGATTTGGTGGTCGGTTTTGATGGCGAGGGCGGTATAGGCCACGTCGGTGCGGTCTTTGTAGACCACGCCCGGGATGTCGCCGGGCTTGGGGTCTAGGTGATGAAGGAGCGCCAGCGGGGTGGCGCTGGTGCTGCCCAGCCACATCCCGTCCAGCGAAAAGGCGATGTCGTTGACTGGCGCAAGGTGGGCATGGCCGGTGATGGTGGGGCGGTGGGTGGGCTGACCGCCAAAGCTGTCCATCCAGATGGCCAGCCCATCGCCCCCGCCGACCGCGATACGGCGGCCATCGGGCGACCATGCGAGGGCGCTAATCCATCCAAAGCGTGCTGAGCCGATGGCGGAGAGGGTGGGGGCGGTTTGGGGGGTGATGGTAGGGGACATAAAAAGGCGTCTTTTGGGGGTATGATGCGGCCTGAGCAGGCCCAAGTGTCACACGTGGCGCGGGATAAGGCAAGGCAGGAGTGATGCACACAGTTGCGACTTCTAACCGATGAGGGTGCGGCTTATAATCACGCCTTATGAAGATTGCATTGAACGCTCACCTCCTTACCCGACAAGCCGGCTATCGTGCGGCGGGCATTCATGGGTATATCCTCAGCTTGTTGGGCCATCTGCCGCGGGCCGCGCCGCAGGCTTGGCAGTTTACGGCGCTGGTTGGGGCGGGGGTTTCGCCCGATATTGCAGGCATGACGCTGCGGCAGTCCCGTTTTGACACGCAACATCCCTTGCGGCGGATTGTGTGGGAACAGGTTGTTCAGCCGTTTGAGTTGGGTGGTTTTGATGTGTATCACGCGCTGGCGTTCGTTGGGCCGCTGCTGCTCAATCGCCCTGCGGTGGTGACGGTGCATGACCTGAGCTTTATGTATTATCCGCAGGTGCTGAGTGCGGCGCGCCGGCTGTATCTGCGGATGCTGACGCCGCTGACCTGTCGGCGTGCTGCGCGGGTGATTGCCGTCTCGCGCAGTACTGCCCGTGATGTTGAGCAGGCGTTTGGCGTATCGGCATCCAATATCGATGTGGTGCTGAACGGGTATGATTCGGAGCGATTCAGGGCGCTGCCGGCAGATCAGGTAGAGGCGTTTCGGAGGCGGATGGGCCTTCCGGAGCGGTTTTGGCTGTTTGTGGGCACGATTGAGCCGCGTAAGAATCTTGCCACGCTGCTTGAGGCGTATGCGCGCCTGCCATCAGATGCGCGCTTGCCGCTGGTGTTAGGCGGGGGCAAGGGCTGGATGTATGATGAGGTGTTTGCCCTTATCGAACGCCATCAGCTAAAAGATGTGGTTTGGACGCCCGGGTTTTTGTCGTCTCAAGACCTGCCGTTCTGGTACAATAGCGCCGAAGTGTTCATTTATCCATCGGTATACGAGGGGTTTGGCCTGCCAGTTGTCGAGGCGATGGCGTGCGGGACACCTGCGTTGATTTCGGATGCATCGTCTTTGCCAGAGGTGGGCGGAGAGGCGGCTATGCTTGTCCCACCGCGTGATATAGAGGCATGGACGGCGGCGCTGCATCGAGTTTATCACGATGCGGATTGGCGCGCGCAGGCCCGCGCGCTTGGTTTTGCCCAAGCTGCTCGTTTTAGCTGGCATCAGGCCGCCCTACAAACCCTAGAAAGTTATCAGCGTGCACAGCAATCACGACACCCTTAAACGTACTTCGCCGCAGGTTTGGATGCCGTGGATCGATTCTGGTCTGGCGGTTTTGGCGTTTGCGCTGGCTTATGTGGCGCGCTATCAGCTTCAGATTATCCGGCCGGTGCTGGAGATTAATGCCACCAGTTTTGACCCCTATTGGCCGTATGCCATCATGTATGTGGTGTGGCTTGGGGTGTTTTATCGTGGGGCGGGGCTGTACCGTGTGGTGCGGGGACGTCCATATATGGAGGAGTTCTATACCATCATCAACGGGGTGACGAATGCGACGCTGGTGGTGATGGCGCTGAGCTTTGTGTTTCAGCCGCTGGTGTTCAGCCGTTTGATGATGATGTATGCGGCGGTGATTAGCGTGGCGCTGCTGGCCGGCGCGCGGGTGGTGCAGCGGATGGTGCAGGCGCGCCAGCGCGCACGCGGTATCGGCATTGAGCGGGTGCTGATTGTGGGCGCGCGCGAGGTCGGGCAGGCGGTGCTGCGTACGATGCTGGCTCGTAAAGAGCTGGGGTACTTTCCGGTGGGGTTTATTGATGACGACACCGGCGACCTTGGGTGGCGCAGCAACGGGCAGGTGCGCGACCTTGGCGGGTTTGACCGTCTGGCAGATGCGATTGCCAGCGAGCAGGTCGATTTGGTGGTGATTACGCTTAAGTGGGCGCATCACGACTTTATTTTGCGCTTGATTGAGACCTCGCAGCGCGCGGGTGCGCGGGTGCGGGTGGTGCCAGACTTGTTTCAGCTCAATTTGCGGCATGTGCAGATTGAGACGTTGGATGGTATCCCGCTGTTGGGGGTGGAGCAAAAAACCAGCTTGCAGGGGACGAGCCGCTTGGTCAAGCGCGCCATCGATTTGGTGCTGATTGCGCTGTGCTCGCCGCTGATTGCGCTGGTGTTTGGGGTGGTGGCGCTGGCTATCCGCCTAGAGGGACCCGGGCCTATTCTGTACTCGCAGAAGCGGGTAGGCGAGGGCGGGCGCTTGTTTGACTTTTATAAGTTCCGCAGCATGATACCCGATGCCGATCGCTATCGGGCTGAGCTGGTTAGGCAGCACAATCAAGACCCGCGCCATCCCAAGATTATCGATGACCCGCGTGTGACGCGCGTGGGGCGCTGGCTGCGCAAGACCAGCCTTGATGAGCTGCCCAACCTAATCAATGTGGTGCGCGGCGAGATGTCGCTGGTTGGCCCGCGCCCGCCGACTCCCGATGAGGTGGCGCTGTATGAGCCGTGGCATCGCCAGCGTCTGCAAGCCATCCCGGGCCTGACCGGTTTGTGGCAGGTGAGCGGGCGCAGCGATGTGCCGTTCGACGAGATGTGCCTGTTGGACATCTATTACATCGAGAACTGGTCGATACGACTGGATGCGCAGATTTTGATGATGACCGTGCCGCGGGTGCTTTTTCGACAGGGGGCGTATTAAGCGCTATGCTGTATGATCTGCCGATGAGCTGAGAGGAAAGGAAGCCGCTGATGAGTGCGCCGAGCCTGTTGGACGAAACTGTCCGCCGCAAGTTAGAGACGCTGTCGCTGGTGGCGCGGCGGGTGCGCGCCGGCGCGATGAAGGGCGAGCGGCGTTCATCCAAGCATGGCACAAGCATCGAGTTCGCCGATTATCGCGCCTATTCCCCCGGCGATGACCTGCGCCGGCTGGATTGGAACGTGTATGCGCGCATGGACAAGCCGGTGGTCAAGCTGTTTGAGGACGAAGAAGACCTTGCGGTGCATGTGTGGGTGGATGCCTCGGCCAGCATGGGCTTTCCGCAGGATGGGCAGCAGGATGCGCACAAGCTGACCTATGCCAGACGGCTGGCGGCGGCGCTGGGGTACATCGCATTGGCCGAGAATGACCGGGTATTGTTGAGCGCCGGCAGCAAATCGTTTGGGCCGGCGCGTGGGCGTGGACAAGTGGTGCCGATGCTGCGCTTTTTGCAGTCGGTTGAGCCGGCTGGCCAGACCGATTTGAATCAGGCGCTGAGCGATTATGCGGTGCGGGCGGCGCGCCCGGGCCTGATGTTTGTCATCTCTGACCTGTTCAGCCCGTCGGGGTTCGAGGACGGCTTGAGCCAGCTGCTGGGCAAAGGGTACGAGGTGGTGATTTTACAGGTGCTCAGCCGTGAAGAGGTTCAGCCGGCGCTGGCAGGCGACCTGCGCTTGATTGACAGCGAGACCGGCGCGGCGCAAGAAATCAGCCTTGATGACGGCCTGCGCGAGCTGTATGCCCGCCGACTGGCGGCATGGCGCGATGAGCTGCGTCAGCGCTGTGGACGGCGCGGGGTAGGGTTTGCCAGCATGGTGACCGACAGTCCGTATGAGCGGGTCATCCTTGGCGATTTGCGCCGCTTGGGATGGGTGCGTTAGCCGGCGGTAAAGCGTGTTTGCACGGGCCGGTAGTGCCCCCTATCATTAGGGTTGCCCACATGATGTTGGGCTTGTACACTGTTTCACAAATCCTGCACGGAACACAGGGAGAGGCTCATGGCGACCATCACCATGAAGTTTGGCGGCACGTCGGTGGGCAGCGTGGATGCCATCACCAACGTGGCCGCTATCACCAAGCGCGAGGTGGCAGCCGGCCATCATGTCGCCATTGTTGTATCGGCGATGTCGAGGGTGACGGACGGCCTGATTAACGTCATCCAGATGGCCGAGTCGGGCGATAAATGGGGCTATCTGTCCGAGATCCAGAAGATGCGTGATCGGCACGAGGAGGCGCTAAATGCGCTGGTTGCCCCGGGCAAGATGCGTGACTCGGTGGCGTTGGCCATCAACAAGCTGCTGGATGAAGTGGTCGAAATCTGCCATGCGGTCAATATCCTCAGCGAGGCGTCACCGCGCATCCGCGATGCGGTGGTGTCGTATGGCGAGCGGATGAGCGCGCGGTTGGTGGCGGCGGCGCTGACCGAAAATGGCTTAAATGCAAAGGCTTTGGATGCCACACAGTTCATCATCACCGACGACCGGTTTGGCAGCGCTGCGCCGATGTGGGCCGAGACCGAGCGGCGCATCCGCGATGGTTTGCTGCCACAGATGCAGGCCGGTCTTGTGCCGGTGCTGACGGGGTTTATCGGCGCGACCAAAGATGGCGCGGTGACCACGCTGGGGCGTGGGGGCAGCGACTTCAGCGGGGCGATTTTTGCTGCTTATACCCGCAGTGACGAACTGGTCATCTGGACTGATGTTGACGGGGTGATGACTACCGACCCGCGTATTGACCGGCGGGCACGAGTGCTTGACCGCGTCTCTTATACCGAAGTGGGCGAATTGGCCTACTATGGGGCTAAGGTGCTGCATCCGAAGACGGTTCAACCCGTCCTAGATTTGGAGGTACCCATCCGCGTCCGCAATACGTTCAACTACGACCACCCGGGCACGCTGATTAGCGCGCAGTCCGAGGCTTCATCGACTGTCATCAAAGCGGTGACGGCGGTGCGGCAGGTTGCTTTGTTGACCGTAAGCGGACGCGGTATGATTGGCGTACCGGGCGTAGCAGGGCGGGTGTTTACGGCGGCGGCACGGGCCAAGGCCAATGTATTGATGTTCTCGCAGTCGTCCTCGGAGCAGGCGATGTGCTTGGTGGTCTCTAGCGATATGGCGGCGGCTGCCAAGGACTCGATTGAGGAAGAGCTGAAGCAAGAAATCGCCCGGCGCAACGTAGAAGGGGTGACGGTTCAGTCCGACATTGCGATTGTGACGGCGGTGGGGTCTGGGATGCGCGGGACGCCGGGGGTTGCTGGGCGCGTGTTTGGCGCGATGGGCCAGAAGGGCATCAACGTGCTGATGATTGCACAGGGGTCTTCGGAGTGCAGCATCTCGTTTGTGGTCAGCGAGGCCGAGCTGAAAGACGCGGTCTATACCCTGCACGAGCTGGCGCTGTAGCCCCTAATTGCTGCGGTTGTATGGCGGATGTGAGCCGGCACGAATTTGGCTCACATCCGCTTTTTGTTTGGGTGTTATCCGCCGCAGCTGTCAGGTTGTGCTTGCAGGGCGTCATATTCTGTGGCAAGGCGCTCCAGCACGTCGGTCAGGCGGATGCGCCACAGCTTGTCTTTGTCCATCAGGATTTCGACGGAGACGCGGGTGACGGCGATGTCATCACCGAGGGTTTGGGCCAGCGCCTCACGGTCGATGTCGGGCAGATAGGGCAGCTTGATATGGAGGACTCCACGCCGTGCCTGTACGGCAGTTGCGCCGGCCAGCTGGGCCAGCAGCTTCACCTCCATCTGATACAGCAGGTCGTCGGCGGCCAGTGGGAGTGGGCCAAAGCGGTCGCGCAGTTCTTCGCGCAGGGCTTCCACATCGGGCAGGCGAGAGAGGCCGCCGATGCGCCGATACAGCTGCAAGCGCAGCGACATATCGGTAATCCAGCCTTCTGGCAGATAGGCTTGCAGCGGCAGGTCGATTTGTAGGCCCGGGGCGCTGACGGCCAGTGCGGCGGCATCGGGCTTTTGGCCTTTTAGGCGGTTGACGGCTTGGGCCAGCAGCTGGGTATACAGGTTGAGGCCGATAGCGGCCACATGGCCGGTCTGGCGGGTGCTGAGGATGTCGCCTGCGCCGCGGATTTCGAGGTCGCGCATGGCAATCTGAAAGCCTGCGCCGAGCTGGGTGTTTTCGGCGAGGGTTTCTAGGCGGGCAAAGGCCTCTTGGGTCAGCTTGCCGTCTGCCGAGAAGAAATAGGCATAGGCCTGTTGTGCCCCGCGCCCCACCCGTCCGCGCAGCTGGTACAGCTGGGATAGGCCAAACCAGTCTGCGTGGTCAACGATGAGGGTGTTGACGTTGGGGATGTCGATGCCGTTTTCGATGATGGCGGTGGCCAGCAGGATGTCGTATTCCCCGCGTGAGAAGGCGGCCATGATGGATTCGAGCATGCGGGGGTTCATCTGCCCATGAGCGGTGATGATGCGGGCTTCTGGCACGATATCTTCGAGCTGCTGGCGCAAAAAGTCCATGCTGCCGATGCGGTTGTGGACGACGAACACTTGTCCGCCGCGCTCCAGCTCACGCAATACGGCCTGCCGCACCAGACCCTCCTCGAACGGCCCGACGTGGGTGATGACCGGCAGGCGCTCTTCGGGCGGGGTCTGAATCATGCTGATGTCGCGCACGCCGGTCAGGGTCATGTAGAGGGTGCGGGGGATGGGGGTGGCGGTCAGGGTGAGGATGTCTACCTGTGCGCGCAGACGCTTAAAATGCTCTTTCTGCTTGACCCCAAAACGCTGCTCTTCGTCGATGATGACGAGGCCGAGGTTTTTGAACTGGATGTCGTCTGACAAGATGCGGTGCGTGCCGATCACAATATCAACCTCGCCAGAGGCGATGTGGGGCAGAGCGCGTTCTTGCTCTTTGGCGGTGCGAAAGCGTGAGAGGTGTTCGATGCGGACGGGAAATGCGGCCATTCGGTTGGCGAAGGTCTCATAGTGCTGTTGGGCAAGGATGGTGGTGGGCACCAGCACGGCGACTTGTTTGCCGTCGGCCACGGCTTTGAAGGCGGCGCGCACCGCCACTTCCGTTTTGCCATAGCCCACGTCGCCGCACACCAGCCGATCCATCGGCATCGGGCGTTCCATATCGGCTTTTACTTCGCTGATGGCGCGCAGCTGGTCTTCGGTCTCCACATAGGGGAAGCTGGCTTCTAGCTCGTGCTGCCAGTGGTTGTCGATGCTGAAGGCATGCCCATGGGTGGCGGCGCGCTGAGCATAGATGTCGAGCAGCTCACGCGCTTCGTCTTCGGCGGCCTTGCGGGCGCGGTGAGAGGCTTTAATCCAATCCTGCTGACCGAGGCGGTTTAGGGTGGGCGGCTTATCATCCACTCCGATATAGCGCGTCAGACGGTCGGCTTGGTGGATGGGGACATAGACCATATCCCCGCCGCCATAGCGCACCTCTAGATACTCGCGCGAGATACCGTCTAGGGTGCGCGTCACTGTGCCGTTGAACACCCCGATGCCATAATCGACATGGACGACATAGTCGCCGATTGTCCATGCGGCGTGGTCGGATTCGGGCAGACGTGCCGGACGGGTGACCTTGCGCCGGCGCTGTTCTGGTCGCCCCCATCCAAACAGCTCGGCATCGGTAATGAGCGACAGCCGCCCGCCCAGTGCCAGTGTCCAGCCCTCTTGCAGTGTACCGTTGACCAACACGGCGCTGCCCGAAACCGGCTGCTCTGGCAAATCGTTGACCATGGGCAGGCGGTCATCTATCCCCTGCTGATACCATGTCTCGGTGATGCGTGCGGCCTGTTGGCTGACGATCACCGCGCTGCCGCCGGCGTTGAGGTGTGTGCGCAGGGCGGGGATGGCGGTTTTAATCTGGCCGCCGTGGCGCTGACCGGGTGAAAACCACAGCAGGTTGTCGCCGGCGGCGCTGGTCAGGCGCACGGTCTTAAAGCCATCCAGCGCGTCGTTGAGATGTTCTGGGGTGAGGTGTGGGGGTGGAAAGTCGGGCGGCAGCAGGTTGGCAGCGATGGCTTTGTCACGCGCGGCGTTGGCCTGTGCCAGCAGGTCTTGCTGGACGGTGCGCAGATCGTCCTCATCCTCGATGATGACCAGTGAGTCGGCAGGGGCATAGCCCAGCAGGCTGCCGGGGGCATGGGTGACATAGGGCAGATAGTGCTCCAGCATGGCAAACGGTACGCCGGCTTCCAGCCGCTGCCGGTCACGGGCGAGGTCGCCGTCTGGGGGCAGGCTGTCGAACCATGGGCGCAGGTGGTTGGCGATAGCTGGGGCGGCCTCGGGGAACGCCTCACGCGCGGGGGGGATGACAGCGGTCTGGAGCTGCTGTATGGTGCGCTGCGTGGAGGCATCAAACAGGCGGATGCTGTCGATTTCGTCGTCCCAGAACTCGATGCGGATGGGCTGATAAGATGAGACGGGGAAGATGTCGAGTACGCCACCGCGCCGGCTGAACTGCCCTTGCTCGATGACGGTGGTGACGGGTTCATAGCCCAAGCCGATCCAGTGGGCCACCAGCTTATTGAGGTTGACGCGCTGGCGCAGCTGGAGGTGCTGGGTGGCACTGGTGAACTGGCGGAAAGGCAGGGTGCGCTGGAGTAGGGCGCGTGCCGAGGTGATGATGACGGGTTGGCGTGCTGCCGAGTCGGATTGGGCGAGGGCGTGCAGCGCTTCGACGCGCCCGCGGATGGCGCTTTCGCCCCATGGGGCGCGCTCATAGAACTGAGATGCCGGCTCGCCAAAGCGATAAATCGGGGCGTCATCTCCCAACCAGACCGGCAGCTGACCGGCGACATCAAAGGTGCGTTTGATGCGTGCGGTGATGTAAATCACAGGGGCGGGCCAGATGCGGGCCAGCCCTGCCACCACAAAAGGGCGTGCCGCGCGGATGATGTGCCATGGCGCGTTATGGTTGGCGATGTGGGCAGCGTGGGTGCGGAATTCGGGTTGGGCGATGAGGTGTTCAATCAGGCCGGTGAGCTGCATGATGGGCGTCCTGTGTGCGCTGTGTGGGCGGATTGGGAAGTGACGAGGCAACGCAAATGCGCCAGTCCGTGGGATAGGCGGGGGGTGATGTATAAAAATGGAACATCATCATACACCGATTCGGGCACGGGGTATGATGGGGATTTGATGAATGGGGGATGTTAGGTGTGGTGTGCGCCGTTCAGCTCTTTTGGGGCGAGCTGTTCGGCATTGAGCAGGGTAAAGCGGAAGCGCCCGCCAGAACCCAGCGCGTTGCTCTCGGCCCAGATGCGCCCACCGTGCGCCTCCACGATGTGCTTGCAGATGGCAAGGCCGAGGCCTGTGCCTTCGCGCCCAGAGCGCGAGGGGTCTACCTGATAGAAACGCTCGAAGATACGCTCGACTTGTTCGGCAGGGACGCCCGGGCCGCTGTCCAGCACGCTGATGACGACTTCTTCACCAGAGGGGGCGGCGGTGATGGTGATAGACCCGCTGTCGGGCGTCCATTTGATGGCGTTATGCAGCAGGTTGGCAATCACGCGCTGAATTAGGTCGCGATCGCACAGCACGGTCATGCGGGTGGGGATGGTGCGGGCGATGAGCAGTTTTTTGCGCTCGGCATGGCTGCTAAAACGATCGACGGCGGCCTCGACCAATTCGGCAAGGTTGACCTCGACCATGCGGACGATGGCTTGGCCCGATTCAATCATCGACAGGTCGGCCATCGATTGGACGAGCCACAGCAGCAGGTCGGTTTCGTGGGCAATCTGCTTGATGCTGGTGATGCTCTCTTTGCGCTTGGGCTTATCTTGGTCGTGGAACAGCCCGTCGATAATCAGGCGGATGTTGGCGATGGGGTGGCGCAGCTCGTGGGAGATATTGGCCACCATGTCGCGGCGGGCGCGGTTGAGCTTGACCAGCTGGGTGATGTCTTTGAGGGCGAGAGCCAGCAGGTCACGCGCGGGTTGTTTGATGCTGTAGGCACGCACCAGCAGGTTGTCGTCGCCCATCAAAATCTGCTCTTCGATGTGGTCGTCGCCATATTCAAAGGTGTTTTCGACCAGCGAGAGCAGTGAGGGGGCGTCGGTGATTTCGGTCAGGCGTGCGCCGGCGGTGAGCTTGTCAAAGCGCTCGGCGGCGGCGCGGTTGTGATTGACGATACGCAGGTCGCGGTCGAGGATGAGCAGGGCGTCGTCGGTGCTGTCAGCCAGATGGCGCAGCAGGTCGGCGCGGGTGGTCAGCTCGCGCAGCCATTCGGATGAGGGCTGCTGGCGCGGGTTGGCGCTGGCGCTGTTGATGGCGTTGAGGGTGGATTGCAGCTCTTTGATGGCGGCATCGCGCGAGCGCAGGGCCGACTCCAGCGCGTTGACCATCGACTGGCGCTGGGCAAGGTCGGTTTTGAGGCGTGCTTCGGCCTCGCGGGTGACTTTGAGGGCGTCGCGCGCGGCGCTGTAACGCATCCAAAGTGCGCCGGATGTCAGCGTCAGGGCCAGAACCAAGATTTCGAACATGTCTTCCTCTGTGCGCCTGTGTGCGGCGCACGTCTATCAGCCCTCGAAGCGATAGCCTACGCCGCGCACCGTGACGATGCGGCGCGGGTCGGAGGGGTCGTCTTCCAGTTTTTCACGCAGCCAGCGGATATGCACATCCACGGTACGCTTATCGACAAAGTAATCATAGCCCCAAACTTTGGTCAGGATGAGGTCTCGGCTGAGCACGGCGCTGCGGTTGCGCATCAGCTCGGTCAGCAGGTCAAACTCTTTGTTGCTCAGCTTGATTTCTTCTTCGCCCTTGAACACGCGCCGTCCGGTCAGGTTCAGGCGCAGGTCGTTGCTGATAAGCTCGTCCTGCTGCACCACCAGCTGGCCGGGCGAGCGGCGCATCACCGCGCGTACGCGCGCCAGCATCTCGCCAAGGCCAAACGGCTTGACGACATAGTCATCTGCGCCGCTTTCGAGGCCGACGATTTTATCGATTTCGGTGCCGCGTGCGGTAATCATGATGATGGGGATGTGTGCGATGGACGAGTCGTGGCGCACCATCCGGCAGATGGTGAGGCCGTCGAGCTTGGGCAGCATGATGTCGAGGATAATCAGGTCTGGGGCTTCGGCGCGGATTTTCTCGAGGCCGGCTTGACCATCCACGGCGGTGGTGACGTTGAAGCCCTCGCTGCGAAGATTTGTAGCGAGGTTGTTCAACAGCGCCTCGTCGTCTTCAATCACCAGTACTTTGGGCATAATTCCCCTCAGGTTGTGCTTCACGCCTTAACATTATCGGACGTGCATAATAAAAATTGTTTAAGTTTTGACACAATAATATTAAGACGTATCCCTTTAGGGCGGAATACGCTGGACAATCCCCGATTTAGGCCGAGAGATATGATGAAGTGCCGATATGGGAGCGCTTATCGGCGGCGTGTGGGGATGGTTTCGTCTTTGTCGTCGAATCTGGGTTTGCGCGGGATGGTGGGTGAGGTGGGGGGCGCGGCGTCTTGTTCGGTGTCGTCTTCTTGCCATATCAGCACGTCGGTCAGGCCTTCGATGGGCATGGTGTCGTGTTCATCGGTCTCCACTTCCATATACACCACATCGAGGATGGCGCGGGCGCGCTCGGCCTCTGATTCGTGGACGAGCACCTGAATCTCGCCTAACTTGCCGATGTGGATGCCGAGGGCATCGCGCCCTGCTTCGGAATTCATGATGGCTTGAATGCCTTCACTTTCCAGCCGCCCGAGGATGATATGGGCCTCGGTGCGCGAGGAGGTGCTGAAGACAACTTCCCAGTGTGCCTCTTGCCGATTGGAGGTTATGCCTGTCATGGTGGTTATTCCCGTCACGGATAGATTGTGCCAGTAGATAACTCATTATAACTTGCACAACAGTGACTACAAATAACGTTGGTTGGGAGCGTTCACAATGGGCCGGCATTGGGGGGAGTAAAGCGGGATAACAAACGGCCAGCGGGCGAGGTGTTGTGATTCGCTGCTGGCCGTTTTGACCCTGGGCGTGTATGGGGTGATGCGGCGGGGGCTGCCCCTCCCCGCCGTGTTTGGGCGCGTTAGTCGCGCTCGGTGACGGTGACGCTCAGGGTGTGCGCTTGGCCACCCCGCACGACCTGTACGGCGGCGGGTCTGCCCACCCGTTCGCCGTTCAGCAGGCCGAGCAGTTCTTCGACATGGGTGGTTTTTTGGCCGTCAAACGACACAATGATGTCGCCCTGATGCAGGCCGGCGCTGTCGGCTGGCCCGTCTTGCTCGACCGAGACAATCATCAGGCCGGTCGATTGGCCTGTTAGCGCACTGGTGGCTGGGGTAAGGCGCACGGGCTGGAGGCTGACGCCGATATAGCCGCGTTTGATTTTGCCGTGCTGCTGAATTTGGCCGACGACGCGGCGCAGCAGGTCGAGCGGGAGGGCCAGATGGCTGCCACTGCCGGTGGCCGAGGTATTCATGCCTACCAGCTGGCCGCTGGTGTTGATGAGTGCGCCACCGCTGAAGCCCGGGTACATGACGAGGTCGGCTTGTAGGGCGTGCTCTTGGCGCAGGTGGACGTGCGCGGTGATGATGCCAAAGCTGGCCTGAATATCTTTGCCCGGGCGGGCCACCGCCAGTACCACGCTGCCTACGCGGGCGGGGTTGGCGGCTTGTGCGATGCCGCTGAGTTCGGTTTCGGCGCGCAGCACGGCGATGTCGGTGGAGGGGTCACGCCCGATTAGGCTGGCCGAGGTGGTGCTGCCATCGGGCAGGCCGACTTTGATGCCTTCGGACTTTTCGACCACGTGGTGGGCGGTGATGATGAGGCCGTCGCCCCAGACGATGCCAGAGGCTGGCATTCGCCGGCGGGCCTCGACGCGGACGAGGTGTTGACCTGCGGCGGCGGCGGCATCGGCGAGGGCGTCGCTGAACTGTTGGAGGGTGGTCATGCGTATAAACTCCGTGTGATCGGGAGATGATGGCAGTATGCCCGATTTGGGCCGGTTTTCCCTCTATCGGTCGGATAGGCCATGACCTACCCATTTGGGCAGTTTGTTTCTGTCATAGACGCGCGGCTAGGCGTATGTGTATGATTGGACACTGAAAAGACAGGAGAAGCTCATGCGGCGGCGGATGGTGATAAGTGTACTGTTGCTGGCGGTGGTGGTGACTGGCGCGCTGGCCAACGAGGTGATGCAGGCCACGACATGCCATGTGCCAGCGGGGCGGGTGATTGCCGGCGATTTGTATGTGGTGTGCCAAGACTTGACCATTGATGGTCAGGTCGAGGGGGCGCTCATCGGGCTGGCGATGACGGCGCGCATCAGCGGCAAGGTGGATGACGACATTTATCTGGTGGCGCGCAATCTGACGATTGACGGCACGCTGGGCGATGATGTGGTGGCGCTGGCCGGGGTGCTGTCGTTGGAGGCGGGCGGCGACTGGCAGGATGGGCGCTTGATTGCGGTGGCGGCCCATGCGGTGGTTCAGTCTGGGGTGCAGATACCGGATGGGCTGACGATGGTGGCCTATCAGCTGTTGATGGATGGGGTGGTGGCGCGTGATTTGCTGTTTGCGGGCGAGGCGCTGACCATCGGCGGGCAGGTGGATGGCGAGGTCAATGCGCGCACTGCTGGCCTAGAGCTGGCCAGTACGCCGATGATGAGCGTATTGATGCCGCTGCTGCTGAATGTGCCGGCGGCAGCCCCGGGCCTGCGCGTGACGGACGGGGCGACTGTTGGCGGGGATGTGGCCTATACCAGCACCACCGAGGGATGGATTGGCGGGGATATTGGCGGTGATGTTCGGTATACACAGGCGGTCAATCCTCCGACGATTGAAGAGTTTGTGGCCGAGTCCAGTCGTATTGATGCACTTCGGGCCTACTTTACGCAGGTGGCGCAAGAGATGGTGGTGTTGACGCTGGTGGGGGCGGTGCTGTTGTGGCTGTCACCGCGCCTGCTGCTGCGCCCGATTGAGCTGACCGGTGAACGGGTGGGGCTGAACATGGCGCTGGGTGCTGGCGCGATATTCCTCTCCGTGCCGGCCTTTGTGCTGGTGCTGGTGCTGGGGGTGTTGGGCCTTGTGCTGCTGCTGGGGGTGATTCGGCTAGATGTGTTGACGGTGGCCTTTGGCTCGGCGTGGGGGGTGGTGACGCTGGGCGGCGGCGGCCTCTTCTATTTTGTGGTGGTTTATATCGCACGGGTGGTCACGGCCTCGGCGTTGGGCAGCTGGCTGATTAACCGTATCACGCAGGCCGATTTGAGCATCAGGCAGCGGATTTTGAGCATTACGGTGGGCGGCGGATTGATTGCACTGTTGGCTGCACTGTATCCGTTTGGGTGGGTGTTCAACCTGATTTCGGTGGTGATTGGGCTGGGGGCGTTGGGGCGGGCGCTGCATCGGGCATTGCATCCGCCGGCGCTGCCACCGATGATGCCTGCTGCGGTGGGGCGCGAGGCGGCTGTGTTGTCGCCGCGTATGCCGCCGCCGCTGGTGGATACACGCAGTGCACCGCCGGGGATGGAAAATCTGCCGGATGGCTTTACGTGGTGGCACGACGACGAGTAGTTGAGCAATCCGCGCTGTCAGCGGTGTATAACGAGAGACAGCGCAAGAGGTGAAGGACGTTTTGCACATGAATGAAGGCCGCAGTTTGCGGGTTGCGATTATCGGTGCTGGGGTGACGGGGTTGTCTGCGGCGTGGGATTTGGCGCGGGCGGGCCACACGGTGACCGTGTATGAGGCGGGCGAGCGCGTTGGGGGGTTGGCCTCTGGCTTTAGGGATGAGGGCTGGGCGTGGGAACTGGAGAAGTTCTATCATCACTGGTTCGAATCCGATCAAGACCTGCTGCGACTTGCCAGCGAAATCGGGGTGCGTGATCGGGTGTTTTTTCCCCGTCCCAAGACCAGCTATTGGCTGGACGGCAAAATCTACCGCTCCGAGATGAACTTGTCGGCACTGCGCCTGCCGCTGTCGCTGTGGGGGATTGTGCGCTTGGGGCTGACGGGGGTGTTCCTGAAGCTGACGCCCGACTGGAAGTCACTGGAGAAAGTGACGGCAGACGCATGGATGCGCCGCTGGATGGGCGAAGAAGTCTATAACAAACTGTGGCGTCCGCTGCTGATTGGCAAATTTAGCACGCTGTATAGCAGCGTCAACATGGCGTGGATGTGGGCGCGTATCAAGGCGCGCTCGGTGCGTTTGGGCACGTATCAGGGCGGGTTTCAGGCGTTTATGGAAGACCTTGCGGCGGCGGTGCGCGGGGCGGGTGTGGATATTCGCCTTGCGACGCCTGTCAGCGGGATTGCCCGTGGGAACGCCGGCGTGCATGTGCGCTTGAATGACCAGACCGAGGCGGTTTATGACAGGGTGCTGAGCACCACATCACCGGCGCTGCTGCTGCGCCATCTGCCAGAAGTGGCCGACAGCCCTTATGGGCGGCAGGTGGCCAATCTGCACAGCATTGGGGCGGTGTGCGTGGTGCTGGCGCTCAAGCGTTCGGTGATGACGGACGGGACGTATTGGCTGAACCTGCCGGCGGATAACCCGGATAAGCGCCAGAGCCGTTTTCCGTTTCTTGCGCTGGTGGAGCACACCAACTATCTGGACAAGGCGCATTACAACGGCGACGTGCTGGTGTACTGCGGGGATTATGTGCCGCCTGACCATGAGTACTTCAGCCTGAGCGACGAGGCGCTGACCGAGCGCTTTTTGCCGGCACTGAAGGTGGTGAACCCCGAGTTTGACCCGTCATGGGTGCGGCGAGCGTGGGTGTGGCGTGCGCCCTATGCCCAGCCTGTGCCGCAGGTGAATCACAGCCAGAACCTGCCCGATTTGCGCACACCCGTCGAAGGCGTGTGGTGGGCCAGCATGAGTCAGGTGTACCCATGGGATCGGGGCACCAATTATGCGGTCGAGATCGGGCGGCGGGCGGCCCAGCGTTTGATGGCAGAGGGGTAAGTATGGACAAGGTGCATCTCGTCGATTTGAGTGTATTGGACGCCGGCCAGCGGTTTGATGTGGCGCAGTTGATTGTGGCGGCCTTTGCGGTGGACTATCCCGACGCGTGGCCGACGGTGGAGTCGGCGCTGGAAGAGCTGGATACGCTGGAGCACGAAGGGGCTGCTGCCTTGGTGGCCTTTGATGTTTCTGGCGCGCCTGCTGGCGTGGTCGGTGCTCTGCCGATGTATGACGGGCATGTGTGGGAGGTGCACCCGTTGGCCGTGCGCCCTGACCTGCACGGGCAGGGCATCGGGCGAGCGTTGATGATGGCATTGGAGGCGCGTGCGGCCCAGTCGGCGGTGAGCACGTTGTTTGTGGCCTCGGATGACGAGAGCGGTACGACATCACTGGGTGGGGCGGACTTATACCCCGACCCGCTGACGCATCTGGTGAAGTTGGAGAACCGGCGTGGTCATCCGCTGGGGTTTTATCGCAAGCTGGGCTATGTGGTGGTGGGGGTCATCCCCGATGCCAACGGGTTTGGCAAGCCGGATATTTTGCTGACGAAACGGGTTGGCACGGCCCTTTGAGCCGTGGACATCCGCGTGCACTGACGTTCTGAAAGGAAAGATCGTGAAGCACATCTGTGTGATTGGGACTGGTTATGTGGGGTTGGTGAACGGCACATGCTTTGCCGACCTTGGGAATTCGGTGGTGACGGTAGACATCGACCCGGCCAAAATCGAGGCGCTGAATGCCGGCGAGATGCCGATTTATGAGCCGGGCCTGCGCGAGATTGTCGAGCGCAATGTGAAGGCGGGGCGTCTGCGCTTCACCACCTCGTACGAAGAGGGGCTGAAGGACGCCGAGTTCGTGTTTATCTGTGTGGGCACGCCAGAAGGCGAAAACGGCGAGGCCGAGCTGAAGTATGTGCGCGCGGCAGCGGCCACCGTGGCCAAGACCATGACGCATCCGCTGGTGGTTATCAATAAATCGACCGTGCCGATTGGGACGGGCGACCTTGTCACGACGGTGATTCGCGACAATCAGCCTGTGCCGATTAAGTTTGCGGTGGTCAGCTGCCCTGAATTTCTGCGCGAGGGGTCAGCCGTGCACGACTTTATGGTGCCTGACCGTACCGTGCTGGGTTCAACGCCAGAAAACCGCTGGGCTGCCGAGGCGGTCGCGCAGCTGTATCTGCCGCTGCGTGCGCCGATTATGATGACCGACCTGCGCACGGCAGAAATGATTAAGTATGCTTCGAATGCCTTTTTGGCCACCCGCCTAAGCTTCATCAACGAAATCGCCAACATCTGCGAACGGTTGGGGGCAGACGTGATTGAGGTGGCGCGCGGGATGGGCTTTGATAAGCGCATCGGGCATCACTTTTTGCAGCCGGGTGTGGGGTATGGGGGCAGCTGCTTTCCCAAAGATGTGAAGGCGCTGACCTATATGGCCGAAGAGGTGGGGGCGCATCCGCAGCTGCTGAACTCGGTCACCGAAATCAACAACTTTCAGCGCAAGCGGGTAGCGGATAAGCTGCACGAGCTGCTGGGCGATGTGCAGGGCAAGACGATTGCGCTGCTGGGGCTGGCGTTTAAGGAGAATACCGACGACATCCGCGAATCGCCGGCGCTGGATATTGCGGCGCATCTGCTGCGGCGCGGGGCGATTGTGCGGGCGTTTGACCCTGTAGCGATGGATAACACCGCCGCTGAGATGCCCGAAATCGTGATGTGCGCCAACTCGTATGAGGCGGTGGCAGGGGCGGATGCGGTGGTGGTGGCCACCCCATGGAACGAGTTTAAGCAGCTTGACCTTGCGCGGGTGCGTGATGCGATGACCTCGCCGGTGATGGTGGACGGGCGCAACATCTATGAGCCAGAGCGGATGAAAGAGCTGGGGTTTGTGTATCGCGGGGTTGGGCGCGGGTATCACGGCAACGGGGTATAGCGCTGCCGGCACAGAAAGTAAGCGTTGTATATAAAACGGGGGGTAGAAGGGTCTGCCCCCTGTTTGCTTGGCGTATAATCAACACACACTCTGTTGAATGGGTGTGCCTGATTGTTTCTGTCGGAGTCGACTATCGTGAGTAACGTGACGAGACATGTTCTAGAAAACGGGATGACCGTCATCCTGAAGGAAGTTCATGCTGCGCCGCTGGTGAGCTGGTGGGTGTTGTATCGCATTGGCAGCCGCAATGAGCGCACCGGTCAGACCGGCATCAGCCACTGGGTCGAGCATATGATGTTTAAGGGGACGGATCAGTTCCCGCGTCAGGAATTGGAGAAGATGATCGATCGGCAGGGGGGCTTCTGGAACGCGCAGACCTCGTTTGACTATACCGCGTATTTCGAGACCATGCCGGCAGACCGCATCGACCTTGCGCTGCGTCTGGAGGCGGATCGGATGCAGAACGTAAAGTTTTTGCCCGAAGAGGTTGAGAGCGAGCGCACCGTGATTATCAGCGAGCGGCAGGGGCTGGAGAATTCCCCGACGTTTTGGCTGGGCGAGGAGATTTCGGCGGCAGCCTTTCGGGTACATGGGTATCATCACGAGATTATCGGCGACATGGCCGATTTGCAGACCATGACCCGTGATGATTTGTACGAGCATTATCGGGCCTATTATGCTCCCAATAACGCGATCGCGGTGGCGGTGGGCGCGTTCGACAGCGCTGAGATGCTGGAGCGTATCAAGGCGCTGTATGGCAGCATTCCGCCGCGCCCGCTGCCACGCGCCTTTGCCCGCCCCGAGCCAGAGCAGAACGGCGAACGGCGTGTGCGGGTGGAGCGCCCGGGCATGACGGCCTTTCTGGAGTTTGCCTATCGCGCGCCGGCGGCCCAAAGCGAAGACTACTTTAAGCTGGCGGTGTTGATGAGCGTGTTGAGTGGGCCGAGCGGCCCGGGTGGGTCAAACATCGACAACAAGACCAGCCGGCTGTATCGCGCGCTGGTCGAGAGCGGCATTGCGGCCTCGGTGGATGGCAGCTTATACCCTTCGATTGATCCGCATCTGATGTCGTTTAGTGTGACGGTGGCTGAGGGTCGCACCTTGGAAGAGGCCGAGGCGGCACTGGAGGCACAAATCGAGCGGGTGCGCAGCGGCGACATCACCCCGCAGGAGGTGGCCAAGGCCAAAAAGCAGGCGCGTGCCTCGTTTGCCTACAGCACCGAGAGCGTGACTGGGCAGGCCTTTTGGCTGGCGTTTTGCGAGAACATTCAGTCTTATGAGTGGTTCGAGACCTATATCGACCGGCTGGATGCGGTGACCCATCAGGATGTGTTGGATGCGGCACGCCAATATCTACAGCCCAAGAACCGCGTGGTGGGCCTGCTGATCCCGACCGGTATGGGGGATGACGACGAAGAACTGGCGATGGAGGCCGAAGATGTCGAATAAGAGCGCTGTGCGGTCACTGCCGAATGCTGAGACCATTACGCGCACGGTGCTGCCCAACGGGGTGACTGTGCTGGCATATGCCAACCCGTCCACCAAGTCGGTGGTGGTGTCTGGCGGGCTGGATGGCGGCGGCGCGATTCACGATTCGGCGGAGCAGGCCGGCCTTGCGGTGATGACTGCTGCGGCCTTGATGCGCGGCACGCAGACGCATGATTTTCAAGCGTTGGCGGCCTCACTGGAAGATGTCGGTGCAGACTTTGGCGTGAGCGCCGGGGTGCACGGGGTCAATTTTGGGGGCAAGGCGCTGGCCGAGGATTTGCCCTTGCTGCTGGACGTGATGGCTGATGTGCTGCGTCGGCCAGTGTTTCCGGCTGAGCATGTCGAGCTGCTGCGCCGTGAGTCGCTGACGTGGCTGAAGTATGGCTTGCAAGATACGCGCCGTCAGGCGGCGCGGGCCTTCCGCGAGGCGCTGTATGACCCGTCTCATCCCTATCATCGCAGCCCGCGCGGCACGTTGGAGACGCTGCCCAACCTGACGGTAGAAATGCTGCGGGCATTTCATGCACAGCATTACGGCCCTCGTGGCATGACGGTGGTGATTGTGGGCAATATCGACCCTGCGGCGGTGGCAGACCTTGTACAGGCGCGCGTGGGGGATTGGCAGAACCCTGCTCAGCCGCAGTGGTTTGCTGCGCCGCCCGCCCCTCAGCCCGAAACGCTGCGCCGTGTCTTTGTGCCGATTGCCGGCAAAACCCAGTCCGACGTGGTGTTGGGGGTGGTTGGGCCGTCGCGCTTGTCTGAGGATTATCAGGCGGCGCGGATGGCCAACAGCATCCTTG
The DNA here is from genome assembly GCA_034431675.1 of Anaerolineae bacterium. Classification (GTDB taxonomy): domain Bacteria; phylum Chloroflexota; class Anaerolineae; order Aggregatilineales; family Phototrophicaceae; genus Flexicrinis. The sequence goes on along the minus strand of DAOUCZ010000084.1, from coordinate 1,625 downwards.
GCGAGTTTGGCATGATGGGGCGCATCGGCGAAAACGTGCGCGTGAAGAACGGGATGGCCTATTATGCTTCTAGCCGGATAGAGGGGGGGCATGGGCCGGGGGCGTGGTATGTTTCCGCGGGGGTGAACCCGGTCAATGTGGAGCGCGCGATTGAGCTGTCGGTGGCTGAGGTGCGGCAGATGGCTGAGGCTTATGTGACCGATGAGGAACTGGAGGACAACCGCTCTTACTTTACGGGCCGCATCCCACTCCAGCTGGAATCGAACGAGGGATTGGCTGGCACGATTGCGTCGATGGAGGAGTTTGACCTTGGCCTTGATTATCTGATGCGCCTGCCAGACCTGATCAATGCGGTAACGCGTGAGGACGTGATGGAAGCCATCCGGCGGTATTGGATGCCTGACCGGTATGTGGCGGCGGTGGCCGGCCCACAGGCTTAAGCAAGACCGATGGGATGTCGAGAAGAAGGAGTTTGGCTGTGAAACGTGTGATGATGACTGTTCTGCTGGTGGTGCTGCTGCTGGTTTTGCCGACCCTTGCGCAAGATGAGGCGGCAGAAGAAGCGCCGCTCACCCTGCACGAACAAGCCCCCGATTTGAGCGGGATTGCCTTGGCGCGCGTGGCCACCGGCTTTACCGCGCCGCTGCTGGTCACTCATGCAGGGGACGGCTCTGGGCGCGTGTTTGTGGTGGAACAGCACGGCGTGATTAAGATTATCGAGGACGGTCAGGTGCTGGCCCGCCCGTTCATCGACTTGACCGACCGCGTGAGCGGGGCGGTGCTGCGCGGCTATTCCGAGATGGGGCTGCTGGGCCTTGCCTTTGCGCCAGATTATGCCGACAGCGGAGTGTTTTATCTCAACTATGTGGATAAGAACCAGACCACGCGCGTGTCGCAGTTCCGCGTGTCGGCAGATGACCCCAACTTGGGTGATCCGTCCAGCGAAGTGATTTTGATGACACTGCGTCAGCCGTACCCCAATCACAACGGCGGGCACATGGCCTTTGGGCCAGATGGTTATCTGTACATCTCGCTGGGGGATGGTGGCGCGGCCAACGACCCATTGGTGACGGGTCAGAACCCTGCGGATTGGTACGGCAGCATCCTGCGTGTGGCGGTGGATGGCAGCGGGACGTACAGCGTCCCTTTGGATAACCCTGTGACAGAGGACAGCCGGTTTGCGCCGGAGGTCTGGAACTATGGCCTGCGCAATGTGTGGAAGTTTAGCTTTGACCGCGCCACTGGCGACATGTATCTTGCCGATGTCGGACAGAACCTATATGAAGAGCTGAACTTTGTGGCGGCAGGTGAAGGGGCGGGGGCGAACTTTGGCTGGAGCGACTTTGAGGGCCGGCATCCCTTTAACCGCAGCAGCGCACCGGCTGGCATGGTTGAGCCGTTCTTCGAGTATCCGCATCGCAGTGGCGACTGCTCGGTGACGGGCGGGTATGTGTATCGTGGAGAGGCAGTGCCGGCGTTAGAAGCGGTGTACGTGTTTGGCGATTTTTGTACCGGACGGATGTGGGCTTCATGGCGTGACGCGGCGGGCAGCTGGCAGACGGTAGACTTTTTGCAGGCCGGCTTTCAGCTGAGCGCGTTTGGCGAAGACGAAGCCGGCGAGCTGT
>DAOUCZ010000083.1:0-12485 GCA_034431675.1 Anaerolineae bacterium | reverse complement strand
GAACTGCCCCTACAAAACCCATCGCGATGGGTTTTGACCCTACCCGAAAATTTGAATCGATTGCCCTGCGCTTGGGTGCTGTGCCACCGTTTTTGTGATGTGCAGTGCGGTATAATATCGCCCAATACGTATCGGTGGTAATGGCGTGGATGCGCTTTTTGCTTGTATTGCTGAAGGGTGGTAAACGCATATGAGTCGGCAGGATGTTCTTTCGGCACTGCGGGCCAAGCCAGAGGTCTCGGTGTTGATTATTGGCGGTGGGGTGAATGGCATTGGTACGTTCCGCGACCTTGCGCATCAGGGCGTGGATGTGCTGCTGGTGGAGAAGGGCGACTTTTCGAGTGGGGCGAGTGCGGCCTCGTCTCACATGCTGCACGGCGGTATCCGCTATCTCGAAAACGGTGAGTTTCGGTTGGTGAGTGAGGCATTGACCGAGCGTAATCTGATGCTGCGCAATGCCCCGCACTATGCCAAGCCGCTGCCCACCACTATACCGATTTTTAGCTGGTTTTCGGGGTTATTGAACGCGCCGCTCAAGTTTTTGCGCTTGATTGAAAAACCTGCTGAGCGTGGCGCACTGGTGATCAAAATCGGGCTGATTTTTTATGATTGGTTTGCACGCAAGCACCGCGTGATGCCAACCCACAGCATGATGGGGCGTGATGCCGCTCTGAAGGCGTACCCGGGGCTAGACCCCAAGGTGAAGTGTGTGGCGCGCTACTATGATGCGTGGATGCCCTATCCAGAACGCATTTGCTTGGAACTGGTGCAGGATGGACAGGCCGTAAACCCTGATGCGCGCGCCATCAATTATGTGGCGGCGGTTGGGGCAGAGGGTGGGGCTGTGGTGCTGCGGGATGAGCTGACGGGTGAAACGCTGCACGTTCGCCCTAAAATCGTGGTCAATGCTGCTGGGCCGTGGATTGATTTCGCGATGCAGGCCTTGGGGCAGCCCACGGGGATGATTGGTGGGACAAAAGGCTCGCACCTCATCCTTGATCATCCAGAGCTGTACCGCGCATGTAATGGGGGCGAGTTCTTTTTTGAGAATCATGACGGGCGTATTGTGCTGATTTTGCCGTATGTGGATGGCAAGGTGATGGTCGGGACGACCGACATCCGCATTAAAGACCCCGAAGATGCGGTTTGTACCGATGAAGAGACCGATTATATGCTAGCGTTGGTGTCGCGGGTATTTCCGGGCCTGAAGGTCGGGCGGGAACACATCATTTTTGCGTTTAGTGGGGTGCGTCCACTGCCGGCCAGCGATAAGGGCTATACCGGCAATGTCAGCCGAGACCACAGCATCGTGATAAGCGAGGCGGGGGCTGGCGGGCTGCCGTTTGCGGTGCTGTCGCTGGTGGGTGGAAAGTGGACGACCTTTCGGGCGTTTAGCGAGCAAGCTGCTGATGCGGTGTTGAGCCGCTTGCAGGCGGCGCGTAAAGTCAGCACTGAGCATATGGCGCTGGGTGGGGGCAAAGACTATCCGGCGGATGCTGCTGAGTGGGTGCGCACGACGGCGCAGGAGACGGGGGTGTCCCAAGAGCGGATGCAAATTTTGTTTGAGCGCTATGGGACGCAAGCCCGCACGATTGCCGGGTTTATGGCGGATGGCGAAGACGCGCCGCTTGTCCATCATGCGGGCTATACCCGTAGAGAGCTGATGTATCTGGCAGCGACCGAGCAGGTCAACCGCCTTGATGATGTGCTGCTGCGGCGTACCTTGATGGCATGGTTGGGCGGCATGTCTGTTGGGCTGCTGGAAGAGGTTGCAGGGATTGTCGGTGGGGTATTGGGGTGGGATGAGGCGCGCCGACGGGACGAGGTGCAGCGTGCACGGGATATTCTGGCGCGCAAACATCGCCTGCATCTGAGCTAGTGCATCGCACATCTGACGACACGAAAAACAGGGACGCTGCGCACGTCCCTGTTTTTGTTTGGCTGTGATGAAGGATGAGCTACTGCTTGCTCAGTTCCACGCCCGGGCGAATCTCCAGCTCGTAGATGCGGGTGCGGCGCGCGATGTGCATCCCGGCTCGTTCATATAGGCGAACTGCGCCCGTGAGGCTGCTGCCGTCTACGCCAAGGCCGACCTTGCGAAAGCCGCGGGCATAAAACTCGGCAAAGCTCTTTTTCAGCAGGGTATAGCCCAAGCCCTGCTTGCGATAAGCCGGCATCACGGCCAGCGAGTCCACCCATCCGGTGTCGGCGTATTCATCGTTTTTGGTGGCGTTATAGGCGATGCCGGCGGGTTGGTCACCGTCCATGGCCATCATCCACAGCTCGGGGACAAAGTGTGAGTCTTCGACCTCATGTTTGACGCGCTCGATGACCGCTTCGATTGGCTCATCGACTGCGCCTCGGTGATCGGCAAAGCCCTGCTTGCGTGCCCGTGCAAACAGCTCAACATCTGGTTTCTCGGCAAAGGTGATGAAGCGCAGCCCGTCGGGTAGGGCAGGGACTTCGGGTTCACTGTCGAGGTCAATCAACATGGCATAGGCTGAACGGTCTGTGGTGAATCCAAGGTTTTCCAGCAGTTGAATGGAGTCGGTCAGCCGGTCGGGTGTGCCGACTTCGAGGACAACGCGGGCCTGTGGCGGCACTTGCGCCTCGCACTGACGCGCACGGTCTATCATCCACTGAACGATGGCACTACCGATACCCTTGCCGCGGGCGTCGGGGCGAGTCCAGCCCCAACCCCATGGGCGCACGGGGACGGCGCGGGTGGCGAACACCAGACCATAGCCTACCGCTTGTCCGCTGAGCGAGTCGCGGGCAATGCAAATGTCACGGGCAGGGTCAAAGCGTGGGCTGTGATAGATGTATTCGATTTCGCTGCGGTCAAAATTGCTCTGACCGATGGCCTCGTGGTCGGCGGCACGGATCAGCTCAACCAAATCATCCATATCGGCTTCAGTGGCGGGGTGAAGGGCATAGAGTTGTTCGGTGTGCATAGGGGGATATTCCTCTGAATGGATTGGCGCATGATGCGCTGATGGCTGAATAGCCAAAGTGTGAAGCTGGGGGATATTCTTACCCACTGTACGGTAGGTTAATAACATCTGTCAACGGGTCATAAGGGTTCAAAAAGGGATACCCCCAACAGGTGGGGTAAAACGGCGTAGAACTGCCATTTGGGGATTGAATGAGCTGACTTCATAACAATCAAGCGGTGGTGAGGCGCTATGACCTTAGCCGATGATGCTGCTGGCAAGTGTGGCTGAGTTTGAGGCGAGCCATCGGGCGGCGAGGCAGTAGCCACTGGGCAGGCTGTGTGTTCCGATTTGACGTGCCGGTTCTGGAATAAGCTGTAAACGGCCAAGCAATGACGATGCAGCGCCCCCTAAATATCAGGGGGCGCTGTCTTATGTGGTGTTTATGGTGTGCTGATTAGGCTGGATAGGGCCGCCTTGCGGTCTGTGATGATGCGATAGTTGAGGCGCAGCAGCTCTAACACTGGTGCAATATCGGCTTGGCCGTGCAGATAGTAGCTGATCCAGCCCGTGTCTTTGAGCAGGTGATGCGGTTGGGCCTTGCCTTCAGCAATCAGCTGGTCACGGACTTTTTTGGGGAAGGGGATGTCAGCCATGCGGTCACCATGCCACCATAACGGTGTGGGGCGCTGGTGACACCTTCGAGCATCAGCAGCTGTGTGGTGATGTGTTGTGCGATGCTGCCCATGATGGTTTAGACCTCCCTGAGCATAGCGTTAAACAGCGACAGCTCTTCTTCGTTGATGGAGTGATCCATGCCCGGGTAGATGCGCTCGGTGACTGTGCCGCCCATCTGGCGCAGAATCTCGCTGGTTTCACGCACTCGCTCGACCGGGATATGGAAATCGACATTGCCGCACCCGACCAAGACCGGTGTGCCGGCAAGGTCTGCGTCTGCGGGATAGTGACTGCGGTCGATGGTTTGGCCAATCAAGCCGCCGCTGAGCACTGCGAGGCCACCATAGCGGCGTGGATGGCGTGCGACATATTCAGCAGCGAGACATGCCCCCTGCGAAAAACCCGACATCACGATGCGCTCGGTGGGGATGCCGGCGTTATTGATGCGCTCAATCACCCTGCTGATGAGGTTGAGGGCCGATGACAGATGCGGCTCATTCTCCTCAATCGGGCGGATAAAGCGCTGGGGATACCACGATTGCCCGACAGCATTGGGGGCAAAAATCGCATATCTCCAAGTATCCAAAAAGTTGGTCAGGCCGATGATTTTGTGGCCAGCGTCGCCCCTGCCGTGCAGGATGATGAGGGCGGCGCGGGCCTCTTGGAGGGGATGACCTGCGGTATAAACGTGTGCCGCAGCGTGTGGGTCGAGGGGCTGCTCCGTCATGGGTTAAAGCTTGCTCCATTCGGGCACGTTAATCGGGGTCAGGCCGGCCTCGATTTGCTCACGATGGGCCTCGTATTGGGCCGGCAGCTTGAGAGATTGCCCGAGGCTTTCGGCGGGTTCGTCCACGGTGAAGCCCGGGTTGAGGGTGGCGATTTCAACGATGTGACCTTCAGGGTCACGCATGTAGATGCTGTAGAAATAGTTGCGGTCGCGTACTTCGGAGACCGGTACGCCTGCACTGAGCAGTTTATCGCGCCACAGCAGCTGCGTGTCTTCGTCTTTAACGGCAAAGGCGAAGTGATGGGTGAGGCCTGTGCCCATCCGTGCGGCGCGGGTGGTCTTGCGGTCACGCTCGAAATAGGTGATGAGCGTGCCGGGCTTGCCACCATCGACGCCCCAATACCAGTGCTTGCTGTTGAGGTCATCGAAGTTGAAGGTGCGCTTGACCAGCTCTAGTCCCAAAATCCCCTGATAGAAGGCGTCGAGACGCGCAATGTCATGGCCGATGGCAGTGATGTGGTGCATCCCGTCACGCAGGGCCATGTCGGCGGTGATGGCCGGCACAGGTTCTGGCCATGTGATGCGTGCGATGTCTTCTTCGCTGCGACCGGTATGCGACGACTCTTGCGGCGGGATGATGTCGGATGTGCCCAGCGCATCAGCCGGTTCGTCCACGGCAAAGCCCGGCCCAGCGGTGGCGATTTCGATATGCACGCCATCGGGATCTTCAAAGTAGATGCTCTTGAAGTACTTGCGGTCGTATGGGCCGCGCACGGCGATACTGAGGTCTGTTAGGCGGCGCTTCCACTTCAGCAGGGCCTCTTCGGTGCGGACACTGAGGGCGAAGTGATGAGTACCGCCGATGCCGGTTGCGCCTTTGGGGGCATCTGGCCACTCAAAGAAGGTGATGGCTGTGCCCGGCCTGCCCAATTCGTCACCAAAATACAGATGATAGGCCATCGGATCATCGAAATTGACGGTTTTTTTGACAAAGCGCAGGCCAAGCACGCGCACATAAAAATCGACGGTGCGCTGAGCATTCTTGCTGACCAGTGTGATGTGGTGTAGGCCGAGAATGGACATCGTTCCTCCTCCAGAACGTGGGTGACAGGCCTTGGCCTGCCATGTGCTGCGATTATGTTCATTAGACGGCTAATAAAATCCACTTCTTACCTATCGATGGCGAGATGGGCAGGCATGGTGCTGTAGGGGATGCGGTCAACCCGCTAGAATTATGCCTGGGATGCCGTAAATGAGGGATGAGGGGGACATGATGAAACTGGAAACGCTGGCAGTGCATGCAGGGCGTGGGGTGGAGCAAGGCAGTGGGGCGGTGACTCCATCGATCACGCCGGCAACCACATTTGAGCGCGCAGCAGACGGGTCATATCCCCATGGGCATGTCTATACACGCGGCAGCAATCCCAATCGTTCAGCGCTTGAAGAGGCCTATCGTATGCTGGAAGGGGCATCGGCGGCGCTGGCGTTTGGCAGCGGCATGGCAGCAACGACCGCTGTTCTGATGGCGCTTGAGGCTGGCGATCACGTGATTTTGTCGGATGATTTGTATCATGGGACGCGCCATGTGGTTCGTGAGGTGATGGGGCGTTGGGGGTTGCAGGCCGACTTTGTGGATATGCGAACGACGGCGAATGTGGAGAATGCCCTGCGTCCCAATACCCGTCTGATTTGGGCCGAGACGCCGACCAACCCGCAGCTGCGGGTTGTAGACATTGCCACGCTGGCACAGGTGGCAGGGCGAGTGGGGGCACGATTGGTGGTTGATAACACTTGGGCCACACCGATATTTCAGAATCCGCTGGCCTTGGGTGCAGATGTGGTGATGCACAGCGCCACCAAGTATTTTGGTGGTCATAGCGATGTATTGGGGGGAGCACTGATGACGCGCGAGGGTGAAGACACGGCGTTTGTTCAGCGTCTGCGGCAGGTGCAGCATCTGGGAGGTGGGGTGCCTGCGCCGTTTGACTGCTGGCTGATTTTGCGCAGCTTGCCCACGCTGCCGCTGCGTGTGCGTGCCCAGACGCAGACCGCTGGGCATTTGGCGGCGTTTTTGGCACAGCATTCGCGCGTCGAGGCGGTGCACTATCCGGGGTTGAGCACACATGACGGGCATCAGGTGGCGGCGCGGCAGATGCGTGGGTTTGGGGCGATGCTGTCGTTCGAGGTGGTGGGTGGACAGCCGACGGCAATGGCTGTGGCAGCGCGGGTGAAGCTGTTCACACGTGCCACCAGTTTGGGTGGTGTGGAGAGCCTGATTGAGCATCGGGCTAGCGTTGAAGGGCCAGATAGCGCGACACCGGCGGGCCTGCTGCGGGTTTCTGTGGGCCTAGAGCATGTGGATGACCTGATTGAAGACCTACAGCAGGCGTTGGATGTTAGGTGATCATCTCGTGGGGGAGGTGAGGCACGCGGTTGACCGCTCGGATGATGGCATAGCCATCGCGCTGAAGGTCGACGCGCGTGATGCTGGTGTTATAGACCCAGAAGTAACTCTGGCGGTTGTGCGGGCCAACCCCCATCAAGGATAGCAGCAGGCAGTCGATGAACATGCCGTGCGAGACCATGGCTACGCTGGTACGCCGCCAGTATTCGTCGGTGGCCACCTGTTGGCGCAGCATTTGGGCGAATTGGTCGGCACGCAGATGACACTCGGCCAGCATTTCTTCACGGTCTAGCGTGTACCAACCGTCGTCAGTGATGGAGTCGTCTAGCACATAGCCGGGGAATTCCGCACGGATTTCGGCTGCACCCATCCCGCGATAGGGGCGTATGCCGCCTTCAGTGGTGCGCTCAAACAGGCCACCTGCTTCGTAGATGGTGGGGTGGACGACCGGTTGAACACCGAAAGTCTGCATCAGGGGGAGGGCGGTTTGCAGGGCGCGGCGCATTGGCGAAACGTAAATATGCGTGAGTTTAACGGGATGATGATCTTTGCGTAGTGGGTCACGGACGCTGCGGCGGGTCATCGCCTCGGAGTCGTTGCAGGCCGAGAGCCATGCGGCGAGGCGGTCGGCTTGACGATGCCCAAGCTCGGTCAGGTCGGGGTCTGCATGGACGTGGGCGTCATCGTGGGCGTTGTTTTTGGACTGGCCGTGACGGATGAGATAGAGTTCCATAAATTAAGCAGCGTCCTCCAGCAGGTTTTGGCGTAGATTGTGAAGATGCTGCGGTGTGAGGCCTGCACGCTCGGTCAGATAGGCTTCGATAGACCCATAGCGGGCGCGCAGCGCAGCCAGCATCTCTATCATCATATCACCGTCTGCGATCAGAAGCGGGTGAATGGAGTCCACCGATAGGCCCATCCAGCCCACTTTTTTGACAACGCCGGCAACCTGAGCGCGAAACCGGTGATAGTAGCGGTTGCTGAGGGCATAATCGGCGGCAATGATGTGGTCTGGCACACCCAAAACCGCCAGCAGCAGGGCAGCTGTGACACCGGTACGGTCTTTGCCCGCGGTGCAGTGGAACAGCAGGGGCAAGTTGGCAGGGTCTGATATGTCGCGCAGGATTTGCCCGATGAAGGCGGCGTTATCTTCGAGGATGATGGTGTTGTAGCTCTCGCGCATGATGTCCGTGAGGCGTTCGGGCTGGAAAAATGCGGCGCGCAGCTGACGCATGGCACTGCGGTCAGCTTGGATGGGCAGATGTTTATAGTGTGCCCCAAAGCGTGCGGCGTCATCGGGTGAATCGGCGACTTCGTCGGGGCTGCGCAGGTCGCAAATCAGGCGCAGATTGTGCTTTGCCAGCTGTTCGACGTCGGATGGCGAAAGTTCGTTGAGGGTGCCAGAGCGGTAGACTTGTTTCCAGCGCACTCGTTTACCGTCGGTTGTTGGGTATCCGCCGATGTCGCGTAGGTTCACGCCAGTGGGGATGTTGAGCCAGCGCTCCCCCGCTTCTGACCAAGCAGGATCATGGGGTCGCAGATAGGATTCTGGGGGCATCTTACGGACGACCTGCCATGTGCGCCAGCGGGAATATCCCACCACCATCAGCACCAGCAGAACCACCCATAGCAACCACTGCATCGACTTGCTCCTTGTTGAAACTGGTTTGGTTGTTTTGATGAAAGTTGTTTGTATATGGGCTGAGCACAGCCTGCCGGCCAGTCTAACACAAAATACCCGCGGACTGCGGGCATTTTTGGGGTCTCAGACAAGTTCTTAATGTTGTCTGGGGGATGCCTCAACCGGCACGGGTATCATATGCATTGGTTTCGATAGCGCTGGTATCGTCTTGTGCGGGCTGGGCAACATAGCGGCCGGTGGCCAGTGACCACGCCAAATTGGCGTTCATCCACGCTTTCAGCCCCGAAAGGTAGCTTTTGACCAGCGCATCACCCTCGGGGTTTAGTGCAGGCAGGGCGGTCTCTAGCTCTTTAAATTGATCAATGGCCGTCTCGATGCGCTGACCGACCACGTCAACTGCGGTTTGCAGGGTGAGGTTTTGGTGCTTGCACAGCAAAATCACAAGGTTGTGGGTATCCCCGCGTTTGCTCTCTTTCTCAAAGGAGAACAGGTCATTTGTCCACGATAGCACATCGTTGGTCATGTCTTGCATCTTGCGCATCACAGGGTGTTCGCGCACCAGTGCGGGCAGGGCTTCGGGGAGGCACATCTCGATTAGCAGGGCGCATGGGCGAAAGCCGCTGGTGTCTCGGCGTACTGCGATATATTCGTTTTCGGTGGGGGTATAGCTAAAGGCGCGGTTTTCCAGCTCCCACAGGCATCCGGTGGTATAGGTCTCGAAAGACATGATAAACCGAGCGGCGAGGTCAGGTGGCATCATCTCGCGCATTCTGCCCCACAGGTCGCTCAAACCGGCCAGCAGCGCGCCGTCGTCACGCGGGGTTGCCATACGCGGCTGACGCAGCAAGCTGAGGGCCGCTTCGACATAGTGCTGAAGACGGCGGCTCTGGCGGCCCACCCGTGCTTCGTCAAAGTGATCGTCCTGTATGAAGAGCCACGCCATCCAGTTGCTAATGAGCTGAAGCTGCTGGCGCGAGGCTGTTGGATAGGCCAGTGCGGCCAAGTTCCAGAACTGGCCGGCCTCGAATTTCTTAAAGGCGGCGTTGGTCTTGATTAGGTCGTAATAGCGCACCCAGTCAAGGGTTTGGCGCTGTGCCTCGGCATAATAGGGATTAATTGCCTCAGGTGCAAAAGGGGTGCTCAAGCGGGGCAGGTGGTATGGGCCGATGTACATGGGGAGTCTCCTCACACAGTGCGATCAGGTTTGCGAGTATGCAGTCTGGTGCAGTCAGGGTGCCGGTTTAGAGATGTGGGGAGAGTTGAACAGGCCGGACATATAACATAAGATAACACACGCAAGATGGCTGGAACAATGCACGAGTTGCAAAGCAGGGTGAGGGTTTTCTTTGCACGCGCGAAGGTGAGGAGGAGGGGTGTCGGAAACTTTGCACCGTGATGCTGAAAAAGGTGTTTCATCCAGCCTTAACGATTATACGTTAACTGCTGATTGGAGTTGCTTGTCATTTTGTTATTTTATTGTACAGGTTAAGAAAAAAGTAAGACGGGGCGCGATCCAAACAGCTGACCTGCTTAAACCGCGCCCCGCCCCCTTGATGGAGTCGGCGTTTTGTGTGTGGTATGCCGATTTTGGCAATATAGGCTGGTGGAAACGTGAGTTTCTTCCACTTTAACCTGTCACCTCCTTGGCGGCACGAAGCCCCGATTCAATCGCGCCGTGGACGCTGGCAGGTCGGCTGACATTGGTGGCTTCACCGGCGAAGAAGAGGACATCTTCCACCGATTCGGCAAGGTCGGCACGATAGCCTGCGGCACCGGGCGGCACGTACGAATATCCCATTAAGCTGTAGGGGTCAGACCCCCATCCGGTAAACAGGCCGGTCTCGAAATAGCGGTGCACATCCTGCCCGAACAGGTCGCTGAGTTCGTTCAGTCCGAGGTCGATAGCGGCTTGTGCGCCGATTTCGCTCAGACATGCACCGCTCAGACCGCCGGTGTTGGCGGTCAGGATGGGTGGCGCGTCAGCCCGTCCCCATCCGGGCTGCCACCACACTTGCAGGGTTTTATCGGTGGTCAGCTCGCCGAGGTCTTCTGGCCAGAAGCGTTCGCTGAAGCGCAGGATGACTTTATCAACCTTGCCTGCACCGAGGATGTCGATGGCTTCCTGCTTCCAGTCGGGCAGCGGTGGGCTAAACTCGACTGCGCCCTTCTTTAGCACGGCCAGCGGCAGGGTGATGATGACTGCATCGGCGCTAAAGCGTGTGCCGTCGGTGGTTTCGACAACAGCGCCGCGTCCGTGATAGCTGATGCGCTTTACGGGGGTGTTGAGGTGGATGTCGAGGCCGAGGGCCATGCGTGCCAACAGCGTAGAGTATCCACGCTCTAGGCGAAAATCTTTGCTGCCATCCCCTTCGTATGATGCCTCGACGATGCCGTGCGTGCCATGTTGGGTGATGCCGGCGGCGACTTCTTCGCTGTACATGTTCTCAACCACGCGGCGCACGGATGGGTCGCGCAGGGGGGCGAGCGCCTCGCTGAGATCGATCAGGCGGTCAAGCGTGAGGTCTGCGCCGTCGTTTGCGACCCATGCTTCGGCGGCATCCCAGATGTAGTCTTCCAGCGTTTCATCGGTGTCGATGAGAGAATACTGCCATTGATTGGCTTCGGTGAAGCGCCCGTTGTGATAGATATAGCTGGTGGTATTGACGCCGGCTTCGAGGGTGCGTAGGTTGAAGGTCTCGACATAATCCCATGTCTTGACCCGACTACCATGCAGGAATTCGGCGCCTAGTTCAATCGGATGTGGGGAGAGGGAGCGATCCGTGTTGACGCGCCCGCCGATACGATGGCGCGCTTCTAGGACGAGGACAGTATGGCCATCGCGCTTAAGACGCCGGGCAGCGGCGATACCTGCTGCACCTGCGCCAATCACGATCACACGCTTGGATTGGGCGGCAACGGGCGGCGCAACAGCGACCGCGCCCATCGCCAAAAGTGATTTGAGTACCTCCCTTCGGCTAACCAAACTGAGCTTCTCTAACTTGGGCTTTCGCTTGGCTTTCGTCATAGAACCTCCTACAGGGAATGCCCTGTCTATTGGACTCTATGGGTGTACACTAGCCCCCGTGAATAAGTCAAGGGGGGCTAGTGAAGATGGTGTGTGGTTCTCATGTTTGACGTGATGCTGGTGATGTTTGGGGCGGGTATCATACAGGGGATAACCGGTTTTGGGTCGGCCTTGTTTGGGATGCCGCTGCTGGCGGGAATGCTGGGGGCACGCTTGGCTGCGCCGTTGTTTGCCGCCTCGATTTTGCTGGGAGAGGTTGTGGGCTTGGTGCGGTTTCGTCATGCGCTGACGTTTGGCGCAGTTTGGCGGCTGACTGCCGGCGCTCTGATCGGGATACCGCTGGGCGTGTATGGCGTCACGGCCTTGGACGAGGCGTTTGTGACCCGCGTGTTGGGGGTGATTGTGGTGGGGTATGCGCTGTATCGCCTGCTGACGCCGCGCCTACCGCGTCTGGTCAATCCTCGTTGGGCTTATCCGTTTGGGTTTGCCGCCGGCCTGCTGACCGGTGCATATAACACGGGTGGGCCGGGCTATGTGATTTACGGCACGACGCAGGGGTGGCCTCCGGATACCTTTCGGGCCAACTTGCAAGGGGTGTTTATGGTGGGCACGGTTACGGCGCTGTTGTTTCATGGGTTAAAGGGCAACATTACTGCGGAGATGCTGGGGATGTGGCCGTATGCCGGTGCGTCGTTGGTGGGGGGGCTGTTTGCTGGTTATGGATTGGCAGACAAGGTCTCACCGGCGTTTTTTGCGCGGCTTGTGCTGATTACACTGTTGGTTATTGGGTTGAATCTGCTGCTTTAGGGGGATTGGTGGCTGAGATACGTCGTTTTGAAAATGTGCAGCAGTTGGCTTCTGCTGCGGGTCAGCTGTTTGTTCAGAGGATGGGTGAGGCGCTGCAAGCGCGCAGTGTGTTTGATGTGGCGCTTTCGGGGGGGAACACCCCTAAAATCATGCATCAATGGCTGGCAGAACATGCGCGTCATCTCGGTTGGTCGCAAGCGCGCCTGTGGATGGGAGATGAACGCACGGTTGCCCCTGACCATCCCGACAGCAATGCTCGCATGATTCGT
>DAOUCZ010000082.1:0-5194 GCA_034431675.1 Anaerolineae bacterium | reverse complement strand
GTGCGTAGTTGGTGAGCAGGCCGCGTACTTGCACGGGCGAGAGGTCGGATTGTGTGAAAAGCCCTTGCTCGAAAGACTCGATGATATGGGCCGGTATGCGCGTTTTGGTGCGCACCTCTTCCAGCGACAGCTCGCGGGTGGCGCGAGTTTGCTGAAGCAGCTGGCCGAGCGAGTAGGCGTCCATTTATACCCTGTTCCTCACGCAAAACAGCCCCCCGGAAGAGACCCCCGGTGGGGCTGTGGATAGACCGAGCGAGGGGATATTACGCGTTGTCCGCGCCTTCGGCGGCTTCGACCGATTCGGCGGCGGCAGCGGCCTCGGCAGCGGCACGACGCTTGGCGAGGAACTCATTCAGTTCTTCTTCGCGCACGATGGTGATTTTAAGTTCGGGCGAGACCTCAGTGCCGAGGCGGACGGGCACGTTGTGCGTGCCGATCTCGCGCAGAGGCTGCTGGCTGACGCGACGGCGGTTGATGTCTACGCCGGTGACGCGCAGCAGTTCGTCCGCGATTTCCTGCGTGGTGACCGAGCCGAACAGCTTGCCGGTGGCGGCGGCGCGGCGGCCAAAAATCAGCTCGACGCCGTCAATCTGGCGACCGAGGTCATTGAGCTTCTTTTCCAGATCGGCGCGCTCGGCAGCCGCACGTTCGCGCAGGCGCTTGGCACGCTTCAGCTCGGTTTCGGTGGCCTTTACGGCGAGGTTACGGGGGATCAGGTAATTGCGTGCGAAACCGTCCGCAACGTCAATGACTTCACCGGCGACGCCGTGCTTGTAAACATAGTTCAGCAGGATGACCTTCATGGGATTTTTCCTTATTCAACACCAACGCCCAAACGTGAAACAGGCGCATATCGTCTACTGTCGGATAACGTGGGCGAAATTATAGCGGTGTGAACCCCGTGTGCCAAGTGTCCGTTTAGGGCTGGGGGCTGCCAACTTGTTCGATGGCGATGCTGGCAATGGAAAGTGAGCCGGTGGTGGAGGTACGCTGAATCTGGACTTGGACGGCGTTGAGTGGGCCGATGAAGCGGCGGGGATTGGGGATGCGTGTGCGTGTGCCGTTGAGGGTGATGGGGGTGTAGGTTTGGCGCTGCCAGTCGTATAGGCTGACTTGTGTGTTGGCAAAGGCGATGTTGGTTTGGCGGGTGTGCAGATAGAGTTCGCTGACTTGGAGGCGTTGTTGGGATGGGATGGGGGTAAAGCGGAAGTTGAGGGTATTCATGCCGGCAGAGACGATGTAGTTGGGGGTGAGGTCACTGCCGCTTTCGTCGGACAGGGTAAGCCATGTGAACTGATGGGGTCTGATGGTTGTGCGGTTGGGGTTGGCAGGCAGATATTGGGTATCGAGTTGTAGGGCATAGAGGGTGGTATCGATGGTGCGCCAGTCGGTGCTGCTGACGATTTCGCGAGTTGGGGCGGTGTCTGTCCAGCCGATGAGGTAGAGCGACTCGCCGAGACCGTTGACCGAGAATTGGTCAATCATGAACGTGGAGAGGAAGATATGGCGGCGGATGTCGTCTTGAGACAGGGTGCTGCCGCGATACAGGCCTGCAAAGCCGTAGTAAATGGCCCGTTCGAAGCCTGTGCCGAGGATTTGGCTGGCGGTGCTGTCTGAGCCGATATTTTGCGAGCGACCGGCAACGATGTAGCGTGACTGTGTGGGGATGGCGAAACCGGTGGCATATTGGATGGGGGATGCGGGGGTGAAGCTCTGGCCGATGTCGAAGGTGTGGGTGGTATTGACGAGGTAGATTTGGCCGGGGTTGAGGGGGTGGTCGAAGGTGAGGACGCCGTTTTGGCCAACTAGGAGCGCGCCTTGTAGGGGGGTATCAAGGTTGTGCTGGATAGAGCCACGCCATATTTCGCCCTCTGCGGTTTCTTGGATGGTGATTTGACCCGAGAGGGTGGGTTTTGGGTGTTGGCCTTCGGTGATGAAGCCGGCCATAAAGCTGGCATCGACGGGGAAATTGGCGGCGCGGAATCCGTTGGAGTCTTGGATGATGGGGAGTGCGGTGGTGGAGGTGGTGGTGAGATTACTGCCGGTGCGCAGCAGGGGGCGCAGGGCGCGATCATCGGTGGGTGAAAGGTTATATTGTGCGCGGCGGGGTGCCAGAAGGCCGATGATTTGCCGGATGCGGGCTTGTGGCGCATCGTTCCATGATTCGACAAAGGTCAGTCGGCTGAGGATGACCTGTTCACCACGCAGGCTAAAACCGGTTTGCCAAGTGAAGATGGTGAAGCCGATGATGAGCAGCGGAATGGTGAGCCAAGCCAGCTCGCGTCGTTTGATGCGGGAGAGCAGGATGTAATTGAGCGGTCCGATGGTGAAGATATAGACCAGCAGAAAGACGACCATGGCGGCAGCTTCTGGCAGGATGTCGATGCCGGGGAGGATTTCGAGGGCGGTGTATGCTGGCGCGATGTTGACGAATCCGGCGGCCCAACTGGTGCGCGGCGCGGTGGAGGTGAGGAGTGTAAGCCAGACCTGATTGAGGGCGGGCCAAGTGTTGAAAGGCACAGACAGTGGGTCGAAGGCGAGGAAGTCGACGAGGCCCGCGCCGATTTGTCGGCGGGCGATGAGCGGCTCTTGTTGCGATGTGGCGGCTAGAACGATGGCATCAGGGGAGAGGGTGCCGGTGGTGAGGGTGGATGCGCTGCTGCTTGGGCCGCTGGTGCCAGCAATTGTGCCTAGTGCCTGCCAGTCGGTGGAAGAGGTGCTGCCGGTGGGTCGCAGCGGCAGCAGTTCGATCAGGCCGGCGGCGGTGAGCTGTCCGTTGATGCCGCCGGTGACAATCAGATGCCCGCCGGCGGTGACCCAATCTTGCAGGGCGGTGCGTTGTTCGCCGGTGAGGGCACTGGTATCGGCGTTATAGATGAGGATGGCGTCGAGGGCTTGCAGGCCGATGGCGCGGTCGGGGAGTTGTGAGAGTGGTATATCGGCCTGTGCGATGAGCTGTCCGCCAGCTGCTGCGTTGTTGAGGTCGATTGCAGCGGAGAAGCTGTCGGAGATGCGGGCGTACAGGCGCTCGCGCGGGAGGACAGCCGACACGCGCGCTTCTGATTCACTAGCGATGAGGCCATCGGTGGTGAGCAGCTCGGCGCGTAAGATGTCGCTGAAGCTGCGGAGTGAGACATAGATCGTGATGGTCTGGCGGGTGTTGGGTGCGAGGTCGATGGGGGTGCTGATGGGATTGAGCAGGCCGCGGGAGCGTTCTGGTCGGATTTGTAGGATGCCAGAGAAGGCGGCTGGGCCGGTATTTTCGAGGGTTGCGGTGACCGGTGTCCACATGTTATCGCGGAAGCGACTGGCGAAGCCGGCGCTGATGGACAGGGTGACGATGCTGTTTTGGGCGTGGAGCTGAGGTGCGGTGTAGGGTGGAACAAACAGCAGGCAGAATAAAATCCCGAACCAGAAGAAACGTTTCAATGTAGGCCTCGCTGTGAAGAGGGGTGTGTACAAAATGGGAGTGTGAGGTGCTATCTTCCGAAATTAGGGGGAGGGCTGTCAAAGAAGAGCGACCACCACAGTTCCCAGTTTTCGGGTTGACGATAGCCGGGGTCGAACGGGCCGACATCATAGGCCGGCAGTGCGGCGGCGGCGGTGGTTTGTGAGGGGACGGGGATGATGAGCTTTTCGCCGGCGCGTACCATTTTACCACGACCGCGTGCCCATTCTTCGACGTAGAAATCTTTGAGTGCATAATCGCGCTCGGCGGTGAGGCGTGCTTGTTCTTGTTCGAGGGCGAGGATTTCGCGCTGGACTTCTTCGTAGGCGTCGAGCAGGGGACGGCCTGCGGCAATGCGCGTGCTGAAGTTGATGGTGAGGATGAGGCCAACGGCAATGATGACGGCAAAGATGAGCTGCAAGCTCGAAACACCGCTGCCGCGTCGAGGCGGGCGGGCATAGGTGGTGGCTCTGGACGGGGAAGGTTGTGTTTCCATAGCGTTGATTTTAGCCGAACGTACTGTATAACACAAAAAACCAGCGCAAGCTGGTTTTTTGTGTTGACTGTGCCGAAGGTGGGAGTCGAACCCACACTCCCGTAAGGGAACTACGCCCTGAACGTAGCGCGTCTGCCAATTCCGCCACTTCGGCGTCGTTATGAGGTGCATTTTAGGACGGAAGGGAGAGGATGTCAAGGCCGGGATTGGGGTAATTTGCAAAAGGGGGTGATTTCATACGACATCATGACGGTTGGGATGCAGATGCTGGGAATCAGGGGTAAATCGTGTAAGATATGGGGCGTGTTCAAACAGATGATAGGGTGGAAAGATGCTGTGGACAAAGCGTGTATTGACAGCGCTGATGGCTGTTTGGGTGCTGGCGGTGGGAGGTGTGGCACAGGCGCAGGCCGTGGTGACGACGCCTACACCGAACACCAGTGGAACGACGGCGTCTACTGGGTCGAATGTGGCGATTTTTTATGTGGCCTGCCTTGACCAAGGAGTGGTGAACTTCAGCGGGACGATGCTGGCGGGTTATGACATCTATTATCAGCTGTTTAGTGGTGCTGGCGGCACGGGTACTGCGCTTTCGACGCTGCGTCGGGCGTCGGTGGACGGGGCTTATCGTTACAGCGAAGTGATTAAGTATACGGGTGGGACGGTGGCCGCTGGGCAGACGGGCAGCGTGAAGGTGCTGATTGCGCGCGAGAGCAGCGCCGAGAACCCGACATACAGCACCACGGTGAACGATTTTCAGGATGGGTGTGCGCAGCCTCAGTTCCCGATTGGTGCGAGCACCGATTCGGGCAGTGCACCAACGGAGACGGTGACGTACACGCCGATTTTGTCCCCGTTTGGCGGTGTTTTGAACCCGGGGTATACGCCGGCCAAAGACCCTGTGGTGGTGATTGGTGCGCGTAATTTCGTGCCGCCGCGTCAAGAGACGGCGGGCTTGATTTTCGCGGAGTGCAATCAGTACCCGATTGCCAATCCGGGGTTGATTTATGATACAGACCGGGTGGTGATTTTCTGGTCGTGGTTTGCCAAGACGCCGGAGCAGGTGCAGGACTTCGTGGATAACGCGATTTTCGAGGTGGCGTATTTTGGGTCTAACGCATTTGTACAGCCGGTGGTGCGCAGTGCGATTCAGCAGCGTGGGCGCAACTGGTGGGTGTTTTATACGATTGATTTGGGCAATGTGCGCCCAGACAACTATAACATCCGGTACACGGTGCGTTGGGACAAGC
>DAOUCZ010000081.1:0-6367 GCA_034431675.1 Anaerolineae bacterium | reverse complement strand
CATCAACGATTATTTTGCGGGCGCACAGGTCGCCCAGTGCAAAATAATCGTTGATGTGATGGCGGCGCAGTGCCACACGTCCCAGTCTGCGCACTTCGGGCTGAGGGTCATTGACGAACGGGTCACGGTCATCACCGGGGTGGTCTTGTGCCAGCAAAATTGCAAGTTCGTGGCCGATGGGTAAAGGGTGGCGGCCTGACTGAGGCGATTGCATGAAGCAGTTCCTTAATTTACCAGATTAAATGGGCCGCCATCATCAGGCGGCCATCCTTTGTTTTGTCGGTATTGATGGGTTAGGTGCGCAAAATCATGGTTTGGATAAGGCGAATGGCTACCAGTACCAGCACAGGGCTGAAATCGAGGCCGCCCATGGCTGGCAGGGCTTGGCGGACAGGGGCAAGCACGGGTTCGGTGGCATCATACAAAAAGCGTGCAATCGGATGATGGGCATCCAGCATCGGAAACCACGACATTAGGATGCGTGCAAGGATGATGAAGCTGTATAGGCTGAGGGCAAGGCTGAGAAGGCTAAAAATCGGGTTCATGTTGGGGTTTTCCTCTGTTGTGTGAGAAACGTTGGATATGATGATGGGATAGAGCTGTGCGTGATGGTCTTTGCATAGAGCGACGAATCATTTATACCGCGAATACGTGAGATAACGTTAAGAGCCTGTGGGCGACGGGCTGAAAATGGCGCGTCCGATGCGTACATGGGTTGCACCTTCTTCAATCGCGACCGGATAATCATCGGTCATCCCCATGCTCAGGATGGGGAGGGCTGTGCCAAGGGACTGCTGAAGATGTTCACGCAGGCGGTAGAGCGATTGGAAGACGGGGCGGGCGTCTTCCATTTCATCCACAATCGGGGCCATGGTCATCAAGCCGTGCATCGACAGGCCCGGCAGGGCCATCAGCTGCTGGATTTGTGCGGTGATGGCCCTGCGCACTGTGCTGTCGGTTTGCCATCCGGCGGCGTCAAAGCCCGATTTGCTGGCTTCGCCGCTGACATTAACTTGTGCCAGCACAGGCAGGGATGGAGCACCGCGTTCTTCTATCATTCGAGAGAAGCGCGCGGCAAGGTCTAGGCTGTCTATGCTGTGGACGAGGCCAAAGCGCCGCTGACCGTCATATTCCAGTACGTGGCGGGCTTTGCGGCTTTGGATAGAGCCGATCATGTGCCATGTGATTGGAGAGTCGGTATGGGTGGTGACTTCGACGATTTTGGGGTTGGCGTCTTCGACACGATTTTCGCCCAGATGCCTTACGCCGGCCTGCACCGCCTCGAGGATGCGGGTGACGGGCTGAGTTTTGCACACGGCCACCAGAGTCACCGCGTCGCTGGGGCGTTGGGAGCGCGCGCAGGCCTGAGCAATAACAGCTTGGACATGGGCTATGTTCTGGGCGATAGGGGTCATCACAGTGCAAACTACCTGCTTGGGCGGCTTCGGCGGGTGATTATGGCACGGCGGTACGGGTCAGGCAACCCCCACGCCAGAGGTTGATTTATCACCCATTTTCGGGGGTAATCCACAAGTGTTGTCAGGTGATGATGATTAAGCGTGGTACTATAGCGCAAACTTTACAGCAGGTTAGAGTACACTTATGACCACTGCACCGCTGCAAGACCGCTTTATCAATATGATTGAGGACGTGGAGACCTTCAAGCAGGTGCTTGAAGATACTTTCCGCGATTGGCACGGTTCTTTTGATGTGCTGATGGAGCAGACCGGCACTTATCTGTTCAATGCCAAGCAAGATCCACGCTTTTGCGCCTTTTGCGCCAAACTGCGTTCTACCGAGGCAGGTGAGGCGATGTGCAAGAGGTTTGATGACGATGTGCATATGCATCTGCGTGATAAAACCTTTGAAAAGTCTATCTATGCTTGCCATGCCGGCCTGATTGATTCGGCTGTGCCGATTTATGTCGAGGGTAAGCTGGTTGCCACCATTTTGTTTGGTCAGGTGTTGGTAGAGGATAAAGCCGGACAAGCACACTTTCGCAATCGCGCGCAGTCGCTGGACGAAAACCTTGGTTTTAGGGGAGAACTGGTCTCCACCGTCGGGCAAGTGCCGGTGGTGACAGAGGCGCATGTGCTGCGTGTGCGTGCGCGTCTAGAGCGTATTGCCAAGCTGGTCTCTGACCAATTGCGGCTAAAAATAAAGCTGAATCGCGAGCATCAGCATCTGATGGCCACTCAGATTGTGCACGAGACCAGTGAGCGGCTGAGCAATCTGCAAATGCCATGGGACGAGTTCTGGACGCAGACCTCGGAGATGATGGAGCGAATGCGGGTGCTGGTGGGAGCGGTCTGTGGCATGATTTTGCTGCCCTCACGCGGGGAATATCAGGGATTACATGCGGTGAGCGCGCTGTGCGGCCTGCCGCGGGATGTGTTTGCGCGTCGCTATAAGTTGCCGGTCGAGATGTTGGAGAAGATGTCGAGCGCGCGCGGCCTGATTGAATATGTGGATGAGCAGCCCGGCCCGATTCGCCAGAGCATCAACGAATATGATGCGGCTGTGGGGGCAAGGATTGATAAGCTGTTTTTGATCAAGATGGACTTTCGCGGATTGGGCGAGGGGGTGCTGGTCTATTTTATCAATAACCAAGAGGACGTGGCGCGCGGAAGCCTGAAAATCGACAATGGGGACAGCATCGAGCGCTCGGTGCTGGCGCAGTTTGCCGGTGCGATTTCGCTGGCGTTCAACAATCGCCGCATCAACGAGCGCAGTATGCGCTTTCGCAACGAGCGCCGGCAGTGGCTGGAACAGGTGAGTCATCAGATTGTGCAGTCGATTGGGGTGGTGCGCACCAGTGCGCATGGCATCACCAACTGGGCGATTGAGCTGGGAAAAATCAACCCCCATGCCTACAGCGAATGGTCATCAGATGACATCAAGTTCTTCTTTGACCGGATGGACGAAGTGTTTTATGGCAGCAACAATGCCCTGCGTGTGGCACAGAACCTGAAGCGTTCGGTCTTTAACCCGCGCGATGAGAAGAACATCGACTGGGAATGGGAGATTGAGCCGGATGTGCCGGGTCTGCTGATACAGATTGCGCGTGATTTTCAGGCGATGGCCAAGGAGTATGGTCTGCGCCGCCTGCATGTCGAGACGGTCGGGCTAAGCCAACTGAACGACCGTCTAAACCTGATTAGCACCGAAGAGCTGTTTCGTCAGGCGGTGGCCAACCTGTTGGAGAACGCCGTGAAATACTCGTATCGAGGTGGCGAAATCATCGTGGATGGGCAGCTGGCGGGCAATCAGGGGATTATTGACATCACCAACGAAGGGATACAACTGCTGGCAGACGACATCGAGCGTATTTTTGAATACGGCTATCGTTCTCCACAGGCCATCAAGCGCAATGCCCCCGGCACCGGCATCGGGCTGAAGGTGGCGCGCGACATCATCGAATTTCATGGCGGCAAATTGACCGCTAAACCGTCCGTTCGCTCTGAGCGGATGCTGGAAGGCAAAATAACATGGCTGACTACATTCACCATACATCTACCCCTGCAAAAACAGAGATGACCCCTAACCGAGGAGTGAATCGTATGTTAGGCGCAAACCCCCGCATTCTGCTGTTGGATGACGAACCGGATATGGCCAATAAGCTGATATCATGGCTGAAAATGAGCGGAATCGAGGTGGTCTATCGGCGAGGGCCTGCCGAGGTGATGGACACACTGAATAACGAGGCCGAGCATTTTGATGTGCTGGTTTTGGACATGATGATGCCCGGCAGCCATAGCGATGATGACTTGGAAGTGTTTGATGATCCTGATCCGGTGGAGAGCGGTATTGCGCTGCATCGTGAAATCAGGAGCAATCCGCGCCTGCGTGACATCCCGATCATCTTCCTTTCGGTGGTGCGCGACGCGAGTGTGCGTAATGCTGTTCGCGCCGAAGAGGCCAAACACGCCAAGCCGGGCAAGGATCGCCTATACTTTATGTCTAAGCCGGTGCTTGCCGCTGATTTGATTGACCGCATACGTAAGGTAGCCCGCTCGTCATGACCCCAAACACCACTCCCCAGACCTCGTCTTCGCGCCCCAGCCTGTTTTGGCGTAATGCCACCGTGGCAACCATTATGCTTTATGGCATCTTTTTGATTGCCACAATGGGCTTTCAGGTGGCTGCAATGCTTCGCAGCGAGGGGCTGCCGGCGCGCTTGAGCGCTCAGGATGCCGCTTCACTGGCCGTAGAGCAAGCTGATCGTATCCTTGGCTTGCTAGAGGTGGTGCTGGGTGTGGTGGCGCTGATTTTGCCGTTGGGTTTGACGGTGGTGGTCTATATCTATAACCAGAGCCGTGCGACGATTGAGGACAGTCGCACAACCATCGAGAATCTGGCCCGTCAGGCCACTGCGGCACAACAAGATGCGCATAAATCAGCAGAAGAGGTTGAACGCCTGCGCAAAGAGGTGGATAAGGCGCTGGGGGCAGCAGAAGATGCGATAGCCCGCGATAAAGAGCGTGATGCCGAAACCAAGCGCTTGCAGGCCCGCATCGAACAGCAGCAGCGCAACATCGAAAAGCAAAGCCGAGAGGTGGACGTGCAGCGCATTGAGGCTGAAAAGCGCGGCGAAGAAACCGAGCTGCTGCGTCAGATGATTCAGGTGCAGTTTGCCCAGATGCTCGAAATCCAGCGCCATACCAGTGTACTGACTCTGATTCTGGAAATCCGCAACTATGAAGTGTCTCTGCTGAGCGACAACCGCGACGAGGTAGTAGACTCGCTGGGCAAGCTGATTCAGTACAGCCTTGTGGATGAAGAAGAGAGCGAGTCGCTCGACCAGCACACCCCGCGCCGCCGTGAGGCCATCCACGCACTGGCGACCTTTTGCTATACCCCCTATATGGAGGCAGATTGGATGCGCGTGCTGATGCAGCGGCTGTCGCAGCATCTAGAGCGGCTGGCCAAGGAAGACCCGGTGCGTCAGGTGCGCTATGAGGCCATGCGTGTGCTGCGCGAATTGAACAATCACATCAATGGAGCAAAGCCCGCCGTCCCTGCTGCACCCACACGGCGGCGCAGCAGCAAAACAAATGGCGATGTGCCTACGCAGGGCGATTGATACAGCTAAGACCCAACGCCATCCCGTCTAGTGGGGATGGCGTTTTTGTACCACCTTGTGCGCCGAGATGTGCTGTTAGGTTGCAATTGTGTTATGCTCTATGCACATGCATGGCTACTGTGTAAGGATAGCGAGGGGCGAGGAGGCTTCTGATGCGTGATATTGGGCGACTTTTGGCGGCGGTAGGGGTGATAGTGGTAGGCGTGGGTGCTGCGACCGCCCAGCGCGGCGATTTGCCCCCTGTCCCGATCACCGCGCCGGTGAATTATACAGTTCAGCCGCGCGACACCCTAGATGGCATTGGCGCATATTTTGATGTGCGTGTGGGGTGTATTCGTGAGGTGAATAACCTTAAGGTCAGCGATATTTTGCGCCCGGGCCAAGTCTTAAACATCACACCAGAATGTCCGGCCTATGACGGCATTCAGACGGTGGCCAGCAGGCGTACAAACACCCCCGGGCGTGACGGCACAGACGGGACATATGTTGTGCGCCCCAATGATACCTTAGATACCATTGGTCAGCGCCTAAATGTGTCAGTCGAGGCGTTGATTAGCGCCAACAACATCACCAATCCAAGGACGTTGAGTGCTGGGCAGGTATTGGTTGTGCCCCCGACTGCGCCGGAATACGGCGTTGTGCCCGCCTTGATTTTGTCCCCCGGGGCGGCTGCGGCGTTAGAGGCTGGCGCTGCGGGGCGGGGCAGTGCTGCCGCTATGCCTGCTGGCATGACCTACACTGTCAAGGCCGGTGATACAGTGAGTGGTATCGCCGAGGCCAATAACATCTCGGTGATTGTGCTGCGGGTGGTTAATGGGTTGGGTTTAGAGCCGACTGTGCCTGAAGGCACTGAACTCTTTATCCCTGAAGGGGCAAGCGCTTCCGGCGAATTCCCCAAAGAGGGTGAAATCGCCCGACTGACTGAGGCGATTGGCTCAGCCTCTGTAGGGGGGATGGGGGCTGCGGGGATTGATGGGCGGACCTATGTGATTCAGCGCAATGAGACCCTTGATGGGGTGGGGGCGCGGTTTAACATCGATCATTACTGCCTGATTGAACGCAACGGCATTACCAATGTGCGTTCGGTGCGGGCGGGAACACTGTTGATTATCCCTGAGGACTGCGGCCCATACACCGGTTTTGACTTTGTTGGGACGGGTGCAAGCCAATAGCTACGGTGGACGGATACCAAATAAACATGACTCATCCCGAAGTTAAGGGGTGAGGTAGAAAACAAAAGACCTTTCGGGTAAGCTGAAGTTTCCACACAAACAGCGACACCGG
>DAOUCZ010000080.1:0-9577 GCA_034431675.1 Anaerolineae bacterium | reverse complement strand
AGGCGCAGATTGCAAATTTTGTATCAAGGCGTCACCGACAAAGAGGGGTGGTACTACGACATCGAGCCAGAGCGTGCCTATGTCAAAAATGCCCATCAATACCTATATGCGCGCTGTTATCGCGCCCATAACCCCGAAAAGAGAGGCATCGAAGGGCGGCATATCGAGTTCCGCATGGATCGCATCCAGCAAACACGGCCTCTGCCCGAGCATTTTGTCCCCACTCGCCCGCGCACCATCGAGTTGGAGTATGTGCTGAGTCCAGAGGTGGCGCGCGGTGGGGTGACGCAGCATTTTAAGCATCAACAGGTCTTTTTTGACAAAGATGGCAGCGCAATCGTCAAGGTTGCCTCAGAAAACTTGTTTACCGATCTGCGCAAGCTGCTGCACTACGGCGCTGCGTGTAAAGTGGTGGGCGGCGACGAGGCCGTGCAGCAGATGAAGGAAATCACCCGACAAATGGCACAACTGTATGAATTGATGTGATTTTCCCCACGGTTGTGGGGAAGTCGTTTGCTACACTGTAATGAAGACAGACAGGAGCGAAGAGACCCGTGCACACCATCCACCTTTTGGCCGTTGACTCGCGCTATGCCACCAAGGACGAAATCAAGGAGGCACGCATCACAGATAATTATTACCCCGCGAACTGGCGGCTGATGGCACACCAAGCCAAAACCGTCCAAGCGCTGAACAGCGACGCAGATATTGTCATCAACACTGCCATGACCGGTGACGGCAAATCACTGGCCGGTCAGCTGCTGCTGTTCAACAATACCGACTGGCATACCCTCACGCTGTATCCAACCAACGAATTGGCCTTGGATCAACAGCGCGGCCTAAAGAAGCTGCTGGAGGACTTTGACAGCCCACCGGTATGGCGGCCTTACGGATTTGAACACGCGGTGATGAACGCGGCAGAGCTTGATACCCTGCAAGACCACTACGAACGCAGCGGCCTAAACGTCAGCCGCCCAGACGCGGTCAAGCGGCTGCTCGGGAGCAACTATCTGCTGAGCAACCCCGATATTTTTCATCTGTGCGTTTCGTTTGCCTATCGCAATTACGGCAGCGCACGGGATATTACACTGGGGACATTGGCCTCACATTATCGCTTGTTTACCTTTGATGAGTTTCACCTGTTTGGTACGCCAGAGACCGCCTCGGTGATGACCGCGCTGCTGCTGCTGCGCCAAATGAAATCAACGGACAAGCAACCCCGTTTTTTGTTTTTATCAGCCACTCCCCAAGAGCAGCTGAAACACATGGCCGCGCAGGTCGGTTTGAAGGTCGAGACGGTGAATGGGGACTATGTACACGGCGCGGATGTGCCGCCGGAGGGGTATCGGCGGATTTTGCGCCCGATTGATTTGACATTGTATGCCGGCAGGTTGGATGACTGGGTGCAGGCGCATTGGCAAGACGTGATTTTGCGCTTCTATCAGCAGCATGCGGCATCTGGCGCGCGCGGGGTGTTGATTGCCAACAGCGTGGCGACTGCGCATCAGGTACATGCGTTTTTGCGCGGGGTGCTGCCGCCGCACATCCGGTTGGGGAAAAACACCGGCCTGACGCCCAAAGCCGATCGGGCGATGGATTGCGACCTGTTGGTTGGCACATCCACGATTGATGTGGGCGTAGACTTCAAGATTAACCTGCTCATTTTCGAGTCGGTGGATGCAGCGAGCCATATGCAGCGGCTGGGGCGGCTGGGCAGACATGCTGCCAGCAGCGACGGGCGCGTATTCGAGGGGTTTGAAGCCCACGCGATGATGCCGCCATGGGTGGTCGAAGGCATCAGGAGCGAAATCCCCGAGCACGCGCAGTGCGATCGCCCGACTTATCATCAGTTGGTGACGCGCTTCTTTCAGAAGACCCAGACCTTTGAGCGCTATATCCAGCGGTGGGCTGGGGTGCAGGCCGGCCAAATCCTCGATCATCTGAAGAACGGCAAAGAGATTCGGGCACAGTACGAGCACATCCTGATGCTGTTGAAAGACCAATATTACGCGCTATTCCAAAACAGCCTCAAAAAGTTTTGGGCGCTGCATGACAAACAGCGGCTGGTCATCCGCTCGGCCAGCACCTTTCGCAGCGACAGCCCGCTGACGGTATTGGTATGCGACCAAACAGAAAATCAAGGCAAAAAGGCGTATATTCCCTATAACGCATTGACTCTGTTGCGAAATGCAGACCTATTTTATCAATCATGGCAAGAGGCCGAGAAAGAATACGTACGTATTCAGCAGAAACAGCCCAGTAGGGATGCGCTACCCAGTTGGGATGCGCTACAACGGAGTGAGCCGCTGGCGGCGTTTCTGCTGCGCGGGTGGCTGCCCAAAGAGCGCCGCCGCCGTGTTGGCCTAAAACTTGAGCATCAGCCAGAGGAGGATCAGCGCGAGCGGGTCATTGAGCTGAGTGGATTTCGCTTTGATGTGCTGGGCGGGTTTGATGGGGCGCTGCGGGTGAACGATACATTGTATGCGCGCACGCTGGTGTGTTTTCTTATCCCCGACCGCGCACCAGATGATGTGCGGCGGATATGCAAACTGGGGATGCAGACCGAACTGCTGCGGGTGAGCGTGCTTGGCTTGGGGGATACACCGTGGACAGCCGCCTTTGGCAGGGATGCGCTGCTGTTGGACTCGGTATGGCGTCGGCAGCGCTCGGACGCAGACAAACCACTGATTTACTAGCCGAAAAGGAGTGTGCAATGACCGATTATCTGTATGACGATGAAGAGCAGCACAATATTGACCTTGACGAGATGATGGCAGCGCCCCCCGTCGAAAGCCCAACCGCGGTGGTAGCTGCGCCCAAGGCCCTGACGCTAAAGCCGCTGTTTCAGACCCTGTTTGAGGAGTCGATTGACGCGGGGGATGGGGTGCTGCGCGATTTTGCGGCCCATGTGGTTGGGCCGCTCTCGCAATATTTTGCACTGAAGGCGGCCAAAGGCGGCAAGTTCTTTGAGCAGAAACAGGCCGACGGGGCAAAGGATACAGAGCGCTATCAGCGCGACCAAACCCTGCGCGCTCACCTAGTTAACGGGATGCTGCCGGCCCTGCGGGTGGCACGCCTGCTGGCGGGGTGGGGTGCGCGCAAGCTGCGGGCATGGGATGAACAGGCCGAGCGCCTGTTTATTGCCGGCTATATGCTGCACGACTTTCTCAAGATTGAGCAGGTACAGCAGACGCTGCGTGAGGCCGGCTTTGAGACTTATCAGCAGATGTCCTCGCCGAGTGCAAAGCAAATTGAGGTGTTGGAGCGCATCTTTGTGGAGTGGGGCGGCCATTTGGGGCTGGACGCATTCTTGCAGCCGATTGGCGGGATTGCCCCTTGGGTGCACGACCTGATTTCGGTGGCCTGCAACACACAGGTGATGTATGGCACGCTGCACAACATGCAGCTGCTGCCCAATATCCGATTGGAGGCGCGCCTGCTCGACACCGTGACATCGGTGAGCCGGCTGGCCGACCTGATGGCTTATGTCGCTCCCACCCCGCGTGAGATGGTGGCCAATGAAGCCATCAAAAAGCTGATAGAGTTTCATCTGGGAGAGGGACAGGCCATGCTGCCTGTGGCCCGCCTGACCTATCACCATGTGGCAGAGAACCGCGGGCTGCTGCTCAACCTGATCCATAACGCCGCGCTGGACGCCCTTCGGGTTGAGGATGTGCGTGTGCCGCTGCTGTATGCTCCCAGCGGCGTGGTCTACCTTGAGCGCCACGACGCGCCGGCTATGCCCTCGCCTGCCGGCCTCGCCCAGACCATCGTGGCCGGCATTAGGCGCACGGCAGGGGAGAAGCTCATCGCCAGTGGCAAAGGCGCAAAGCGCGGCAATACCTATCTACAGGTCGATGAGAGCTATGACGATTTCTTTAGCGTGCCAGAGCTGATTATCAACTCTGTCTCAATCGTCCAAAAATATATTCACAATAACAAAACACCATCCCGCATGAGCGATCTTAAGGCGGGCGGATGGACAAAACCTCTCCCCGACGTCTCTACCGAGCCTAAAGATGCGCGTGTAGACCAGATTGCAGAGTGGGCGGCATGGATGGATCGCATCTTCCGTGACCGAATGAAGGAAGATGTCACCCGCACCTTGCTGGAACTGTTGGAGATAGGCGATTTAGAGGCCGATTATCTCGTCACCAAAGACCTGCTGGGCAAAAACTCTGGTGGCAAGCCGATGGGGTGGTATTTTGCCGCGGCGCACGCCCTCAGCCGCAAGCCCGGCCTAAGCGATGTGGAGACGCTGGACTGGCTGAAACAACTGTCAGAGCAGCTTATTGCCTCGCTGCCGCAGGAGCTGCCCGAAAACGCGCAGGTCAATCAGACTGCGTGGGATGACCTGACCGATTATGTGGGGCGCGTGCTGACGGTGGGCGGCGCAAAAGGCCTAGCGGGATTGAACGAGGAACTCAAAAAATATACCCGCGCCAAGGGGGGCGGGGGCAAAGCCTGCGCCATCTGCGGCTCGACCTATAACGTGCGTGCACCGCGCGAAAGCACGGTGGCCTTTCAGCCGGGCGTGTATACCGCACGTATCCCCATCAGCAGCAGTTCCAACGCGCGCAACCTGTGTTCGATTTGCAGCCTGGAACAGCTGCTGCGCCAATTGTTCATGAACAACCTTGATACCGGCAGCACCGCCGAAGGTCAGCGCATCCGCTATCTATCGTTCTACCCCTCCTATTACTTCACGCCCGAAACCCTACGCTTCATGCAGCGGGCATACCAGCGCATCAGCGATATGCGCGTCAGTGAGCCGGAGTTTATGGCAGCCCTGCGCGAGCAGGATGACCTGTCTGACCCTGATTTTTGGCAGCGCATCGAGATGTTCTTGATGCCCGCACGTGCTGAGCCTTCCAAGCGGGTGTTGCGCTATCAACGGGTGTTGCGCTATCAAACCGATGCGCAGTCTACCTTCCTCAGCTTTGGCCTGCGTGTGTTTGACGCTACTGATACCGAGTCGTGGATTTTGCCCACGCTGATGGCGCTGGCGCTGTCGATCTGCCTTGATGTGAAGGTTGTCATCAGCGACAGCGGCGTGCCGCTGATGCTGGAATCGACCGAACTGCCAGAGACCCTGTGGTTCGACGGTGCACATGCGTCTGTGCAGGCGGTGATGGGCGGCAGCCGCATCAACATTGACCGCGTGGGCGAGGCGCTGGCGCGCTTGGCGGCGGCCTACATGGTTCACCTCGATGTTCACCTCGATACCAAGTATCAACCGCCCAAAGAGAACTGGCATCGCTTTGGCCCAATCGCCCACAGCCTGATGGAATCGCCGTTGTATTTGTTCCACTACCTCAAGAAGCAGCAGCGTGATGATCGCGCACCCAGCCCTGCGCAGGTGCAGCGTTATATCCGCTTTGCCGAGACGCTATTTACGCATACCGCAAAAGGAGCACACGAAATGTCACTTGCCCGAAAACTGGTAGAGCACTACCGCACCTTCTATCGCGCCAAAGGCCTCAAGAACGCCAACAGCATCTTGCGCCCGTTGAGCGTGGTCGCTGACGCCCTGCTAATTGCTGACCCGCGCCTGTTCCCCGATGCCGAATCGCTGACCGAGCTGGCCTACGGCGAGCTGGCCAAATTCATGGATCGCGTGAGCAAAGGCCAAGCCGATGGCCGATTCCCCAAGGGGGTCAGCGTGCAAGAGCGCGAGGCGGGGATGCGCGCGTTCTGCAAGCTGTTTGTCGATGAGCTATTCATCGGCATCTTTAACAAAGACGTGGCGGCGCTGCGTGGCAAACAGCTCAACCTGTTCCGCGACACCTGCGAGGCGATTTATCGCGATTTGCAAGTGGCCGAATGGGCGGCCAGCGGCAAAGATGCCGATGAGGCTGTCGAAGAGGATGACGACAGCTCAAACGAATAGTTTTCCCCTAACTCTGCAACCCCGCGCTTTTGAGCGCGATTGCCCGTCTGGTTTTATTTGACACACTACACAGGAGACCTAGCAACCATGTTGAACACCGATTTCTTCCATGCCGAACTGCCCGGGCGCCCGATGGGCAAGTACGCCCATATCGTCACCCTACGCGTGACCGAGGGCTACGCCGTCTTCCAGACCGACGGCGAGTTGAACCGCGCTCGTGTGGCCGCAGGTGTGGCCGACCAAAACCCGATGACCCGTATCACCCTCTTCAAGCGCAAGCAGACCACCCCAGAGCGCCTCAATGGGCGCGAGACGCTGCGGAATTTTGGCCTGATGGGCAGTGACTGCGTGTATAACGAGAGCGCCTGCCGCAAATGCCCAGACTGCGTCACCTATGGCTTTGCGATTGGTGATGGCGGCAGCGAGAAGAGCAAAATCTATACCGATACCGCCTATTCGCTGACCGACTACGCCGTCAGCCACGAGGTGTTCACGCTCAATGCACCATACGAAGACGGCACGATGTCTGATAAAGGCGTGGTGTCCTCGCGCATCAACCAACAAGACCATGTCAAGCCGCAGGTGGTTTTCCCCTCGGTGGTCACCACCCGTGACTTGACTGCGCCGCTGTTCTTTTATGTGCTGCAAAATGTGCTGCGCACCACCCGCTATGGCGCAACCACCACACGCGGCGGCACGGTTAAGAACCATGTGGTGGCGATTGTGCTGAGCGACGGTGAAATCTTCAGCAACCTGCTGTTGACCCAACGCCTGCACGATGTGCTGCAACCCGCCGGCAGCGACCCCGTCAAGGTGGCTGACGCCATCAGCGCCGCCCAACAGGTTATCCCTGAGCTGCTGGCTGAAGACAGCGTGCGCGATACACAGGTGCTGATGGGTGAAGAACTTGAGGACTATCTGAACGGCGTGCGCACCATGGATGAGGGGAGCGTGCGGGCACGGCTCGAAGATGCCGCGCGTGACAGCCAGATTTATCACGATGCTAACATCGCCAAGCAGCCCAAGAAGAAATGAGGTGGGGGATGTACCTCTACCACTGCACGCTGACGTTTCATGATAACCTGTTCTACGAGACACGCACGCTGGGGCGGTTGTATGAGACCGGGCGCTTGCTGCACAACATCGCGCTGTGTTATGCGCTGGGCTTCGCGCAGACCACCTTCCATCATGCCACCGACGTGCCGGGCTATGCCTTTGAGCTAGAGCGCGTGAACCTCAACAACATCTATGTGACGCCGGCCAATGGGGAGGACGTGCGCTATGCGGTGCACACCTTTAAGTTTGGCGAGGAGCGCAGCAGTGTGTTGATGGAGCGCAGCAACGCCAACATCCCGACCTTTGGGCGTGCCAAAGAGGTGGCGGTGGGCAGTCGCTTCAGCTTTGGCGTGCTCACCCCCGCCGCCCTGACCTTTCCGCGCTGGATTCGCATGGGGTTGTGGATGAGCAAAGCGCGCCTCACGGTTGCTGAACCCATCAGGCTGACGCGGCGGGATGAGCGCGGCGAACACACCGTCTCTGCTTATCCGATGAACCCGGGTGACCTGCCTGACCAGACCGAGTTGAAGCTGTTCGACCTTGTGTCGATGCGCCCGTCCAGCTTGGTCGAGAACGCGCTGATTGAGGCGGACAGCTGGTGGGAGGGGCGCTGGCCAGACGGCGGGTGGTTCTATCTGCCGGCGGATATGCAGCATCGGGCAACAGCCCCCAAAGGCAAGAAATAGCGTTGGCAGGTGGTCCACCACGCGCACTGGGTGGGCCACCTCCTGCCCAAAGCAGTAGATTTTGTGCAGATGTTTAAGACCGAGGGAGAAAATATGATGAGTCAGAGACTTTATGCGGTGGTGCTGCGCTTGGCGGCCACCCGTGCCGGTGCGGTCAGCGCTGACCATGGGGATCAGGCGCGCGCGGCGCTGTTTAGCCTGATTCGCAAGGGGGATTCGCCGCTGGCCGAACGATTGCACGATGCCAACGCCCACAAGCCATATACCATCAGCCTGCTGAGTGGGGGAAAACGCGGACGCGACAACGCCATCCATTTTGGCGAGGGAGACACGGTGGATTGGCGCTTTACCCTGCTGATGGAGCCGGCCTTTGAGGCCCTGCTGCGGCGTTATCTGCTTGACCGTGGGCTGCCGCATGTGCGGATTGGGGCGGTTGAGTTTGCGGTGCAGGATGCGTTTGCGTCGGGGGCATCGCATCGCGACAGTGGGCATATCAGCCTTGAGGAGCTGACCGAGCGCTGGGACACTGCGCCCGAGCGCCTGCCGCGCCGCCTGACGCTGGATTTTCGGTCTCCCACAGCCTTTAGCCTCGGCCACGACCGGCAGACGCGCGAGTATCGCATTCGCAGTCAGCCCGATGCGCGCACACTGTTTAGCGCGCTGCGCAACAAGTGGAAACAAATGGGCGGGGCAGAGCCGGGCGTAGAATTTGATGAGTGGGTGGGGCGCTGCGTGGAGACCGAGCCGCTGCGGATTAAGCTTCAGCGGGTGATGGTGGAGCAGCGGCCCGTGGACGGGTTTGTCGGGCAGGTGCGCTACAGCGTGCATGGGCAAGACCTGCGCTGGCTGCCGCTGCTGCATCTGCTGGGAGAATTGACCTTTTGGACGGGTGTGGGCTATCAGACCACGCGCGGCATGGGCCAAACACGCCCCCTACCTGAGTAAATTTACCCACAGTTGTGGGGCGACGATATGCTATTGTGGGGGTATCGCACACGTATTATAGGATACCCTTCACATGGAACACCCCGATTATCTCCCCTTGAGCTATCTCAATCAGCTGTGTTACTGCCCGCGCCGCTTTTGGCTGATGTATTGTCAGTCAGAGATGGAAGTGAACGCATTTGTGTTGGATGGGCAGAACCGGCATCATAAGGCCCACACCCCGGGCCACCAGACCGATGAGCGCGGGCGTGCCTATCGCAGTGTGCATGTGTGGAGCGATGCACTACGGGTGGCGGGTATTGCCGACTTTGTGGAAGATAGAAACGGCCTGCTGACCCCGCTGGAACACAAACGTGGGCGGATGGGAAAGTGGGAAAACGATCATGTTCAGCTGTGTGCGCAGGCCTTATGCCTTGAGGAGCGCACGGGCAGGACGGTGGACAAGGGCGAAATTTTTTATTGGACAAATCGGCGGCGCGAGGTGGTTGTTTTTGATGACGACCTGCGCTTGCGCACGACACAGGCCATCAGGCGTGCTTTTGCCCTGCTGACAGTGGGGCGTCTGCCCAAGCCGATTGATAACCCCGCCAAGTGCAAAGATTGCAGCCTAGAACCGATTTGTCTGCCGGCAGAGACGCTGACATTGCTCGCAGAAGAGGGAGAAAGCTGATGAGTGCTCTATATTTGAATGAACAACGTTCGCGAGTGCATTTGGACGAAGAGACACTGGTGATCCACTACCCCGAAAACAAGCAGACGGGAGAAGCGGCCCGCAAACAGCGTGTGCCATTGATGAAGGTATCGCAGGTGGTGGTGTATGGCAACATCACGCTGACCACCCCAGCGATTACGGCGTTGATGGAGCAAAAGGCCGAAATTTGCTATCTCACCCGTCACGGCAAATTTATCGGGCGGGTCAGCGGGGACGACCATCGGCATGGGGCACTGCGGCTGAAACAGCGGCGGGCACATGACGACCCAACCGCTGCCCTGCATGTGG
>DAOUCZ010000079.1:0-26238 GCA_034431675.1 Anaerolineae bacterium | reverse complement strand
CGGTGGCTTGTTTGCTTGGTGCATATGGGATGCACAGCGCCAAGCCCCTACGACGCACAATTTTACGCCCACGCTGCCAACATCGGTCGCGCGGGCGTTTTGCGCTAAGAATCTGGCAACTGACTTGCGGACGAGGCAAAAGCGAGGTGGTCGTCCATCATCCAGCGATTTCTGGAAGGCCTCCAGCATTGACCATCTCGCGCGAGGCTACGCTTTCCCTACGCCGCGCACGCCTCGGTTGACACGTCCCCCCGCCCAGGACTATAATCGCGGCGTGTTTTGTAATCTGTTGCGAGAGAAATGTAATGCAGCGATATTCCCTGCTGCGCCAGTGTATCGCTCTGTTCGCGTTTGTGCTGCTGCTCACCGTCAGCGCGGCGCAGGCGCAGGAAACCGCCCCGGATGGCGCGCTGATTCACACCGTTGTCGCGGGAGAAACCTTCGACGCGGTTGCCATTAACTACGACCTCACCCGCGACGAACTGCTTGCGCTCAACCCGGATGTCACCAACCCCGGCCTGATCCAGATCGGCCAGCGGTTAATCGTGCGCGCGGGCGTGACGCCGCCCACCCCGACGCCTGTACCCGCGACACCCGCGCCCTCGCCCGTCGAACTGGCTGCGCCTGCCCCGATTCGCTCCGCTGAAACGGGCGACGTGCTGCCGCCGATTGACCCGGCGCTCGGTGCGGCGAGAATCTGCGTCAGCCTGTTTGACGACCGCAACGAAAACCGCATCCGCGAATCGAATGAGGCGCTGCTGGAAGGCGGGCAGGTTCGCCTGATCGGGAGCGCGGCGAACGATGCGAGCTTCACCCCCGATGGCGAGACTGATCCCTACTGCTTTGAAGGCTTGAGCGCGGGCGAGTATTGGGTTGAAGCCGCTGCGCCGGAAAATTTCGGGCTGACCACGCCAGCACAGCTTCAGGTCGAGGCTGTGCCGGGGATCAGCGTGCAGATTGCGTTTGGGGCGGCGCGCGGTGCAGTCTCCCCTGCCCGCACGGTCAACACCTCTAGCAACGCCATCGTTAATGAAGCTGTCGCGCCAGAAGCAGCACCACCTACAGCCAATCCCCTGCTCGACAACCTGGGCCTGATCGCCTTTGGTCTGGCGGGCGTGGTGCTGGTTGGCGGCATGGGGGTCTCGCTGCTGCTGCGCCGGCGCTGAAACAGGATAACCCCATGCAGCGTTTATCTGCCGCTTTCGTTCGCGCCGCGTTCATGGCAGCCTTGTTGTGCGCCCTGGCCGGCGCTGCTTCCGCGCAAGGGGGCAGCGGCCAGTTCTGGGTGCAGATGTTTGAAGACCGCAATGGCAACGGCATTCAGGACGGCGAACCGCCCATTACACGGGGCGCATCGGTCGAACTACTGAACGGCGAAGGCGTCGTCATCGCTACCGCCATGCTGGACAACTCGCCGTTCGCAGACCGGGGGCTGGTCGGCTTCCGCTACCTGCTGCCCGGCGAATACACCATCGTCGTGACCAGCCCGGATTACACCCCGACCACCGATACCAGCTTCACGCGCACCCTGAGCGATGGCGACGTGCTGCCGCCAGTCGTTTTTGGCGCGCAGCAGTCAGCGGCGGCGGTGGGTTCGACCAGCGAAGCGCCAACCGACCTAGCAGCGCAAGCCCTCGACGACCTTTCGCGGCGCGGGCAGATCGCGCGGATCGCAGTTGCAGCGCTCGGCGCGGTGATCGTGGCAGGGCTGATGGTGCTGCTGGGCGCGGCGATCTATACGCTGGTGCTGCGGCGGCGCTACCGGGCGCAGTCGCGCAAGCTGTCCACTTCGACCGGATCGATGCCGCGCGTGCGCACAACCGACACGGGGCAAATTCAGCGTCCCTGAGGCTGGTAGGTCATTTGTCCTCTTAAAACGATGACATTCATCGCTTTCCCTGTTCTTCAGCGCAAGCGTTTAATGAGGATATAGGAGGTGAGCGTATGAAGGTCAAGATCAACCGGAACGTGTGTCCGGCACATCTCGCATTCTGTGAACGCTGTCTGGGGCAGTTCCTCAAGTATCCGTTGGGGTATGAGCGCCGCTGCTTTGAAGAGATGATTGATGACGGGTCAGACGAACTGACGATTGAACTTCACACCGGGGAAAACGATCTGGTGCTGACCCTGGATGAGCAGCAGCGCCAGGAAATGGCCGCCGAGGGCTGGGCGTATTTTGTCGATATCCCTGTCCCGATGTATCGTGACCACAATCAACGCGACACCGCCTGATTTAATGCCTCTCTAGACCGAGGGCACAGGCCGCTGTGCCCTAATCGGCGCTGTCACCCTTGCGGATCGGCAGCGCCAGCGTGAAAAGGCTGCCCTCGTTCAGCGTGCTTTGTACCGATACACGCCCCCTGTGCGCGTTTGCCACCATTTTGACGATGCTCAATCCAAGCCCAATGCCGCCTGAACTGATGTTGCGCGCGGCGTCTGCGCGGTAGAACATGTCGAAAAGGTGCGGCAGGTGTTCCGGCGCAATGCCCACCCCGGTATCGCTGACGACAATCTGCGCTTCCCCATCAGCCAGATGTGTGCTTATCTGCACTTTGCCACCCGGTGGAGTGTGCATCAAAGCATTCATCAACAAGTGTCTGATCGCATGGCGGATTTCCTCGCGGTTGGCAAGCAGCGGGGGCAGCGCCGTGTCATAGTGGGCGGTGAGTTCCACGTTGAGCTGCTGCGCGGTGAAGCGGACATCGCTGATAAGCAGGGTGACAATCAGGTTAAGGTTGCAGTTTTCCGGGGCGGAGTCAGTCAGCGCGGTCAGCGTACTCAGGTTATCCAGTTGATCCGCCAGATGATTGACGGAGTTCTGGATCACGTCCAGACGCGCCTGCGTGCGCTCGCGGTCAGCATCGGAGAGAATGCGCTGAAGCAGGTAACGCGACGTTTCGATGTTTGCCAGCGTATTGCGGAAATCGTGCGAGATGGCATGGACAAACTGCCGCACCAGCGCCAGACGGTCATGTTCCACCGAGAGCTGCAGGCGCTCCG
Source organism: Anaerolineae bacterium (assembly GCA_034431675.1). Taxonomy (GTDB): domain Bacteria; phylum Chloroflexota; class Anaerolineae; order Aggregatilineales; family Phototrophicaceae; genus Flexicrinis. The sequence goes on along the minus strand of DAOUCZ010000079.1, from coordinate 23,238 downwards.
TTTCGGCTTGCTTGCGCGCCGTGATATTCTGGGCAACACCGTAGAAGCGCGCCACCCGCCCCGTCTCGTCCAGCACCGGCAGTCGAGTCATGGATATCCATTCCATTTGCCCGTTCTTGTGCAGAATACGGTACTCGGCGCTCACTTCCTCGCCCGCCAGCACGCGCTGTAAATCGGCCTGTACCTGCGGCAGGTCTTCGGGGTGATAGGCTTCAAACGGCGGCGATCCCCGCAGGTCATAACCCGTCACGCGCGGGTAAGACTCGGTCATCCATTCCAGCACATATTCTCCCTGCTCATCCACGCGGCACGAGAAGGCATAATCGGAGATCAGTTCGGAGATGATGCGGTAGCGTTCCTCGCTTTCGCGCAGCGCCAGTTCCATCTGCTTGCGCTCGGTGATATCGCGGATCGTGTTGACCACATGATTGATCAAACCATCTGGATCGCGGATGGGCGAGAGCGTGGTTTCAAAGTAACGCGCGCCCGCCGGGGTCATAAAGCTGCTTTCGTAGCTTACCGACTCCCCGGTAGCAAATACGTGAGCAAGGCGCTCGTCAAACAGCCTGCCCACCTCCTCTGGGAAGCCGAGTTCCTGCCATGTTTTGCCGGAAACCTGTTCCAGGGAAGCGCCGCGATCCTTCAACCCGGCAGCGTTGACGTACAGATAGCGCCCGGCGCGGTCATGCATGATGATCACATCCGGCGTGCTGGACAGCAGTTGATTGAAGCGATTCGCCTGCTGTTCCAGTTCGTTCGCTAACTGGCGCAGCGCGTTTTCCGAGTGAACCCGCTCGGCGATCTGCTGTTTGCCGCGTTCCTGCTCCAGCCACGCCCGGTAAAGAGCGACCAGCACCAGCATGATCGAAACCAGTAGATAAAAAACGACCGGGCCGGCCAGAACATCGCGCAGCACCATCTGGGTTTGCAGCAGCGGGAGCAGCACCATCCCGGTGACATGCACGGCCATCAGCGAGATGATCATCCGGGCAGATTCAAACAGGCTGACGAACAGCATCGGCAGAATTAGATAATAGAGCAGCCCCTGACCGAAACTGCCCCCACCAATTGCAGCGACCAGCAGCAAAAACCCGGTGCCATACCACACGAGCGCCGCACCTGTCCAGGGGACAGCCTCTCGGCGTGCGCGCCGGTACAGCCAGTACAGACACACCTCTGTGATGAGCAGCGTTACCATCAACAGGCTTTTGTTCGGGGGTGGGGTGAGTACAAGCGTGAACAGGAGTGCAGCAGGAACGAGAAAAATCACCACTGCCATCAGGATGGAGTTCATCAGCATCGCTTTCCGCCCTCGTTCCGGGTCGGAAAGGCTGGATGGAGGCTGTGTTAGCCGCTGCCAGAGGGCAGGGGATGAACGAAGAAGGGTGAGGCGTGTTTTCAAGGAGTCCGGCCTTCTAAAAACGTTATCATTATTATTATAGTATAGACCGAGGGTGGGGAGGCTACAGCTTTCGTGGATTTGCTCTTGCAAAGCGTACAGCTTCGGTTATAATGTTAGGTATAGTCGGGCAGTTAGCTCAATTGGCCGAGCGTCTCGTTGACGTCGAGAAGGTTATAGGTTCGAGTCCTATATTGTCCACACCCCCAACACCCAACCCTCACGGTTGGGTGTTTGCGTTTCTATCCCCTGCGGCCTCGGTCGATAAAACACCTCAGCGCGTGCTGCCGGGCGCGGTCAGGAATTTCACTTCGGGATACGCCGCCGACATCCCGCCCAGCAAGGGCGACTCTTGGCCCAGCAGATAGGTCTGGAAGAAGGCCGCCGTATAGTCTGCGATGACCGTGTTGGCGCGCGCGCCGTCAATCGTGCCGACCAGCTGCGGCGTGATGTATTGTGGCAGCAGATTGCGAAGCAGCGCCACGTCGATGCTAAAGGTGCTGTGGAGTGTCCCCACAATCAACAGGTGATATGGGGCTTGGGATGCCGCCAGCGCCCCGTTGATGCTGTGGTTGATTTTGGCAAGAAACGCCTCAAATTCCTGCCGCGTCACCCCAGCCAGCGCCAAGTCCGCGTCGCTGAAGTCGGTGGGGCTGCTCATCACCATCAACGGCTTGGTGACGCCTTGCGCGGCATCTCCGAACACCTCGCCGTCCATATTGAGCGAGGCCAGCACGCGGTCATCCACCAATGAGACATTGGCGGCAGTCGCCCCACCAAAGGAATGCCCGAACACACCGATATGCTTGAGGTCAAACGCACCCGCCAGTACCGCATCGGTTTCGTTCAGTTCCGACAGCACATCCAGCGCATACATCGTATCTTCAACCCATATCGTCAGAATCTGGCTAGGCGACATCACCGCCCCAATCCGACGCCGACTTTGACATTCTTGATACTTCCTTAGATATTGCGCGAGGTGTGGGGGGCAGAATACGAGAACGAGACGCATTACCTGCGCGTGTATTTTGCCCAGCTGCGCCAAAAACTAGAGGACAACCCCGCGCTGCCCACCCGCTTCATCACCGAGCCGGGGGTGGGCTACCGCCTGCGTGTGGAGTGAGCGGCCCGCGCTTATTCGGGGGTGCTGGCCGACGGCGTGGAGTCGGTCAGCTGGCCCTGCGCCTGTGTATGCAGCTTCTGAATCAGCTGATACACCTTGACATACGGCTGCTGGCCCAGCGCCTCCAAAATCGTGTTGATTTCATCCACCGTCAGCTGAAGGCTGATGGGGGCGGGGGACGAGGGTTGTGTCATGCGGTTGTCTCCTGCGTATCGGTATCATCAGCGGTGTGCGCCAGCCTCAGCCAGCCCTCCACCAGCCGCTGCGGGGCAAAAATGGCCGACTGCGACGTGCCGCGGATGTGCGCCGGCGGCGTATCACTGCTGGCCGGCGCGGTGGCCGGCACTTGTGACCATGTGGCGGCGTCGGGGTGCGACACCCAAGACCATGCCGCCCCCGCCTGTGTCGAAAGCGGCAGCTGCGGCTGAGATGCACCGGTCAGCACCGGCGCAATCAAAAAGCTGGCCGACAGCCGCTTGAGCGCCGGCGCATACTGCTCCGACGGGATGCCGACCGCCTTAACCGGCAGCAGCCCGCTGCTGAGGTGTACCATCCCGCGCGGGTCAATCAACATCGTCAGGGTGTGCAGTTCGTCCAGCAGCCCCACATCCAGCAGATTGGTCGGGCGGGACGGGTCGCTGACCACCGCAATCGACATCGGGCGGCGCTGGTCGGCGGTCAACCCGACATCCGAGGCATCCCCCCCCGCCCACAACACCTGCGGCGACAGCATCGAGAGCATCGCCTTGGGCGCAAAGAACACATCGCCGATGCCGCCGTCCCCCGCCTCGCGCCAGTAGCCCACCAGCCCATCCCCACTGATTGGCTCGCCCACCCGCAGCGGCAGGCGCACCGCCTCATAGTGGTTGGTCAGCGGGGGATTAAACGGGCTGACCGACGGCGGCTGACCGCACTCGCGCGCCTCATACACCGTCGAAAGATAGGCGGCAAAGCTCTGGTTCACCTGCACCTCGCCCATCAGCTGCACGCCGGCCCGCGCGCGCACCACCGCCACAGGCCGCCCGACCAGCAGCGCCATCGATTCGTGCTGAGCAAAGTTCTCTGGCTCGATGCGCGCCATGCTGCTGTCCAGTGCCGCCAACAGATTGCCCAGATAAGCGGCGAGGGCCTGCGCCTCTTGCGGGGTGGTCAGCGCATTCACAATCAGCTTGTTGACCAGCCGGCGCAGATGCAGATTGGGGATTTGCCCCGCATCCATCGGCGGCTGAGCGGCAGGGGCAGCTTCCCAATCCGCTGCCGCGTTCACCGACCCCAACAGCACCCCAGACGCATCATAGACCATCAAGCTGCCGTCCAGCACATTGGGCATCAGCCAGCCGCAAATCGGGCTGGCATCAGGGCGGATGCTCAGCTCTTCGCCGCCGTCCGCCGCCGACAGCCAGCGAAAGACCGCCTGGGCGGGTTGGGCAAGGCGCGGCGGCAGATACGCCGGCGGCTTCTGCGAGGCGATGCTGCTGTCCCAGCCCGGTGGGGTCATACTCAGGGCCGGCTGCACTGTCTGCGGGTTGAGGGTGTAGATGCGCCCAAAGCTGTCCAACACGGTCAGTCCGCTGATGGCCATCTCGCCGCTGCGAATCGGCATAAAATAGCCGTTGGCGTTGGGCGCAGACCGATTGCCCCCGCCAATCAGGTCAGCCAGCAGCGCCATCAGGTCAATCGCGCCCGTGCCGCGGCTCTGCCGCGAGCGTGATTTCAGGTCGGTGACCGCCAAGCCGAGGTCATATACCGGCAGCTGAAGCACCTGCTCACGCATCAACAGCGCGTTGTTAAAGCCGTCCAGCGCCTGACCAATCGCCTTCAGGCCGCCCAGCTCAACCAGCGCACGCAGATACACGTCCACCGAGTCGCTGGCCCACGCGCTGGCCTGATAGGTCGGGCTGGTCTCATACCATGTCAGCAGGTCGGGCGTGCCCCCCACATACACCCCATCGGCGCTGGCAAACGGGAACACCCCGCCAAACCACGCATCCCACACTCCCGCATCCGCCCCATCCGCCGGCGCGCCCGCCGTGTCGCCGCGCTGGCCATACCATGCCAGCAGGGCCGCATCGTCAAAGTCGGCTTCAGATTGGCCGCTGCGCGCCACGCTCGCTTGCTTGAGGTCAAGCAGGCTCTGTCCAGCCAGATAGCGCTGCATCAGCGTGACGGCCTGCGGGCTGCTGTGCGCGGTCAGCACCGCCATGCCGGCAAAGTCCGAGGTGGTCGGGCTGATGAGGGTCTGGTCTTTCTGGACAAGGTCAAGCGAGGTCTCGGTCAGCCCAAACGTCTCATCCAGATACGACGGCAAAAAGTCTACCCCCGCCCCCGAGGGATTGGTGCGCGTGCCGGCCAGCACCTGCTGACGCTGGGTCGGGTCGGGGTCTTGCACCTCGCGCGCCAGCAGAGCGCGGATGGTCGCCCCCCACTCCAGCAGCACCAGCCCGCGTATCGGCGCGGTGGGGTGGGGCGGGTCGGTGATGAGCGCTGCCGCCTGCACCTGCAAGGACTGCACCGCGTCAGCATCCAGCGCCGCGCCATCCGCCGCCGGCGCACTCCCCAGATGACAGGTCAGCACCCCGTCATGGCCATACAAATCGGTCAAAGCCGGCAGTTCGCCCGCCGACATCATCACAAACGGCTCAATCGGCTGCCAAAAGCGCGGCGCAGCGGACGAGCCAAACACCGCCGAGGGGTTGGCCTGTTGATATGGCCCAAACGCCCGCAGCACCGCCTGATAGGCCGCCCACAGCTCCACGGCCAGACTCTCGGCAGACAAGCGCTTGAGCAGCGGTGCAAACGATTCATCCTCCTCAAACACGCGCGCAAACGCCGCCGGCAGCTGAAACGCCTTGACCCCTGTCGGCAGGCCGTCACTGTCCAATGTCAGCTCACCCATCTCGGCCAGCAGCATCAGCATCTCGGCCATCTGCTCGTGCAGATGCTCGCGCGCCACCGCCGGCGTGGCGATGTGCCCGTTCAGGTTGACCGACACCCCCAACCGATAATCGGCAAGGCCGCGCTGATACTCCCAACACCGCCACACCGCGCGGTTCGGGTCGGCATACGAGGCAAGGTCAAACTTGTACCACTCGGCAAACAGACGGTGCTGCCCATCGCTCAGGCGGTCTTGGGCACGGTCATAGGCGTTCTGGGCGCGGTTCAGGCGGTCGAGTGCGCTGGCCAGCTCGGCGGGCAGCGGCGCAGCGTGTGACGGCAAGCTGGTCGGCATCTGACTGGCGCGGGTCGCCCCCGAATCGCTCGGCTGACTGCGGATGGCCCACAAACGCCCCCCACCGCGCGGCTTAAACCCGCGCCGATGCTGAAGCTGCTCAAAGCGCCGTGCCGCGTCGGCCTGCTCCGCTTGCAGCTGATGCAAAATCGGCAGCGCCTCGATTTGCGCCTCCACCGTCTGACGCGCTGCCGCGTCCCCATTGCTCAGCGCGCCGGCCAGATAGGCCGCCAGCGCCTCGCTGCCGGTGTTGCCCAGCGCCAAGTTCACATCCAGCGCAGTGATGGCCTTTTCGCCCGCCTCATCCATCTGATGGGGGGTCAGCATCACGCTGGCATAATAGGCCGACCGCGTCGGGAAGGCCGCCCCATCCTGCCCCTGCACCGCCCAACGATACTCCCCCGCCAGCGCATTAAAGCGGTCGGCATCGGTCACGGCATCAGGAATCTGCCAAAAATTCTGAAGGCTGTCATCAGCAGGGTCGGCATACCACCCCAACACGTCATAGCGATACGTGCCAGACGGGTCAGGCGGCACATCATGGCAGCCAAACACCGTCCGGCTGTTGGAAAACAGCGCGGCAAAGGTCGGCTCGCCATAGCCGGCCACCGTCAGACCCGCCGGCAGCACGTCCTTGAGATACAGTCCATCGCTGGGCGCGGTCGGCGACCACTGTGCATACGCCACCTGCCGGCCCAAAAAGCGATAAGCATACAAGCGGGTCTTCTGCTGATCGGCTTGCAGCATCAGCTCCTGCGTCACTTCAAAGGGAAAGGGGAACTGGGTATAGGTGTCCGCGGGTAAGTCATTGGGGTTAATCTGACGGAAGTGCGCGGGGTCTTGCTCGGCCAGCGCCTGCGGATTGGGCAGCAGCAGGGCATCACTCTCCACCACCCACTGCGCAGTCTGGCCGCTGGCCATGTCGGTGCGGGTAATCAGCCAGCGGTTGGGCACTTGCGCCAGCCCATAGGCCGCGCCGGTCAGCGGACTCTGTCGCAGGGTCGCCAGCGCATCCGTCACCGACCAATGCAGATATAACCCCGCCGGCAGCTGCGCCTGATTCTGCGCATAATTGCGCGTCAAAAACGGGTCGCTGATGCCGCCGGCCACCTCCTGCGGATAGAACCCGCCGCGCGCGCCATCGTAATATTGCGCCCCGCGCAAATCCAACCGCGGGGGCGCGATCCAGCTGGGCGAACTGCTGTATCTGACGTTTAGGCCAACCGGCACTAACAGCGTATTGGGGGAAGAATCAACCATCAACAGCAACCTTTTCTCTCTCGCGCAGGCCCGTCACCCCTTTATTTCGCAGGATGAGAACTGTAGTGTAACGGGTTTTGCAAATCTGCTCAAACGGTATACAATCCACTTAGTCCAATTTTAATTGAAAATAAAAAATTGGATTATCGTAATATTTCAAGCTTGTTATCATACCCACACAAGGAGCGCGCCGACTGATGAGCGATATGCAGCAGGGCAGCACCGCCTCAATCACGCTGATGCTGACAGCCCAGACCGACATGATTGCCTGTGGGTTGTTCGACAGCACCGGCGGGCAGAACATCTACGTCGGCGACAGCATCTATACCAGTTATTTCGCCATCCACAACAAAAGCAGCAGCCAAGCCTATGGCCTTGTCGCCCCGGCCTCGATTGGCCAGCAGCCGGCCACGGCCTCGCATTTTTATCTCACCTTCTCGGTGGATATTTTGCTGGCAGATGGCACATACCCGACCTCGGGCGACCCCGATTGGGTGGTGACCGCACGTACCACGGTCAACACCAGCGGGCAAACGGTGGTCAGCGGCCTGTATCTGACCTATATGGGCAGCACGCCGCTTTCGCTCGCCCCGCAGGGCAGCTATCTTGTGCCCATCCTCTACAAATCGCTCAGCACCTACACCGACAGCGACGAGTGCAAGGTCACCATGTCGCTGATGAACCTTGGCACGCTGTGGTCGCCTGCCCCGCCGCAGCAGCCCTCCATCGTGATGAACGAGAGCATTGGCGCATTTATCTATGAGCTGCTGCCCGAAATCGTCGGGCTTGGCACGGTCTATACCGACGGCCAAACCGCCAGCAGCATCACGCTGCGCCTGACCAACCCGACCACCTCGGCCATCCTGCTGGATGCCAATACCACAGCCTTCAAGTTCAGCATCGACACCGCCAACAGCAGCGCCGACCCCAGCGCCTCTGCCGCGTTGTGCACCCCCGATCAAGCGGCCAAAATCACCGTCGGCGTCCCCAACGGCTTCACCCCGCCCCCCACCGCCAACAACCAAAACAACCTGCGCACCGTGTGGGACATCAAGACCGGCAGCACCCACACCAACATCCCCGCCGGCGGCAAGCTCGATTTTACCCTCAGCGGCATCCAAACCGACTTCCCCGCCGGACGCACCGCCCTGTATATCCAGTGCATCAACGTGCCCACCCTGCAAGGGCAAGTGTTGGTGTGCATGATGGAAAAAACGCCGCTCTATACCCCGCAGCGGCCCAGCGGGACAACCCTCAACAGCGCGGCCCTGCTCTACGCACCGGCCACCCTGACCAACGGCGGGGCAGGTCTCAAGCTGGCCGGCGCACAGCTGTCCGACGCCAACGCCTCGATCGGCCTGCTGCGCATCGACGGCACGGGGGGCTATCACGGCATCCTGATTGAAAACATCGGCGGCAGCACCTTCGGCCTCAACATCCACGCCCAGAGCGCCGCCGCCGCCCTCTATGTCTCGCAGACCGGCAGCGGCGCAGCCATGACCATCGTCGGGGGCGCCGAAATCAACGCCAATAACAGCTCGCCCACCCTGCACATCACCCAAAGCGGCAGCGGCAAAAGCCTGCAAGTCACCGGCGGCGTCGGCATGCTGATTGAATCGGTGGGGGCAGACAGCACCAGCCTCACCATCAACACCAACAGCAGCGCCAGCGCCGTCAACATCACCCAAGACGGCGGCGGCAATGGCCTGACCATCAACCAGAACAGCGGGGCGTTTGCCGCCACCTTCAACAACCGCGGCCTGTCCATCCACAACGTCAGCGGGGGCAACAATGGCCTGCTGATGTCGGCCAATACCTCGCTCAACGCCGTGGACGTCACACAAGCCGGCAGCGGCGCAGCCCTCAAGCTGACCCAAAGCGGCAGCGGCAGCACCCTGTTGGCCAGCGGCGGCGCAGGGGTCACCATCAACAACATCAGCGGCAGCAGTGTCGCCCTCACGCTGTCATCCAACAGCACCGCCGCCGCCCTGTCGGTCAACCAAAGCGGCACAGGCGCAGGCATCAACATCATCCAGAACAACGGGCCAAGCCTGACCATCCAGCAGGGCGGCAGCAGCGCCGGCCTCAGCATCAATCAGACCGGCACAGGCCCAGCTTTGCAAGCCAGCGCCCCCGCCGGCAAACAAGCTGCCAAGTTCACCGGTGATGTCGAAATCGACGGCAACCTGACGGTGAAAGGCGGCAGCATCATCATCGACACGCACAACGACTCGACTCGCTACATCCTGCTTCAAAGCGCCTCATCGGGCGACCCGACGCTGGTTCTGCTCACGCCCGGCTTTGGGCCAGCCGATATTTCGCTGTGGTCAATCATCATGGGAGATTACGTCAGCAGTAACACAAAAGGCAGTATCAACTTCGCATCTTCCAACGGCAGCCAAACCGGCTACATCTATTTCAACCCGACCTACGGCATGTCGGTCATCCAGAACGTCAAAGACTCCGGCAAAATCAAGCTCGACAGCGACGAATCCTAACCCCCAAGGAGGCTGACATGGCATGGCCCGGCAACGACAAAAAACGCGATAGAGCCAGCGCACTGGAGGGCGATCAGACGCTAGGCGTGGGTGACGCCAACGCCAGCACCAAACCCCCACCGTCCAAAAAAACTAAGGTGTATGTCAACAGCATCACCATTGACGGCGATAAAACCGCCCCACGCACCGGCACGCGCGCCAACAACGGCAATCTACACCTGTATTTTGTCTCGATGGGCCAAGGCGACTGCACCGTCCTGATTACCCCCAGCGGCCACGCCTTTATGTTCGACATCGGCAGCTCGGCATGGGACGAAGAAATCTACGGTGACAATCACCGCCAATCGATCGTCGATTTTCTGCAAGGTGACATGATTTTTGGGGTCAATTCCACCCTCAAAGGCCTCGTCATCACCCACTCCGACGAAGACCACAACAACCGCGCCTATTTCCTCAACGCCATGAGCGTAAAGGCCGATGTGATCTATCACACCAACCGGTTTGAGAAGTACAACAAAAAACCCAAAGGCGGCAAGCAGCTCATCTCGGCGATGCTGAAAACGCTGAACGATGACCCGACCGGCCTGTCCTTCACCAGCACCAAGGCCAAACCGCCGTCCCTGCCGGATTTTTCTAAGCTGTATCCCAACGTCGCTGAACCCTCTCAGCAAAATTATGCACCCGTCCAGCCCTACCAATCCTATCGGCTCAGCAGCGGCACGATGGGCACGCTGACACAGCAAAACCCACCCCCCGCACTGGATGCTGCGCCGGCAGACCCGTTTGTGCCCTATTGGGCAGAAGGCCGCGGCTTTGTCATTCACGATGAGGTGCTGGGCGATAAGCGCTGCACCATCCGCATCCTTGTGGCCAACTACCGCGACTTCGCCGATGCATACAACATGTCACAGCCCGAAAAAAAATATGGGCAAAAAGCCCCCGCCGTACGCAAAGAGTGGCAAACAGCATACGACCTAAGAAAGCAAAACAACCTGCTCAGCCCACGCTGGGAGGGCAGAGACGCCAATCAGGCCTCGGCGGTCATCCTCATCGAATATTCCGACACCTCGGGCGGGGCAAACATCAAAGAAACCTACATGATTTGCGGTGACGCCACCTACAAAACCCTCGATATGGTCATGCGCGAATATGAGACGCTCAAGGATGTCACCCTCTTTCAGGCCCCGCACCACGGGGCGGCCAGCGAGGGCAGTGACGCGCCAAAATTCATCCAACGCTTCAACCCCAAAATCGCGGTCTACAGCGCCCCGTATTATGGCGAGCGCTTTGGTCACCCCAGCGCCAGCAGCGTAAAAACCATGGAAGCCCAGATGAGAACCAGCGGCACTACCAGCGCCGACATCCACGCCAATTACATCTTCTGGGAGACCGAAAGTATCGATAAGGATTTCATCCGCTGCACCGATCAGCCCTACCGCATCTATGTGACCGGCTGGATGCGAGACGGATGCTATCACTACAGCCCGCCCTATGCCCCCAACACCAACATCCCCCGTTTTCGCAGTGACCGATACCTGCCAAAGCCAGAGAAATAACCCGCCGCCTGCCCGCCCGATGAGGTAACCTGTTTGATGGCCGATAACACCACCTATGCCCAGCTAAAGACGCTCTTTCAGAACACCCTCGTGCAGGGCAGCACCTTCAGCCTCTACCGCGCGCCGGAGGACGGCACAACCGCGCTGCACAGCCAATACATCGTGTCGGATGCGCTAGACCGCGTCTTTGACTATGTGGTCGGCCCTGCCAACCCGATCATCGTGCACCTGCAAGTGCCGCAGAACTACCTGCCCGCCGTCCCCAGCGGCATCGATCCGAACCCGCTGGCCGACTCGCTCAACGCCCAAACCTCCCCAACCAGCACCATCGTCTATGACGATGACCGCCAAACCATCGGCCTGATTGGGCTGGCCGACGCGGGCAGCGTGATTTTCGGCGGGATGCTGGTGGTGGCCATCTTCAGTGTGGCGCAGCACGGCGACGGCACGCCGATGGTGCACCTATACCTTCAGGCCACCCCCCAGAACAGCACCCCCTATACGCTCGACCCGACCATCAGCGTGGCCGACTGGACGCTGTACAACAGCTTTCCAGAGCTGTATACCGCCCCGCTGCTGGCCAATTTGCAGTTTATGTGGGGCACGCCCGCCACCCTTCCCACCCTGCGCATGGCCACCTATCGGGCCGGCCCAGACGTGCCCGCCGCATTGTATTTCAGCGGTGAGGCCATGCTGGGCAGCGCCTTCAAGGTCGGGGAGGGGGCATCACCGGTGGGGGTGGGGTTTTTGTTTGGCGGCCAAGACCTCACCAGCTTGTCGCAGCCCGTGGCCGGCATCATCGCCTATAACACCGACCTGCCCATCATGCGGCTTGGCCCGCCGCTGCCGGCCTCGTCCGCCCCTGACCCCGACAGCGCATCGTCCTTCCCGATCGGGCATTTCGACGGCGTGCCGCCCACCCTTGTCAGCTTCACCACGCGCGCCATCCGCGGCTTTCCGCCCAACCCGCGCCTCGTGGTGTATGGCGAGGCCGAGCTGGCCACCGCCCTGGCCGTCACCGCCGGCGCAAAGACGCTGGCCCTGCCGGTCATCGCCCATGTCACCAGCCCGACCAACGCCACCCTGCTCAACATCAACCTTGCCGCTCTGCTCAAGAGCATGACCCTGTCGCCCGATGAGGTCTCTGGCCTGCTCAATGGCCTCAAGCCCGCCGCCATCCCGCCCGACAAACTGACCGGCATCGACCTATCGGGGCACACCGTGCCGCTGGGCCTTGCCGTGCAGCTGCTGCCCAATGCCACCAGTGCCAGCGAGCTGCTGTCATATGTCTCGCTGAGCGTGCAGACCACCCAGCCATGGACAATCCTGCAAACCGATGTCAGCCAGCTGACACTGGACTCGGCCAGCATCAGCCTGATGCTGTTCACCCCCAGCGCCAAGGGCGTCACCCGCTGGATGATTTCGGGCAGCGCCACCCTCGACATCGGGCGACACGACGGAACAATCAGCGCCGGCATGAGCTACAGCAGCAGCGGCCAAACCGGCGGCACGCGCATCCTGCTGTCGATGGCCGGCGGCCTGATTACCGTCCGCGACATCTTGGGGCTGTTTATGGGCGGCGGCGCAGTGGATGCCCCACCCGTCGCGCTGGAGAGCTTCAGCCTCGAAATCGACACACGCACCGGCCATTATTCCGGCGGGTTCAAGCTGGTCAGCGGCTGGAGTATCGACATCGGCGGCCAAACGGTGCAGCTGGCCGACGTCGATGTCGAGCTGGGCTACCTGCCGCCTATCACCAGCGCGCCGGCCAAGCTGTCGGGCTATCTGGCGGCGCACCCTGCCACCCAAGCCCCAATCAGCGGCGCATATGGCTCGATGTCGGCCCTTGTGCGCTTTGACGGCCTGTTCGAGGGGGCGGTCTTTGTGCGGGCCGATTACCCGGGCCGTGACGCCGGATGGAACTTCAGCGGCCTTGCCAAAAGCGACCAGACCATCGGCCAGCTGCTGGCCAACATCGGCACATACTACACCCTCGACACCCCGCATCTGCCGGCGGTCATCGCCGACCTTGCCCTGACCGAAGTCCGCGTCACCTTCAACACGCACACCGGCAATTTCACCTTCACGGTGCAGGCAGCATGGCTGGGCGATGATGCCGACAGCGCCCGCCTTACCCTGCACATCCGCCGCACCAAGCAAACCAGCGCCGCCGCGCACCTCAGCATACAAGGCACGCTGGCCTTTTATGACGAGGCCGGCGAGGCCTTCGAGTTTGGCCTGCTGTTTGAACAAAGCGGGCGCGGCGACACCTTCGCCGCCTATTACAACCGCCCCGACAGCTCTGATTTGTCGGTCTATCAGGTCATCAAGCAGCTGGTGGGCGACAGCCCCAGCTTGCAAGACGAAACCAGCGCCTTCAGCTTTGGCATCAACGAGGCGCTGCTGGCCTATACCCTGCCGAGCGGCGCGGCCAGCGGCACCTACATCTTTGGCTTTGGGGTGGCCGCCTCGCTCGACCTGTCGGCCCTGCAAGGCCTGCCCATCATCGGTGACTTGTTCGCCGATGCCCCCACCCTCGACCTTGGCGCACAGCTGATGTATGCCACCGCGCCGGTCTCGCAGCAAACCCTCAGCCAGCTCAATCGGCTGTTCAAAGGCCACAAGCGCCAACTGCCCGCCGGCAGCACCAACGGCCTGCCCGCCGGCTGCTCGTTCTCGATGCAGCTGTGGGTAGACGGCCAAACGCCGCAAACCGTCCCGCTGGACAGCGCCGCCACCCCCGCCGCTTTCTCGTCCATGCCGGCCTCCACCCCGCCTACCCAACCTGCCGCCCAAACCGGCAGCGGCATCTCCAATGGGGTGGTCTGGTTTGCGGTGCAGAAGACCTTTGGCCCGCTGCACATCTCACGGGTGGGTTTTACCTATAAGCGCAGTGAAGAGGCGTTTTATGGCTACATCGACGCCGATATTTCGGTGGATGTGGTCACGCTGTCACTGATTGAGCTGTATCTGGGCTTTGCCTTTGGTGGCGACGGCTTCGACGACATCCGCTTTGGCCTCAACGGGCTGGGCTTGCAGTTCCGCCTTGACCCGATCTCCATCGGCGGCTCGTTCTATCAGACCGAAAGCGGCAGCAGCACGTCGTATAACGGCTATGCCTCGCTGGGGCTTGGGCCGCTCCAGCTGTCGGCCATCGGCTCGTTTGCCGAGGCCGCCGACTCGCACCCCTCGCTGTTCATCTTTGCCGCACTCGATTACCCATTGGGCGGGCTGGGCTTCTTCTTCGTCAATGGGCTGTCGGCGGGCTTTGGCTTCAACCGCGACCTGATCATGCCCGCCGTCTCGCAAGTGCCCAGCTATTGGCTGATTCAAGCCGCCAGCACCCCTCAGCCCAATCAGCCGCCGCCCCAAACCGGCAGCTTATCGCCCAGCACCACCAGCATCCTCAACAGCGCCATCCGCTATGCGCCGGTCTCGGTTGGGCAGTATTGGCTGGCGCTCGGCCTGCGCTTCACCACCTACGAAATCATCCAGACGCTGGCGGTGGCCGCGCTCAGCTTTGGCAAACGCTTCGAGGTCGATGTCATCGGCCTGTCCACCCTCATGATACCGCCCACTCCGGGCGAAAACTTCTCCCCGTTGGGCGAGGCGCAGCTGGCGCTCATCGGCTCGTTTGTGCTGCAAACCGACCCGTTCGCCATGGATGTGGTGATTCAAGGCCAGCTGACGCCCAATTCTTACCTGTTCTCGCGCAGCTGCAAGCTGACCGGCGGCTTTGCCTTTGGGGTCTGGGTGGGCGGGGAACACGGCGGCGACTTCGTGGTCACCTTTGGCGGCTATCACCCCAGCTTTGCCCCGCCCAGCTATTATCCCCAAGTGCCGCGGGTCGGGTTCTCGTGGGTGATGTCTAACCTGCTGCACGCCCAAGGCGCGCTCTATTTCGCCCTCACCCCGATTGCCATCATGGCCGGCGGGTCGCTGTCGGTGCTGTTCCAGCTGAATGCGCCCAGCCCACTGCCCAGCGTACGCGCCTCGCTGGATGTCGGCATGGACTTCCTCATCAACTGGAAGCCCTATCACTATCAGGTCGATACCGAAGCCGAAGTGGACATAGACGTCATCTTCCACGCCTTTGGCACGCACGAAGTGGCCGCCAGTGCCGGCGCAGACCTGTCGCTGTGGGGGCCAAACTGGGGCGGCCATGCCTCGCTGCACATGAGCATCTGGTTTATCAAAATCAACTTCTCGGTGACGTTTGGGGCAAACAACGGCGGGGCAGCCCCGCTGACATGGGCCGAGTTCCAATCGGCACTGCTGCCCCAGCCCGAAGACCTGCCCAGCGCGGTGAATGCCCCCAGCGGCAGCACCCATTGGAACTACGTCACCGCCGAGGTCAGTACCGGCCTCGTCCGCCAAACCCAAGTGACCCAAGACGGCGAAGCCCGAAACTACAACATCATCGACCCCAAAACCGTGGTCATCAACACCGGCTCGGTCATCCCCATCACCAGCCTAGACGGCAGCTGGACGTCTTTTGACGGTCGCGGCCTCAAAACCGACGGCCTCGGCATCACCCCGATGAACACCAGCTATGCCAGCGCGCCGCACACCCTCCGCATCGACTATTATGACACCCATGCGGCCAAGTATGTCGATGCCGGCAGTTCTTTTGCCCATCAGCCGATTGCGCGCAGCGTGCCGGTGGCGATGTGGGGCACAAGCCTGCTGAACACCGCCAATCCCAACAGCGTCAACCAGCCCAGCCTGATACCCAACACCGTCGGCGGCTTTTGCCTGACCCCGGCCACGCCGGTGGTCGCCGGCCAAAGCCAGAGCGTGCCGCGCAAAAACTTTGCCTATGACACCACCCCGCAAAGCGATGCCTTTGCATGGCAGCCGGCAGGGCAGTTCACCGCATCGGGCGCTGCCCCCACCGACGCCATCAGCAGCCGCCTCGCCATCGAAGCCATCCAAGCCGACATGCTCACCCCCGACACGCAGGCCGCGCGCCAAAGCGTGCTGAACGCGCTCGGCTTCATCACCACCGCCTTCGACCTCAACCAAGATATGACGCAGTACGCCGCCTTTGCCCCGCGTGCCGGCGATTTCTCGACCACACAAGGGAGCTGACCATGACCGACAGCCTCAACCTCGTCTTTATCGACTCGCACCTGCCCGGCCTGCTGGACGGCGATTACCGCCTGACCGTCCAGCAAGGCCTCTCCATCACCGCCGGCAGCAGTGAGCTGCCCGCCGAACAAGCCGCCCGCACGCTGTACCTATCGGTGGCTGGGCCACGCTTCTCGCTTGACCCGTCGCTGATTGCCGGCGTGTTCCCGCCCGATAAAGGCGTCGGGCGCTACAGCGGCGTGCTGCCGCATGTCATGCTGCACCGCTCCACCCTGCCATGGGAGCGCGAAATCAGCCCCGACACCGCCAGCGGCACGCCGTGGATGGCCGTCCTGCTGTTCGTCGGCGACGAAATCGCCCAGCTCAACATCCAAAACATCACCGCCGGCGAGCTGCAAAACCCCACCCAAAACCCGTCCTATCCCGGCACATCACTCGAGATCGCGCAGTCCGAGAGCGATCAGGCCGTGGTGGTGGATGTGCCGCTGAACCTGCTGGCCAAAACCCTGCCGCCCCTCTCCGACCTGCCGCTGCTGGCCCACGTGCGAGAGCTGACCGCCGAGGGCACGGTCAACACCGGCGAGGATAACCTGTTCCCAATGGTGGTCGGCAGCCGCCTGCCCGCCTATACGCCCCCCACCACCGGCTGTGAGGTGAAAGCGGTGCTGGTCTCGCTGGAGGGGCGCACCGACCTCTATGACGCGCTGGCCCAGCCCAACGCCGCCCAAAACAGTCAGCCCTATCGGCTGGTGATGCTGCACACATGGCAGTACACCACCCTGCCCGCCGACAAAACCTTCACCGATTATGTGCTGGATGCCGCCACCCCGCGCCCCAATAACCCGCAAAACCTGCTGCGCATGGACAGCCTGACCGCCACTGACAGCGGCGCACAGCTGGCCAACAGCTTGCTGGAAGCCGGCTTTGTGGCCCTGCCGCACCAAACCCGCCAAGGCAACGCGCTCGTGTCGTGGTATCGCGGCCCGCTGGTCACCCAAGCGCCGCCCGTCCCCACCGATTGGGCCGCCTTGGCCGGCGTGCGCTCCCCCGATCAGCTGGTGCGCTATTTTGAGGGCGTCGGGATGCTCGATACCTCTTACGCCGCAGCATGGCAAATCGGCCAGCTGCTGACGCTGCAAAACAGCGGCGTCAGCACCGCGCTGTATAACTGGAAGCGCGGTCAAGCCCTGCTGCGCTATGCGGCGGGGCAGGCCCACCTGCCCATCAAGCCGCTGCGCGCCGCCCCGCTGCCAACCCGTGTGCAAACATGGCTGACCGAGCTGGCCCAGCTCAAGCACCTGCCGTTCAATTATCTGGTGGCCAACGAGCAGATGCTCCCGCCCGAATCCATCCGCTTTTTCGCCGCTGACCCGCTCTGGCGCGCCGCCCTGCTGGATGGCGCTTTCAGCGTCGGGCGGGTGCTGTCTGCCGATGCCGCCGCCGACCAGCCGACCGTCGCGGCCCAGCAGCATCACCTGCTCAGTCAGCCGGTCACCGGCTTTTTGCTGCGCTCGCACGTGGTGGAGGGGTGGCCGCGCCTGCAAGTGGAGGGTTATGACAGCCTGCCGGCAGACGTCAATACCCTCAGCATGGGCACGCCCCTGCCGATGCTGCGCATGGAGCGCCTTGCCCCCGACATCCTGCTGTGCTTGTTCACCGGCAGCCTCCAGACCATCGACCTGCACGAAGTGCCCGAAACCGTGCACTTTGGCCTCGGCTATGACCCCGAGGCCCACTATACCGCCTGCGACAGCCCTGCGACGCCGTCGGGCTGGTACAAAGCCTACCGCCTCAGCGGCAGTGCCGAGCTGTTCACCGACTGCGTGGTGGATGCCGGCGCTTATCTTGACCCCGCCAGCGGCCTGCTGAACATGGCCGGCCTTGCCGGCGCGCTGGCCGCACAAGGCAGCAGCATCGACACGCCGCCGGCCACCGACGCGCTGGCCGCGCGCCCGTGGTGGGTGGCCTATCAGATGATTGAAGGGGTGCAGCGCGTCCGCCTGATGCGGAATGCCCCGCTGCCGCCCCCCTCAGACGAAGGGGATGGGGATGACGCCGGCGCTGCCGGCTAGGGGAGGGGACGTTAAGGGGCTGCGAACTTTTCCCAGAAGCTCGTAGCTCGTTCATCTGTACAGCTCATCCCCCATCCACTTGCCAAAAACAGAACACACGTGCTATCATTAACCGCATCGGCATATCCCAAAGGCTTGGCCCATGCGCAGTATCATCGCCATTTTGCACATCTCACTCGACGGCGTCATCCAAGGCCCGGGCGGGCCACAAGAAGACCCCAGCGGCGGCTTCATCCACGGTGGATGGATCGCCCGCTATGCCGATGAGCAGGTCAGCGCCACCATCCGCGCCCAGATGGCCCTGCCATTCGATTTGCTGCTGGGCCGCAAAACCTTCGACATCTGGGCGCCCTATTGGCCCAACCACCCCGACATCTGGCCGTCGGTCAATGCCGCCACCAAGTACGTCGTCTCCAACACCCTCACCGCCGGCCCGTGGAATCCGGCAGTGTTTTTGGGCGGGGACGTGCCGGCGCACATCCGCCAGCTCAAGCAGCAGGACGGGCCAGACCTGCACGTGTATGGCAGCGCCCATCTGCTGCAAACCTTGATGCAGCACGACTTGGTGGATGGCTATTGGCTGCGCATCTATCCGCTGGTGCTGGGCACGGGCAAGCGCCTGTTTGCCGGCGGGGCAGTGCCGGCTGATTTTCAGCTGACCGAGCACCGCGTCTCGCCCAAGGGGGTCATCCTCGCCAGCTATCAGCGGGCGCGCGGCTAGGGCTAGCCCTGCGCGCCGGCAGGCTTCACACGTGCCGGCAGCGCCCGCCGCGACATGCTCATCGTCAGGCCCGAGGCCACCAGCCCCATCACCGCCGCGCTGATGAACACGATGTGATAATCGCCCAGCAAATCGCGGAAGAACCCGCCGGCAAAGGCCGCAATCCCCGCGCCAATCATGTGCGCGCAGAAAATCCAGCCATAAATCGTCGGCAGTGACTTGCGCCCAAAGCGCTGCGCGGTCAGGTTCACCGTCGGGGGCACAGTCGCCACCCAGTCCAGCCCATACACCACCGAGAAAATCAGCATCCCGTTCATCTCGAGGATGAACGGCAGGGCCGCCAGCGACAGCCCCCGAAACCCATAATACGCCGCCAGCAGCAGCCGGTTGTCATAGCGCTCGCTCAGCACCCCCGACATCAGTGACCCGATGATGTTCATCACCCCCATCAGCGCCAGCGCCCAAGACATCTCGGCCTCCACAAAGCCGTGCTCGACCGCGTGCGGCAGCAGATGCGTGCCAATCATGCCGTTGGTGGTATAGCCGCACACAAAAAAGCTGCCGGCCAACAGCCAAAAATCGCGCGTGCGCAGCGCCTCGCGCATCGGGGTGGCCCGCCCGTCCGAGGCGGCAGCTGCCGGCGTCTGGGCCGCTCCGCCATACGGCTCGGCGCGCACATCCTCAGGCTTGTCGCGCATCAGCACCAGCGCAATCACCGCTGCCGTGATGACCGTGGCCGCCAACGTATAAATCACCCCATGCCAGCCCCACAAGCCATTGACGACAATCAGCGACGGCATAAAGATGAACTGTCCCGCCGCCGCCGCCGCGCTAAACACCCCCAAAATCACCCCGCGGTGACGGTTAAACCAGCGGCTGGCAATCGTCGCGCCCAACGTCCCCGAAATCGCGCCCGTCCCCACCCCGATAAACACCCCCCACCACAGATGAAACTGCCACAGCTCGGCCATCGACACCATCGCCAGCAGCCCGACCGCAATCAACGTCAGACCGCCCAGCATCACCCGCCGCGGGCCAAACCGCCCCATCAACACCCCGCCCACCGGCGAACCAAACCCAAAGATAAACAAGCTGATGGCCACCGCCGCCGAAATATCGGTGCGCGCCCAGCCCAGCTCACTCTCCAGCGGGCGCAAAATCACGCCCGGGGCGTTGCGCACCCCCGCCGAGGACAACAGCCCGACAAACGTCACCCCCAACATCACCCACGCATAATGAAAACGCCCACGAGGGGCAGGCTGAGCCGCACGCATAAAACAGTCTCAATCGGTTATGGGGTATACAAGGATACTTGCCACTGTACCCCCGCCTACTGCACCCCTCAAGAACCACTTTGCGCCATCCTGACAGACCATTTTTGAGCCACCCCATCGCACCAGACCGCCCTACCCCCCACCCCCCATCAAGCGCTATAATCGGCGGTCATAGCCTAAAAACAACAGCATCCACAAAACCCCCATGACCACCCCATTCTACGGCGCTAACGAGGGCTACGTCCTCGACTTGTACGACCGCTTCCGCACCCATCCGGAATCGCTTGACCCGCAAACACGGGCCTTCTTTGCCGCATGGTCTCCCGAATACGTCGCTGATGGCCTTGCCGCCGTCGCCGATGGGCAGGTCAGCGCGGCCTCTGCCGCCGATACCCAAAGCCTGATGCAGCGGGCGGTCGGCGCGGTCAATTTCGCGCAGGCCATCCGCCAGTTCGGGCATGTCCAGGCCAATATCGACCCCTTGGGGGCAGAGCGCCCGGGCGACCCCGAACTCGACCCCGCCTTCCACGGCATCACGTGGGACGACCTGCGCGGCCTGCCGGCCTCGCTGATTGGCGGGCCAATCGCCGCCCACAGCGCCGATGCCTTTGAGGCCATCGAAAAGCTGCGCGCGGTCTACTGCGGCTCAATCGGCTTCGACAACGACCACATCCGCATCCCCCAAGAGCGCAACTGGCTGCGCGAGGCCGCCGAGTCGGGCCGCTATCGCTATGAGTGGGAGACCCACAGCTCGGTCAACCTGCTCGACCGGTTGGCGCAGGTAGAAGCCTTTGAGCAGTTCTTGCAAAACACCTTCCCGACCAAGTACCGCTTCTCGGTGGAAGGGCTGGACATGATGATCCCGATGCTGGACGAAATCATCCGGCTGTCGGGCAGCACCGGCATGAGCACCATCGCCATCGCCATGGCCCACCGCGGACGCCTGAATGTGCTGACGCACATCATGGGCAAGCCCTATGCCCAAATCCTCAGCGAGTTCCGCGATAGCCTTGTGGCTGATGACGTCGGCTATACCCACGGCGACGTGAAATATCACAAAGGCGTGCGCTATCAGGTCGGCCTCAACAACCAAAACCAGCCCCTCATCGTCACCATGCCGCCTAACCCGAGCCACCTCGAGGCGGTCAACCCGGTGGCGGTGGGCATGGCGCGCGCCGCCGGCACACGCACCGACCACCCCGGCCCAGCCACTTTTGACCCCAGCCAGACCATGCAGGTGCTCATCCACGGCGACGCCGCCTTCCCCGGGCAAGGCATCGTGGCCGAGACCTTCAACCTGTCGCAAGTGCCGGGCTATTGGACGGGCGGCACCATCCACATCATCGCCAACAATCAGGTCGGCTTCACCACCCTGCCCAGCGATGGGCGCAGCACGCTGTATGCCAGCGACCTCGCCAAAGGCTTCAAAGCCCCCATCCTGCATGTCAACGCCGATGACCCTGCCGCGGTCATCGAGGCGGCGCGCATCGCCTTTGGCTATCAAAACGAGTTCGAGAAAGACATCGTCATCGACCTCGTCGGCTACCGCCGGCACGGGCACAACGAGATGGACGAGCCGATGTACACCCAACCGGTGATGTACAAAGGCATCCGCGCTCTACCCACCGTGCGCACCCAATGGGCACAAACGCTGGTCTCGCGCGGCAGCATCAGCCCAGAGCAAGCCCAAGCCCTCTACGACAAGCACATCGTCACCCTGCAAACCATCTACGACACGCTGCCCCCCCAAGAAGAGATGCTGCCTCAGCGCGCCCCAGAACCCCCGCGCGGCGCGGCGGCATCCGCCCACACCGCCGTCGATTTCGAGGTGCTGGCCGACATCAATCAGGGGCTGGGGCAGCTCCCCGACTCGTTCAACTTCACCTCGGTGCGCTTCAAAAACACCATCACAGACCGCCGCAAGGCCTTTAACAGCCCCCAAGAGCCGCTGATTGACTGGGCTACCGCCGAAGAACTGGCCTTTGCCACCATCCTCAGCGAAGGCATCCCCGTCCGTCTGACCGGCCAAG
Source organism: Anaerolineae bacterium (assembly GCA_034431675.1). Classification (GTDB taxonomy): domain Bacteria; phylum Chloroflexota; class Anaerolineae; order Aggregatilineales; family Phototrophicaceae; genus Flexicrinis. Next base: position 985 of record DAOUCZ010000079.1, on the reverse strand, counting down.
ACTGCGAACGCGGCACGTTCAGCCACCGCCACGCCGTGCTGCGCGACGCCAAAACCGGCGAGAAGTTCGTGCCGCTGCACAACTTCCCGCAGGCCCGCGCCACCTTCGAGGTCTATAACAGCCCGCTGTCCGAGGCCGCCGTGCTCGGCTTTGAATATGGCTACAGCGTGCAAGAACCCGGCCGCTTGGTGTTGTGGGAGGCGCAGTACGGCGACTTTGCCAACACCGCGCAGGTCATCATCGACCAGTTCATCATGTCGGGCCGCGACAAATGGGGGCAAACCCCCTCGGTGGTGATGCTGCTGCCCCACGGCTCAGAAGGCGCAGGCCCAGACCACACCTCGGCCCGCCTTGAGCGCTATTTGCAGATGGCCGCCAACACCAACGTCCGCATCTGCTACCCCACCACCGCCGCCCAATACTTCCACCTGCTGCGCCGCCAAGCCCTGCTGCTGAAGATTGACCCGCTGCCGCTGATTGTGATGTCCCCCAAGTCGCTGCTGCGCAAGGATGCGGTCAAGTCGTCGGCGCTTGAGCTGGCCACAGGCCGCTGGCGTCCGGTCATCGAAGACACCGACGTCGATCCGCTGGCCGTCACCCGCCTCGTGCTCACCACCGGCAAGCTGTATTACGACCTCGTCGAAAGCGAATACCGCGCCGCCAACCCGCATGTGGCCGTGGCGCGCGTCGAACAGCTCTACCCCTTCCCCAAAGCCGAGCTGCTCGGCCTGATTAACAGCTTCCCCAACCTCAAGCAGGTGGTCTGGGCACAAGAAGAACCGCGCAACATGGGCGCATGGGACAACATCAGCTGGCGTCTGCGCCGCCTGATTGGCCCAGACCTGCCGCTCTTCCCCGTCAGCCGCCGCCGCAGTGCCAGCGCTGCCGAAGGCTCTAAGACCGCCTTTTTTGCCAACCAGCAGCTGGTGGTCAAAGATACGTTTACTTGGAATCCACAAGACTAGCCACAAGGAGACGAACCGCG
>DAOUCZ010000078.1:0-8023 GCA_034431675.1 Anaerolineae bacterium | reverse complement strand
CCAGATTGGGCACGCAGCAGCACTACCTTTGACCACCGAGAGCCGCCCCCCTTACTAGAAGATGATGGCCCAATCGATGTGGGCTATGTACCAGCCCCAAGTCAAAGCGCCGAGCCAGTCATCCCGCTGCCTGCTGACGCGCCAGACTGGATGCGCACGGATGGCACATCCAGCGTAACACGCTGGCTCACCGTCACCCTGCCCCGCAGCGGTGACGAAGAGCGCGATGTGCGCCTGCTCAAGCGCGTGCACGGCCTCGCAACATCCATCCCGGGCAGCGATCATCTGGTGGTGCGGGTGCTCACCGATGGCCTGCCCCATCTGGCACACTTCAAACACACCATCAACGCCGAAGCCGCCGCCCGCACACTGATAGAACAGCATGTCGTCCCCGCGGAGGCCATCACCCTCACCGAAAATGCCCCTGCCGGCGTTGTCGTCCATGATGAAAACAACGGCGGCAGTCAGCGCAATGGCAAAAACGGCTCGCGCCGCACTGCCTAAACCAGCCTGTCAGCGGCCCAAAAACCGTCTATGCTTGTCGCCCGCCCGCCAACGGTGCTATCATCGTGAGCAGAGTCTAAATGTGTATTAGGCTTTGCTCGTTCGGTTTTGTTGTAAGCCCTTTGGTTTAAGGAGTCACGCGCTTTTATGTGCGCCCTCAATAGTGCGCCGTACACCGCCCCCGATAAGGGCGAACGCGGCTATGTATACAACGACTTCGCCTTTACTGTCGCCACCAAAAACGGCAGCGGCAGCCAAACCTCCAACGGCGTACTGGTCTACAGCCTGTTTAAGATGGGTATTCCGGTCAACGCCAAAAACCTGTTCCCTTCCAACATCAAAGGGCTTCCCACGTGGTATACCATCCGCGCCAGCAAGGATGGTTATACCGCCCGTAAAGCGGTAACCGAGATCGTGATTGCCTACAATCAAGATACCGCCGCCGAAGACATCGCCAAACTCCCCGCCGGCGGCGTCGTCCTAATCCCCAAAGATTGGAACTGGGGGCGCACGCGCGACGATGTGACGTGGTACGAAATCCCCGTCAAAGACATCATGAAAAACCTCGATAACGTGCCGTCCGACTTCAAGGATCGCATCGCCAACATGACCTATGTCGGGGTGGTGGCGCAGCTGTTCGACCTGCCGCTGGACGTGGTCTATCAATCGCTGCTGGACAGCTTTAAGGGCAAAAAGAAGCCCGCCGATATGAACTACAGCGCCGTCACCGCCTCGTATGAGTGGGCGGCGGCCAACCTGACCAAGCAAGACCCCTATAAATTTGCCCCGATGCCCGGCAACAACGGCGACAAAATCCTGATCACCGGCAACGAGTCGGCAGGGCTGGGCGCGATTTTTGGCGGGGTCAGCGTGGTGGCGTGGTATCCCATCACCCCATCCACCAGCCTTGTCGATGCCATCATGGGCTATCAGCATCTGCGTCGTGACCCCGACACCGGCAAAGAAACCATCGCTGTGGTACAAGCCGAGGACGAAATCGCCGCCATCGGCATGATTATCGGCGCAGGATGGGCCGGCGCACGCTCACTGACCGCGACCAGCGGCCCGGGCATCTCGCTGATGGCCGAGTTCACCGGCCTTGCCTATTACGCCGAAATCCCCTGCGTCATCTGGGATGTCACGCGCATGGGGCCATCCACCGGCCTGCCCACTCGCACCTCGCAGGGTGACTTGATGTTCACGCATTTCCTCGGCCACGGTGACAGCCGCCAGATTGTGCTGCTGCCCGGCTCGGTGGAGGAATGTTTTGAATATGGCTGGCGCGCCTTCGATTATGCTGAGCGCCTGCAAACCCCCGTGTTCGTCCTGAGTGACCTCGACCTTGGTATGAACAACTGGATGGCGCAGCCGTTTGAGTACCCCACTGAACCAATGGATCGCGGCAAAGTGCTCGATGCCGACCAGCTCACTGCTTTTATCGAGAAAAATGGCAAGTGGGGGCGCTATCTCGACATCGACGGGGACGGCATCCCCTATCGCACCCTGCCGGGCACCAATCACCCACGCTCGGCATGGTTTGCCCGCGGCACGGGCCACAACGAGATGGCCGTCTACAGCGAGCGCAGCGACGACTGGGTCAAGAACATGACCCGCCTGCGCCAGAAGTTCGAGACCGCCCGCGCCATCCTGCCCGCTCCCGAAACCGACTGGGATCGCGCCGCACCGCACAAGGTCGGCATCCTCACTTATGGCAGCAACCACGATGCTGTGCGTGAAGCCCGTGATTGGCTGCGCAGTCGCCTCGGCATCGAAACCGATTACCTGCGTGTCAAAGCCCTGCCCCTGCACGCCGATGTCAAAGACTTCATTAACGCCCACGAAGTCACCTATGTCGTCGAAAACAATTTTGACGGACAGATGCAGCAGGCCATCAATGTCGATTATCCCGAGACCGCCATCAAGCGCGTCTCGCTGGCACTGGGGGACAGCCTGCCGATGACGCCAGAATGGCTGTATGAGCAAATCACCCATCATCTGGGGCGCTAACCTGCGGCGCTCAACCGCTTTCTTCCATGTATGCAAGCTGCTTGAGGATTTAACGGATGTCCACCCGCATTAAGACCAACGCTATCGGCCTCACCCGCGAGGATTACAAGGGCGGCAAATCCACCTTGTGCCCGGGCTGCGGCCACGATTCCATCTCGAACCAAATTACCAGCATGGCCTTCGACCTTGGCCTAGAGCAGCACCGCATCATCAAGATGTCCGGCATCGGCTGCTCTTCCAAGACCCCGGCCTACTTTCTCGGTCGGTCACACGGTTTCAACACCGTGCACGGGCGTATGCCCTCGGTCGTGACCGGTGCGACGCTGGCCAACACCAGCCTTGTGGCCATCGCCGTCAGCGGTGACGGTGACACCGGCAGCATTGGCTTTGGGCAGTATAAACACCTAATTCGCCGCAACGTACCGATGGTCTATGTGATCGAAAACAACGGCGTATATGGCCTGACCAAAGGCCAGTTCAGCGCCACCGCCGATCAAGGCCAAGAGCTGAAGTATTATGGCCGCAACGACCTGCCCCCCATTGACCTTGCCCTAGAGGCGGTTATCGGCGGGTGTACGTTCGTCGCCCGCAGCTTCAGTGGCGATGCCAAGCAGGTCGAAACCCTGATGAAAGCCGCCATGAACCATCACGGCACAGCGGTTATCGACATCGTCAGCCCATGCGTCACGTTCAACAACGATGACAGCTCTACCAAGTCGTACAGCTACGGCAAAGAGCACGAAATCCCGCTGCACGAAATCCGCTATCTCGCCCCCGGCTATGTCGAGGAAAAAGAAGAAATCCAGATTGACGAACAACCTGCCGGCGAAGTCATTGAGGTGCAGCTGCACGGCGGAGCGACCGTGCGCCTCAAGAACGTTGGGCGCGACCACGATCCGCGCAACCGGATGCAGGCCATCGCCGCCTGTCAGGATGCAGAGCGAGACGGCGTCCTGCTCACCGGCCTAATCTATTATGAAGAGCCGCGTGCCACGCTGAGCGAAACCCTGCACCTGTCCGAAACCCCGCTGGCTCACCTGCCCGAAAACAAGCTGCGCCCCTCGCGCGAGGCGTTGGCGCAAGTGCTGGCGGGCTATCGTTAGCCCATCAGCCGCTCGTAAACCACAACGCCCCGACAGTTGTTATCGGGGCGTTGCTTGTTTATGGTCTTACCGTGTTTCGAGGCAGTGTAGTATAGCTGACTACGCGAATTTTTCGGGATACAGCTGCTTGGCAAGGCGCTCTTCTTCATCCACCAGCGCACGGATTGCATCAAGGCCGCGCTGCCAGAAAGACGGGTCGTTCAAATCCACCCCTACCTTGGCCAAAATCTTATCGGGATAGTCTGAGCCACCGGCTTCCAGCACGTCCACATAATCGGGCACAAAGCTCGCCCCGCGCTCCTGATACAGCCCATACAGCGCCAGCACCAACAGCTCGCCAAACGCATAGGCATACACATAGCCCGGCGTATGCAAGAAGTGCGGGATATAGCTCCACCACTGGCTGTACTGCTCGCCCAATATCACACTGTCTTGGAACATTGCCTGCTGAGTTTCCATCCAAATCTGGTTGAGGCGCTCGGTCGAAAGCTCGCCCTCGGTGCGGCGGGCCGTGTGCATGCCATCCTCAAAGCGGTTCATCGCAGTCTGACGGAACACCGTGGCAAACGAGTCCTCCACCTTCTCAAACAGCATGGCAAGGCGCGCCTCAGGGTCGGCCTCGCGCGCGCGCAAGTCCTGAAACACCAACATCTCGGCAAACACCGACGCCATCTCGGCGGTCGTCAGCGGGGTATACAACCCCTGAAAGCCGTGCGCTTGTCCGCTCAGATACATATGCATCCCGTGACCCAGCTCGTGCGCCAACGTGCTCACATTGTTGGGCGTGCCAAGGAAGGTCAGGAACACAAAGGGGTGCGCGCTGGGCACGGTGGGCGAAGCAAACGCCCCACCCCGCTTATTGGGCAGTGGTGCAGCATGAATCCAACCATTGTCAAAGAACAAACGGGCGGTCTCGGCCAGCTTGGGGCTAAAGGCGTTGAATGCGCCAAGCACGAGGTCGCGTGCCTCTTCCCACGTATAAAATGCATCCGATTTCTTCAAAGCCAGCGGCGCATAGCGGTCGATGTCGGTCAGTTCGGGCAGTCCCAGCAGCACGCGCTTGATGTTATAATGCTTGGCCACGATGTCATAGCTGCTGGTCACAGCCTCAATCAGCGCATTGACCACGCTGTCCGGCGCGAGATTAGACAGATTGCGTGACGAAATCCACGTCTCGTATCCACGACGACGGTCATTTTGGGCTTTATCTGCCGCCAGTACATTGAAGATGTAGGTCAGTTCCATCTTCTTATCTTTCAGCGCGGCAGTGATGGCCGCAGCAGCTTTGGCGCGCTGTTCACGGTCAGGCCTGCGCAGATATTCAAAAATCTGCGCCTGATTCAGCTTTTGCCCATCAAGGTCAAACCGCATCGCACTCATCAGCTGCGAGAAAAAGCGCGTCCACGCACTCGCGCCGGTCACATCCTTTTCCATCAACAGCTGCTCTTCAATCTCGCTCAGCTGATAGGGTTTGTAGCGCCGCGCCGACTCCAACTGAAAGCGGAACTTCTCCAACGTCGGGTGGCTGATGATGCGTGCTGCGGCAGCGTCATCCAACTCGTTCCATTCAAGGCCAAAGAACACCGTCTTTTGGTTGACCTCTGCCCCAAATTCCTGCACCTTTTGCAGCAGCGCGCCCGCCCGTGGGTCTGCCGCATCCTCTGAGAACTTGAGCGATGCATAAGACCCAATACGCCCGCCAAGGTCTTCCATCGCCTCGTTGGCCAAAATCGCCTCATACAGCTCTTCTGGGTCTAGCTCGGCCACACGCCCACGATACTTGGCGGCAAACTCATCTGCCATCCGGTTCACCTCGGCCATATCCGCATCAATGCGCGGGTCATCCAGCGAGGTATAGAACACCGACAAATCCCAGACAATGCTCTCTGCGCCTGTCTGACGGATTTCTTCTGCGGCGGGTGTAGTCATAGAAGTGGCATCCTTTGCAGCCTATTTAAATTTTGTTGAATGATAACAAGTCAGCCGGCAAAGTGCAACAGACAACCCTTATCCCCCCACCCATCCCAACAGGCGGATGCTGCCGCGCAAGCTGCCAGTATAGGGCTGTTGGCTGTAGCCGTTGCTGTCCACGGTGTACACATCCAGACGCCCATCAATGGCATTAGTACCGCCAAAGGTTGCCCCCATAAAGGCCACCGCGTTCCCACGCTGATTGAAGATCGGTGCGCACATGCTGTTGGGGTTTGGCGGCAGCGGGGATGCGGTATAGACAAAGCGCCCGCCGGCTAGGGTTGCCGTCACGTCAATCATCACCCGCCCATAAGGGCACTGCCCGCTGACTCCGCCAACCGCCACCCGTGTCCCATCGATGTTCCAAGACGCCTGCATCCCAAAGCGCGGGAAGTTCAGGTCCGTGGTGCGGGCAAGTGCAGTGCCGTCTTCGGTACGCATCAACACCACCTCGGACTGACCACCAGAACTGACCTGAACCAATACCAGACTGCCATCGCGCGACCATGCTTCGGACGTATAAATCGTGCCGGCGGATGCGCCTTGCAGCATCACCGGCCTAGATGTGCCAGCCAGCACATCCGCCAGATACAGCTCACGCGCCTCGCTCAGGATGTCGTCGGGGTCAGAGACAACATAGGCCAGCAGTCGGCTGTTGACCCATGTCGGGCGCTCGATAACCGGCTCTTGCGAGAGCTGACGCAGCTGCCCAGTCTGAAGGTCAAAGGCAAAAACGTACCCCCCCTCTGATGGGGCTGTTGTCGCCAAGTCGCATCCACCCTCGGCAGCAGGCTGCCATGTCGGGCAGTCTGGGCGGTCGCTCAAAAAGGCGATGGTGCGCCCATCCGGAGACCACACCGGCATCCAGTCAAACGAGCCGCTGCCGGTCAGATTGGCCCAAGAAGCCGTGTTCAAGTCATAGATAAAGATGTCGATGTCGTATCCCGTCCCGACCGCTACCGCCATACGGCGGCCATCTGGGCTAAAGGTTGGGGGGCTAAAGCGCCCGCGCTGCGTCAGACTGGGCAAATTGCTCACACGGATGCTGATGCCAGTGGTCACATCAGCCACATAAAGGCCGCTGGCCAATCCCAATGGGTCATCCAACACATAGGCAAAAGCGCTGCCATCCGGGCTGATATAGAACTGGTCTGGCGCTTCGGTACGCACCTCGATAATCGGGATGCGTCCGGCGGGATTAGAGGGTGCAGCATAGTACAACGTCGTCAGGGTGGTGTTGGGCTGTGCGGTAGACAGATTAGTGATGGTTTCTCGGTCATTGCTGACGACATAGGCCACATGCGGAAAGTCCAACCCATCACGGATGTTGGCGGGAATATCCAACAAGCGACTGTTATCCGTCAAAAACAGCGCCACAGGCTCGGGGGTGATGGTTGCGGTCGGGGTGACCGTGGGGGTCTGTGTCGCGGTAGGTGTCAGGGTCGCGGTGGCCGTCGCGGTCGGGGTTGGAGTCACGCTGGGGGTGAGGGTCACCGTCGCGGTAGGTGATGGGGTGGCAGTGGCCGCATCGGTCGGGGTTAAAGACGGTTCTAGCGTTGGTGTCGGCTCGGCAGCGCCAAGGTTACAGGCGGTCAAGGTCGCCATCAGCAGCAGGCAAACCGCCGCAAAAGATGCGCGCATCGGCAGGTCTCCTTTTCGTGTCACCATCCAGCAAGCAAACCGGCATTGTACCATAGCCCGCCGTGCGCTTGATGCACGCCCAACCAACGCTCTTCAAGAACGCCTTCTTAACGCCGCCAAAAAATCCCCGTTCGACACACAAACGGGGATTAAGAAGACTATAGCCAAAACCTCTATATCAGAGGCCCCAGCCGATGAGGACTGACCGCGCAATAAAACGCGGACGCGGTGTTACTGGCCAATCGGACGAATCATCGGCGGGCGCTGACCGCGCGCAGCAAACAACGCGCCCAGCCCACGCAGCACCAGCAAGACCACACCCAATGTGGCAAACCCGCCGGCAAAAGCCCACCCCGTGGGGTGAATACGTGGCAAAGCCACCACCGTTTTTGCTCTGGCGCGCCGTACCGGGCGGGGCTTGCCGGTCAGCAGTTCTTTCTTGAGGTCACGCATAAAGGCCATATCCGGTTCAACCGGCGCATAGGCCGTCGTCATCTGACGCAGCATTGGCAGATAAGCGTGCGCTTCGGGGGTGGCATTCTGCGCGGCGTGCCGCACATCGGCCTCGCCCTGACCGTGCAGCAGGGCATCGGTCATGGCTGTCAAAGCATCTGGGAGGGGGGTCTGCACTCTCATGGGGGGCGTTTCACCTTTGAACCTTATCTATTGGATACCGAACAAACCTTTGCTGTTTACCGCTGCGCCTTACGGCGCAAGTCGTCGCCTTCTTCATCACCAGAGGGACGCCCCTGCATCTCATCGCGCAGCGCGGTCAGCGTGCGGTGATACAGCGACTT
>DAOUCZ010000077.1:0-5568 GCA_034431675.1 Anaerolineae bacterium | reverse complement strand
AACTCAGCCTCAAGCGCAAACGCTTCAAAGCCGCGCTTGATGATGCCTTCCTTGACCAGCTCCTTCACTATTTTTGATGCGTTTGCCCTATATGCCGAGTCGTGTTTTGTTAGGGCATGGTGAGTGCATCAACGAGAACTGGGCCAAGGGCTGGAATCCGGTAAGCCCAGAACGGCTCGGACGGCAGCCATGGTGTATCACGGCGCGTCTCTACAAACTGCGCATAACCGGTCGGAAACCACGTCTTGAGCAGTTCACCGGTGGTCGGGTCATTGGCGCTGTATAGGATGAGGATGTCACGGTTGGGGTCGAGCTTCCAGCGGTCATTATCGGCGCGGTTATAGTTTTCCAGCATCCGCCGGCGCAGCTGCTCGGTGTGGATGTCGCCGTTGACAAACTGGCCGGGCGGTAGGCCGGCATTGATGCCGACCCCGCGATAGTCGAAGAAGTGGGCATATGACAGCAGGTAAACATTGCCCCATGCCCCCCCACTGTCCACAAAGCCGCGCACATAGCGCCCCACTTCTCTTTCGGGACTCCACGACGCCTGATAAAAATCATCATAGGTGGTGGTGATGGTGCGTAGGGCATAGCTGGACGAGAACAGGGCGATGATTGCCGCCACCGTCGCCCCGACAATGAGGCGTCGGTGCCGCTGAACGAGGCTGGCTACGGCGTTGGCTAGGCCAAACCCGCCAAGGCCCACCAGCAGGTAAATCATCGGCATGGTGCCGCTGGCACGGGTATGGCTGGGGTTCTCATTGGGGTTGGCGATGGCCGAGGCGGATGGAACAAGCATGATGAGCAGCGCAATCAATATAAAAGGCAGGGCGAGGTCTTTGCGTCTTATGGCCCACACGCAGGCTGCGCCGAGTCCGCTCATCAGCAGTGCGCCGGCCCACGGGTCTAGCGCTGGATAATTGGGGGCATTATGAAGCCACGCGATGTCGCCGCGATAGGTATACATCCCCAGCGCAGTGACCATGTTCTGGCCCAAAGCGGGGAGGTGACTGACAAGGGCTTCGATGCGTTCTGAGAAGGTAGGACTGCGTGGGATACACCCGCCGTATTCGTCATATTCACAGATGACGTCGTCGCCCAGCAGGCGACCAGAGGCGCGCCGCCAAAAGTCTTCGGGATAGTCGCTGGCAAACCGCAGCAGCGGCACAAAAGCGGCTAAGGTCAGGGCGGCCATCACCATCAAGTTGACCAGATAGGCGATGCGTTGGCGTGATGTATGTGCGACAAACAACGCGCCGATTGCCACAGCAGCAAAGGCAACCGCGGGCAGCAGGCGCAAGGCTTGATAGCTGTACAGCCCAAACCCCAACGCAAGACCTGCCCAGATGGCGTCGATACGCCGGTTTTGTCGCAGCAGGCGCACCAGTGCCCACAGCGTGAGCGTGGTAACCAGCGGCGTGAGCATAATGCGCAGCGAAACGCGCGTGATGGCGATATGCCAGTAGCCGACGGCGGCCATCAGCGCAAACAGCAGGCCAACATAGTCGGCTTGCTCTGTGCGCTCACCCACCACAGCGCGGCCCAGAAAAAAGCAGGCCAATATCCCCAACAAACTTTCGATGGCTGCTGCTAGCTTGAGGGTATTGAACGTGACCCCGCCGGTGAGAGAGGACAGCAGCGCGATAAAATACATCTGAAAGGGTTCTCGACCGCCGTTGTTGGCAAAGAAGATGTCGCGTGCGCCTTCCACCACGCGCTGCGAATCCAGCAGTTTTTCGATGTGGTCGCTGGTCATTTCGGCGGGGATGGCATCCAGTTCATAGGCACGCAGATAGCCGGCAATCAGCATGATGGCGAGCAGGGCGATTAGTGTGACGGGTTTACGGCGTGGGGCGCTTTTTAGATGTGCCAACCACTGGCCAATGCCGACCAACGGGTCGAGATTGCGCGGCCACAATCCAACCAGCAGCGCGACGATGCCGGCGAGCCAGCCCGCCACACCAACAAGGGTGAACTGGTTGTAGCCCTGCCCGGCATAGCCAACCAAGAGCAGGGGCGGGGCGAGAATCAGTGCCTGCCAGCGATAAGGCATTTCGGCAGAGGGGCTAGAAAACTTTGGGACATCTGGCAGCAGTCGCCCCCTGTTCCATGCCCATATCTCTGCGGTGGCAGCCAGCACAAAGGCCACGCCCCACCACCCCAGCGCATTGCTGATGGGGGTAGCGAACAGCAGTCCCGGACGACCGTTGGCGGTGTAGTTGGGGATGTTGACGTTGAAACACCCGATCAGCCCGGCCAGAAAAGCCATAAACCACACGCCGGCCCGAATCAGCCCAACATAATCTATGGTGATGGTGGCAGCGGTCTGTGATGGGATGTCCTTGGCCCGCGGCACGGTGGGGGATTGATGTTGGCGACTGGGGCGGCGTGTTAAGGTTTGGCGCAGCATTTGCCATGTGGCGCGCGGCGCACGCCGAAATTGGCCGATGGCCTCGGTCAGAGTTAGGTCATCAAAACGGCGTTCTTTGGGCGGCGTCGGGGAGTCGTTCATGGGGAGAATCCATCACGGCATAGAAACACCACACTTATATATCCGTCCTGTTCAGTTTGCAAACCTTTTGTGATGAGTGGTGTTGTCAAAGTTAACAAATTTTGCAGCGCGGTAACGGTGTGCAAACGCCTATTGTCGCCAATTCAAACCGGCTATATAGTGTAGTTTGATGGGCGCATAACGGACGATACATGAGCGACGACCAAGCCTTTCACACGAATTTGATGGATGGGATGAATGCCTTTCAAAGTGCGCGAGGCCGCGCCTTTTGGCAGGAGATGTTTGCCGTCTTGCGTGGCAAATCAGCGGAGTTGTTGAGCTTTGACGACATCCGTGAACGGTTGCGCCTGCACGAAGAATTTTATCGGGGGTTGCAAGACATCCCTGTAGACAAGATTCGCGGGAGTGTTGGACGCTACCGCGACTTCACCAGCAGTTTTTTGCCCCGAAAAAACGAGATGCAAGAGCGCTGGAGTCGGGTCTATGCTGTCGCCCACAGCATGGTTGGCCTGCCACCGATAGAGGTTTATCAGGTGGGGGATGTGTACTTTGTGCGCGATGGCAATCACCGCGTCAGTGTGGCCAAGCAGATGGGGATGAAGACGATACAGGCCCATGTGACCGAAATAGCCACACCTGTGCCCTTTTATGCCGGTATGACCGATGAAGATATTGACTCGGCCAGCGCCTATGCCAGCTTTTTGGACGAGACCGGCCTCAAGCGCACCCGCATACACCATCAATCGCTGATGTTAAGCGATCCTTCGCGCTATCCAGACCTGATGGGGCTGATTCGTGTGCATCGGGTGATCTTGTCTGAAATGCGCGGTAAGCCGGTCTCGATTGATGAAGCCGCAGCAGATTGGTATGACCATGTGTATCGGCCTGCGGTGACGGCTATTCGCAAATACAAGGCGATGGATGCGCACCCAGACCGCACTGAGGCCGATCTGTTTTTGTGGTTGGTGGGCAACCTGCGCGATTTGCGCGCCGCGTTTGATGAATTTGACGATGATGACAACCGTGAGGTATTGGTGTCGTATTTGCGTTCGCATGGGGTGGCTGTGCCAGATGACTTCTTGGCCAATGACCATAATCCGGCAGAGCTAAGCATTGAGTATATGGAGCGGGCGGTGGCGGTAGCCGACAGTGAGCGTGCTGCCCCCGACGAGGAAACCCCACCAACGGTATGACAAAACCCGTCTCGCGCCAGTGGCTGCTAGAGCGTGCCTCTGCGCTTGGCTTTAGTGCCGGAGGCGTGGTGCCTGCTGAGCCATCCCACAACCTGACAGCCTACTTGGCGTGGATACATGCCGGTTATCAGGCAGGGCTGTACTACATGGACAGGCCTGATCGGGTGGTGCGGCGGCGCGATTTGCAGCAGGTTCTGCCGGGTGCACGTTCGATATTGTCTGTCGCGCTGGATTATCGTTCCGAGATAGACCCCAATATCCTGTCTGACCGCTCACGCGGGCGGGTGGCTGTTTATGCGTGGGGGCGTGATTATCATGTGGTGCTGCGCGATCGACTGCGTCTGCTGGTTGCAGACCTCAAGCGGATGGGGCATAAGGCGGCGGTATATGTGGATTTTGGTGCGCTGTTAGAGCGCAGTCATGCACAGCAGGCTGGATTGGGCTTTGTGGGCAAGAACACGATGCTGATTCACCCACGCCGCGGCAGTTATTTTTTTCTGGGCGAAATCATCACAACGGCGGTCTTTGACGCCTACGACGTCCTGCTTTCACCTGCACCGGGGTGTGGGCGCTGCACACGCTGCTTGGTGGCCTGTCCAACGGATGCATTTCCCCGCCCGTTTGTGCTGGATGCCAACCGCTGTATCAGCTATCACACCATCGAAAACCCGGGTTGGATTCCACGTGGGTTGAGGGCTGCTTTTGGCAATTGGGTGTTTGGGTGTGATGTGTGTCAAGAGGTGTGCCCGTGGAATCGGTTTGCCCCGCTCAGCCGTGATTCCGCATTTGATTCCCCACTGATGGAGCGTGCTGCACCGATGTTGGCGGAGCTGCTGCGCCTTGATGAGGCGCGTTATCAGGCGCTGTATGAGGGCACACCGGTCATGCAGATTGGGCGTCACCGGTTGGTGCGCAATGCTTGTGTGGCAGCGGGCAACAGCGCCAATCCAGCACTGCTGCCCGATTTGTATCCGCTGCTGGCAGATGCAGACTCGCTGGTGCGCGGCCATGCGGCATGGGCGGTATGGCGTTTGGCAGGGTGGTGCGAGGCGCTTGATGCCCGCCTATCTGCCGAGCATGATGACGGGGTGTTGTCGGAGCTGGCTGAACTGGCTTCGTCACAATAGACGGGATTCTTCACGCTCGGCGGACAGCAGTGCTTGCTTGCGATCCACCCCCCATTTATAACCCGTCATGCTGCTGTCTGACCCGACTACGCGGTGACAAGGGATAATCAGAGCCGCACGGTTGGCGGCACAGGCCGCCGCGACGGCACGCGCGCCGGTAGGCATATCGAGGGTTTTGGCCAGCTGGCCATAAGTGAGGGTTTGGCCGCGTGGAATGGCCTGAAGTGCCTGCCAAACTTTCCACTGAAAGGCTGTGGCCTGAATATCCAGCGGGATGTCCAGCGGCTCACCGACGGTGATATGGGCGAGAATTTGAGTGCCCCACGTGTGCAGCTGCTCGTCCCCTGCAATGAACTCAGCCTTGGGAAATTCGTTGTACAGGGCTTCCTCAGCCTCCTGAGGGGTATCGTGCAGGCTGGCGGCGCAGATGCCGCGTGATGTGGCGGCCAGCAGCAGCACCCCAAAATCGGAATGGACTGAGATGTGTCGGATGGTCATCCCTTTGCCTCCTTTGCGATAGGCGCTGGGGGTCATGCCCAGCTGGCCGGTGGTTTTTTCATAGAGGTGGCCGGCAGAGCCGTAGCCGGAGTCTAGGGCGGCATCCAGCACCTGTGCGCCGGCGCGCAGTCGGGACTTGAAGGCATCGAGGCGGACGGCCTCGGCGTATTGGCGGGGGGTGAGGCCCAGCACAGCCTTGAACGTGCGTTGGATATGCTGTGGGTCATAGCCAAAGGCT
>DAOUCZ010000076.1:0-16694 GCA_034431675.1 Anaerolineae bacterium | reverse complement strand
CGGTGTCGCTGTTTGTGTGGAAACTTCAGCTTACCCGAAAGGTCTTTTGTTTTCTACCTCACCCCTTAACTTCGGGATGAGTCATGTTTGTTGTCGCCCTTATATCACCTGCCACAGCAGCGGCACCAGCATCTCGGCGGCGGACAAGCCGGCGTGAAAGCTGACGAACGGCACGCGACGGCGCGGGTCAGCCGGTTCGAGCGCCGGCTTCAGGTGATGCCCCGCCCGCGGCACAAGGATCAGGTCGCCGGCGCGGTGGGCAAACTGCGGGTGCGCCGCATCTGGCGCGCCAAACACGCCGCTTTGCAGCGCCTCGACAGGGGTAAACCACGTCAGCACATCGGCATAGGCCTCGCGCAGGGCCGCCTCGACCTGTGGGCGCTGCCCCTCACGCAGGTGCAGATAGGCAAAGCGCTGGTCGCCGGTATACGCCCCACGCTGCGCATCGAGGATGACCCGCCCCGCCGCGCTGGCCGAGAAATCAATCTGCTGCGGCGCATCCTGATGCCCATGGTCGGCCAACATCATCACCAGCGTGCGCCCATCACGCCCCTCGGGGCGGGCCAGTGCCTCGCGCAGCACACTCAGCTGAAGGCGCACCTCGGCGTGCACCTCTTCCGAGTCCGCGCCGTATAGGTGCGACAGCAAATCTACCCCGCTCAGATACGCAATCACCAGCGCGCGCTGGCCGCGTGTCTGACGCAGCACCTGCCGCAGGCGCGTGCCCCAATGGCTCTGGCTGTGCACCCCATGCAGATGCTGAAAGCCGCGGTACAGCAGGCTCGAAAACCCACTCCCCAGCAGCGCATCGTCCACCACCAAATGCACCTGCACGCCGGCAGCGGTCAGGTTTTCGGGCAGCACCGCCCCTTGTATCAGGTCGATAGGGGGCACGCCCCACGCCGCGATATTGCCCGGCTGACCGCCCACCACCGAGGCCATCGCCAGCATATCCACCACCGTGTTCAGCGGATACAGCTGAACCGTCGTGCCCAGAATGCCGTGCGAGGCCGGCGCTCTGGCCGTAAACAGCGTGGACAGCGCCGCCACCGTCGTGCTCGGGCTGACCGACGACAGCGGCACAGGCATCCGCCCGCCCCCCACATCATCGACAAGGTTGGCCAGTGTCGGGTCGGCAGTCACCAGCTGATTGAGCTTGTGATACCCCAGCCCATCGGTGATGAACACCACCGCGCGGTCAACCCGCCCCAGCGGGGACGCCCCCTGCCAAACCGCCTCGTCCAGCGCCGCGCCGGCATCCACGCCCAGCGCCGCCCCCAGTGTGCTGCTGGCGTTCAAAATCGACAGCCCATCAAAGGCGGGGAAGACCAGCTCGTCCTGCCATGTGACTGGCGGGGTCAGCAGGCGTCCCGCACGAATACGCGCCTCCAGCGCATCAGAAACCGCCATGTTCATGGCCTAAATCTCCTCTAGGTGGGTGCTCACCCACGCCTGATACGCGCTGCGCAGCTGACCGGTCAATGGGCCGGGCCGGCCATCGCCCAGCCGCTGACCGTCAATCTCAACCACCGGCACGATGCCCCTGCTGGCGCTGGTGATGAAGGCCTCTTGCAGCGCCGGCACATCGGTCACCGTCACCGCCTCCAGCTTGACCGGCAGCACCGACGGCGCAACCTCCAGCACAATCATCCGGCTGATGCCCGGCAGCACCCCGTCCTGCGCCGTCCACAGCACCCCGTCCTTGATGGCATAAAAATTCGCCGCCAACCCCTCCAGCAGATGCCCGTCCGCGTCGGTCAGCAGGGTGTCGTACACCCCTGCCGGCATGGCCTGCGCCAGCGCCTGCCGCGCGGTCATCCACTCGGTGGTTTTGGCCGCCGGGTTATGGCGCGCACTGTCCGGCGCAGACACCACCCGCACCCCGTCCGTATACACCTGTGCCGGCGGCGGCGAAAACGGCTCTAGGGTGATGAGCACGTCCTGCGGGGCATCCCGCCCGACCGTCACGCGCCAGCGCACGTCCCCCACCCCATAGTCAAGGATGCAGGCCCGCAGCGCCCGCCGCAGCGCCTGCCGATCCAAGCGCAGCGGGATACCCGCCCGCCGCGCCGAATCCTCAAGGCGCGTCAGATGGTCATCCATCCGCAGCACCTGCGTGACATGATAAGTGTTGGTGATGGTATACACGCCGTCAGTCGGCTCAAAGCGCGCGGCGTCGTTCAAGCTCTCGGCACTGTAGCCAACGGGGTGCAGCACCCCGTCAGGCGTCAACCTGCGGATATAAGCGGGCATGGCTCTGTGTTTATCTACCTCAATAATGCGGCCAAACACCGCCCATTTTAACACCCGCCGCGTCAAAAAACCCCTCACCCCCAGCCTAGTAGGGGCAGTTCGTGAACTGCCCAACGTCACGGGCGCATCGCGATGCTTTACGGGCGCATCGCGATGCGCCCCTACTGATTTTGAAACGATTGCCCTGCCGCCTAGCGCCCGCGGATGTCGCGCACGATGTCGCCCAGCTCAAAAGCCAGCTCGTTGGCGGCGCTGTCGGGGTCAAGCTCGCCGGTCAGCACCAGATGGATGGTGCGATAGAACGCCTCAGAAGCACGGTCATACAGCGCGGCGGTAAAGCCAGACGGGCGCGGATAGGCGGTGGCCAAAATCGCGCCCATCCGCTCAAACAGCGGGTTGACCTCCAACAGGTCGGGGTCGTCATAGAGGGCGGGGATGGTCGGGTTCGCGCCGTGCGGGCTGAGCGCGCGGGCCTTCTGCTCATCATAGGAGGCCAAAAAGGCCGCCACGCTCACCGCCACCTCGACATTGTTGCTGTAGCGCGAGACGGCCAGCTGCCACCCGCCCAAACAAGCCGCACGCGTGCTCTCACCAGCCGGCAGCGGGGCAAAGTCAAACAGGCCCTGAATGGCCGTGCCCTCGGCATTGCCCAACCCATAGGCATACGGCCAGTTGCGCATAAAGGCCGCCTTGCCAGCCTGCCACACCTCGCGCGAGGCCTCTTCATCAAACGTCACCACATTGACCGGTGATACCGTGCCAATCCAGCCATAAGCGCGCTCCAGCGCACGGATAAACCCGTCGTTGTTGACGTTCACCTCGCCCTCGGGGGTGATGAAGGTGTCACCGGTCTCGCTGGTCAGCCATTCGTGCGCGTCACACGTCAAGCCCTCATAGGCGTTGCCCTGCCACACATAGCCATAAAAATCGGTGTTACCGGCTGCCCGCTCGCCCTCCTGAATGATGCGCGCCGCTTCGGTCAGCTCGTCCCACGTGGCCGGCACATCCAGCCCATATTTCTCCAGCAGGTCGGTGCGATAATACAAGCCCGCCGCATCGGTAAACCACGGGATGGCCACCTGCTTGCCGTTAATCTGCTGGCCCTCGACCATGGCGGGGAAGAACTGCTCAAAGTACATCGGCGGCAGATACTCGTTCAGGTCAACCACGTGCGGCTCGATGATGCCGGCCCACACCACATCGGTCTGAAAGATGTCGATTTCGCTGCTCTGGGCCTCCCAGATGGTGCGGTACAGCCCAAGGCGGTCAGTGGTCTGGTTGGGAGAGCGAAACAGCTTGACGGTGATGTTGGGGCACAGCGCCATATAGCGCTCGGCCTGCTGCACCGCCACCTCATACTCTGCGCCCACCTCGCCGACCGCCGCCACCACCTCATGCCGGCCCAACGGACAGCGGATGTTCGCCCCTTGCGCGCTCGCCGGCCCAAAACTGATCATCGACAAAAAACAAACCAGCGTTAGATTAAAAAGAAACGCCTTTCGCATGGTGGGGTTCTCCTTACTATGGATTGGCTGTGGATGCAGGCCAGACGGCCCGCACCTCCCCAACTATCCCGCACCTCTAGACCAGACGCAAGAAAGATTGTGACAAATGTCTAACCACCCCGCTATCGAACGCTTTGAGGCCAGCAGCGGCGCGCGCATCTACCGCCTGCCGATGACGGTCTTCCCCAACGGGTTTATCGGCTACAGCTATCTGATTTTGAACCAAGGCGACCCCACACTGGTGGACTGCGGCTCTGGATTTGGCGACAGCACACAAGACCTGCTGGACGGCATCGCCGCGGTGCGCGACCAGCACGGCGAGGCGCTCAGCCCGCGCGACATCCGCCGGATTCTGGTCACCCACGGTCACATCGACCATTTCGGCGGGGTGGCCGACCTCGTCGATCACACTGGCGCACAGGTCGGCGTGCACGAGCTGGATCGGCGCGTGCTGACCAACTATGAGGAGCGCGTGGCGGTGGCGGCCAAAGACCTGCGCGTCTATCTGGAGCGCGCCGGCATCCGCCCCGAAAAGCGGCAGGGCCTGATGGACATGTACCAGTTTGCCAAGCGGCACGTCCGCTCGGTGCAGGTCGGGTTCTCGCTGGATGAAGATACCCCGCTGGACGGGATGCAGTTCCATCACATGCCCGGCCACTGCTCTGGCCAAGTCATGATCCAGATTGGCGACGTGCTGCTGTGCGCCGACCATATCCTGAGCAAAACCACCCCACATCAAGCCCCAGAGAGCATCACTCCCTATACCGGCCTTGGGCACTACCGCGACTCGCTCCGGCGCGCCGCACGCATCGACGGGGTGCGGGTGGCGCTGGCCGGCCACGAAGACCCGATTGAAGACCTAACTGGGCGAATTGCCCAAATCTACGCCAGCCACGAGCGCAAGCTGACGCGCGTGCTGGACTTGATGCGCGAGGCCGCCCGCCCGATGACCATCTCCGACATCTCGCGCGCGATGTACCCCAACAAAGGCGGCTACGACGTGCTGCTGGCCATCGAAGAGGCCGGCGCACACGTCGAATACCTGTATCAACACGGGCATCTGAGCGTGTATAACCTCGCAGAGCTAGAAGCCGAGGAGAACCCCGCCTTGCAGTATGTTTTGGCTTAGTGTGTTTTGTTAAATGATAGTTAAGCAATCTGCACAAATGCTTAACTGCTCTTGCATAAAGCGCTTAACTCGGTTTGACTAGAGTACACCGCGTCGGTACGCCCAACGCGGCGTAGATTGAACCTTTTCTAAGGAGAAATGCTCACTATGTTGTTCCGTAAGAACGTTTTCATGGCGGCGCTGGCCCTTGCGCTGGTGGCTGCGGCGATGGTTCCGGCCTTCGCGCAAGACAAGATTCGCATTCCGGTTTGGATTGCCTTCACCGATGCCCGTCTGGACTGGGCGCGCGAGAAGGCCGCCGCGTTCAACGAGCAGTTCCCGCAGTACGAAGTGGTGGTCGAGGGCTATGCCGACTACGAGTCGCTGTTTAACGCGGCGGCGCTGGCTTACGAGCAGGGCACTCAGCCGGCCATCGTGCAGTACTTCGAGGCAGCCACCCAGAACGCCCGCGATGCGGCGCTGGATGGCGTGCCGCAGTTCAAGAGCGTGGCCGATGCTTTCGGCGACCGTACCGAAATCAACGGCCTGCCGGTTGATTTTGACGTGTTCGTGGACGCCGTGCGCAACTATTACACGCTGGACGGCAAGTTCACCTCGTTCCCGTGGAACACCTCGTCGGCCATCATGTTCAGCAACATGAGCTATCTAGAAGCCGCTGGCGTGACCGAAATCCCCGACACGTGGGCCGAGGTCGAGGCCGCCTGCGCCGCCATCATGGCGCTCGAGAACGCCCCCGCCAACTGCATCACGTGGCCCAACCACGGTTGGTTCTTCGAGCAGTCGGTGGCCCAACAGGGCGCAGACCTCGTCAACAACGGCAACGGTCGTGAGGCTCGCGCCACCGAAACCTTCATCAACAGCGATGCCGCCGTGGCCTATGTGTCGTGGTGGAAGTCGATGCAGGACAAGGGCTACTACATCTACACCGGCGCGCAGCGTGACTGGGGCGGCACTTACAACGCCTTTGTCGCCCAGCAGGTGGCGATGCTGATTTACTCGTCGTCGGACACCACCGCCCTGACCAACGACGGCGAAGCCGCCGGCTTTGAAGTGGTGGCCAGCTTTATGCCCCACAACGGCGACGTGGAATACGTCGGCAACCTGATCGGCGGCGCCAGCTTGTGGCTGTCCAACGGCCTGAGCACCGAGGTCGAAGACGGCGCGCTGACCTTCTTGCTGTGGTTCACCAACGCCGAGAACGCCGCCGACTGGCACAAGTTCACCGGCTACGTGCCCGTCACCAACCCGGCCATCGAGCTGCTGGAGGCCGAAGGCTGGTATGAGGCCAGCCCCAACAGCCTCGTGGCCAGCGCCCAACTGGCAGCCGCCAAGCCGACCAGCGCCACCGCCGGCGCGATCGTGGGCGGCTTCCCGGCCATCCGCAACCACGTGACCACCGCCATCGAGCAGGTGCTGGTGAACAACCGTGACGTGGCTGAGGCGCTGACCGAGGCCAAGGAACTGGCCGACGAAACCCTGACCGAGTACAACCTGCTGAACGCGCCGGAGAACTAACCGCCCCGTTCGGCCAACCCGCCGCCCGATGCGCCGTAGGCACTGTGTGCCTACCCATCGGGCGGCGTTGTTTGGCTATTTTTAGAACCCCTCAAAACACCCCTGCTCGTCGTTTTGTGACTACCGAAAGGCCCACCCCGTTATGATCCCCTTTGAGCTTGTGCCGTGGCTGGTTGCCGGCCTCCCCGCCCTTGTTGGGGCGGTGACGCTGGCCATTGCCGCCCGCCGGCGCGCCCGTGGTGCGCTGCTGGGCGTGTTGATTGGCGGCGCATTTGGCGCATTTGGCGGCCTGCTGTTCACGCTGCCGCTCAATTTTTGTATGTTCGAGCCAGAGCGCAAGCCGATCGAGGCGCAGTTGGGCCTCGTGGCGGTCATCGTCAGCGCACTGCTGTTCATCTGGGTGGGGCATTTTGTGCTGCGCTTGTTCTCGCACGGGCCAACCAACTGGCGCGACCTTGTGATGGGGGTGCAGATGCCGGGGATGTTCCGCGGGGTCAACCCGCTGACGCCGTGGCTGCTGTTGGCGCCGTCGCTGGTGGTGTTGGCGCTGTTTTTATATTATCCGGCCATCGACAACCTGCGCCTTTCGACGCTGCTGGCTACGCTGGGCAACAACCGCACCGCGTTTGTCTGCCTCGACAACTTCGCCAAGCTGTTCGACGCCCGCCAAGGCTATGGCCAGACGCTCTCGGCCACCTTCTTCATCGCCTTCTTCACCGTGGTGCTCAGCCTTGCCATCGGCCTGTTCATCGCCTACATGGCCTATCAGCCGGTGCGCGGGGCAAACGTCTATCGCACCCTGCTGATTTGGCCCTATGCCGTGTCGCCGGTGGTGGCCGGCATCATCTTCAACATCATCTTCAACGAGGCCTCGGGCATCGCCAACCACCTGATTCGGCTGGGCGGCGGCACACCGGTCAAATGGCTGCAAGACGCCAGCATCGCCCCATGGACGATCATCATCGCCAGTGTGTGGAAGTCGCTGGGGTTCAACATCCTGTTTTATATCGCCGGCTTGCAAAACGTGCCCGATGACCTGCAAGAGGCCGCCAGCATCGACGGGGCAAACGGCTGGCAGCGCTTCTTTATGATTGTGCTGCCGCTGCTTGGGCCAATCACCTTCTTCCTCGTCGTCACCAACATCACCTATGCCTTTTTCGACACCTACGGCACCATCGACTTCCTCACCCGCGGCGGGCCGGCAGGCGCAACCTCCACCATGATTTATCGCGTGGTCGATAACGGGCTGAACCAGCGCAACCTCGGGCTGGCAGCCGCGCAGTCGCTGGTGCTGTTCGCCATCGTGATTGTCATCACCTTCATCCAGTTCCGCACCAGCGGACGCCGCGTGACCTACGGAGCATAAGCCGATGGACAACAACGCTCACCCCCGTGTCATCCCGATCCGTCCGGGCAACGTCTCCGACAGCGGCTACCCGCTCAGTCAGCCCATCAAGCCCACCCGCCGCCGGCGCAGTCAGCCGGCATGGCTGCCCAAGCGCTGGTATGTGCACGTCACGTTGGTGATTTCGTGCCTCGTGATCGGCCTGCCGCTGATTTATGCCATGCTGGTCAGCACCCAGACCAACGCCCAAGTGGCCAACTTCACCCTGCTGCCCGGCACGTCGTTCAACGACCACCTCTATCAGGTGATGGTCAACCGCTATTTGGGGCAGTACATGTGGAACTCGGTGCTGCTGTCGGTGCTGATTACCGTCGGCAAAACGATTTTGTCGCTGACGTCGGGGCTGGCCTTTGTGTATTTTCGCTTTCCGGGCAAGTGGATTGTGTTTGCTTTTGTGCTGGCCACCCTGATGATGCCAACCGAAATCCTGATCATCGGCCTGTTCCGCTTTGTCAGCGGCACGCTGGGTTGGGGCAGCACCCTGCAAGGGCTGATTGCGCCGTTCTTGGCCAGCGCCACCGGCACGTTTTTGTTCCGGCAGCATTTTGCCAACCTGCCGGCAGAGCTGAGCGAGGCCGCCCAGATGGACGGGGCAACCCCGCTCCAGTTCTTGTTCACCGTGCTGATCCCGATGAGCTGGAACACCATCGGCGCGCTGGCGGTCATTCAGTTTATCTATTCGTGGAACATGTACCTGTGGCCGCAGCTGATTATGCAGGGCGGAGACTTTCAGGTGGTGCAGGTCGGGCTGCGCTCGCTGCTGGCGGTCGATACCAGCATCGCCTATGGCCCGCTGATGCTGGGCGCGGTGATTGCCAGCATCCCGCCGGTGATTGTGTTCATCCTGCTGCAAAAGCAGTTTATGAGCGGCTTCCAAATCACCACCGATAAATAACCGCCGCCGCCCGCCCCACAGCCCTCGTCTCTGGCCAGAGGCGGGGGCTTTTTGTGGCCCTGTACCCCTCAACGCGACGGGGTGGGGGGCAAAACCGCCACATGATATACTTCTGGCAGGTCGTTTTTTTGCGGATGGAAAGCGGGTTTTGCCATGTTACTCGCAGTGGACGTGGGCAATACAAACATACACCTTGGGCTGTGGAACGGGGAGTCGTGGGCGCTCAGCTGGCGCGCACGCACCGTCCACGACAAGATGCCAGATGAATATGGGGTGCTGGTGCGCAACTTTCTCAACAGCGCCGATGTCGGGTTTGGGGCGGTGCACGGGGTGGTGATTGGCAGCGTCGTGCCGCCGCTCACCTTGGCTTTTAGCGAGCTGGTCGAGCGCTATTTCAAGCTTCAGCCGCTGGTGGTCACCCACAAAATCAAGCTCGGGGTCACGCTGGCGCTCGATCAGCCCGAGCAGGCCGGCGCAGACCGCGTGGTCAACGCGGCGGCAGTGGTAGCGCTGCACGGCGGCGGGCCGGCCATCGTCATCGACTTTGGCACAGCCACCACCTTCGACGTGGTCTCGGCCAAGGGCGAGTACCGCGGCGGGGCGATTTGCCCGGGCATCGGGGTGGCGCACGACGCGCTGGTCAGCCGCGCGGCCAAGCTGCACAAGGTCGATTTGGTGCCGCCGCCCTCGCCGATTGGCGCAAACACCATCCACGCCATGCAGTCCGGCATCTTCTATGGCTATGTGGCCATGATTGAGGGGCTGACCGCGCGCATCAAAGCCCAATTGGCCCAAGACGACCCCGCTCACCCCACCGCGCGCGTGATTGCCACCGGCGGGCTGGCCAGCTTGCTGGCCCATCACACCACCGCCTTTGACCAGATTGAGCCAGAGCTGACGCTGGACGGCCTGCGCGTGATTTATGACCTCAACACGCCCCATCCCCATCCGCCGCTGAACGGTGTGCCGCGCGCCGCGCACAAGAAAGGGGGCTAGCCCATGCTGCCCAACCTCAAGCCGCTGACCGAGCGGCAGACCCTTCAATGGGTTATCCGCTTTGCCCTGCTCACCGCCGGCACACTCATCTGGATTGTGTCGGTGGCGGTGTTTTTAGCCCCCTTCGACATCGCGCCCGCCGGCATCTCGGGCGCGGCGGTCATCCTCAACAAGCTGGTCGGCACGCCCATCGGCTTGGTCACACTGCTGGGCAACATCCCGATTCAATATTTGGCGTGGCGGCGGTTTGGCTGGCGCACGGTGGCCACCACCATCTACTGCGTGGTGCTGTTCTCGGTGCTCACCGACTGGATTACCCCGCTGTTCCCCAAGCAAGGCATCAGCGATGACGCCCTGCTCAACGCCATCTTTGGCGGGGTGATTGGCGGGGTGGGCGCAGGCTTTATCTATAAGGCCGGCGGCACATCGGGCGGCACATCCACCCTCGCGCGCATCCTTCAGGACAAGTTTGGCGCGCCGCTCAGCACCACCTATCTCTATAGCAACCTGATTATCGTGGTGTTTGCCGGCCTCGTGTTCGGGTGGGAAGGCGCGCTGTACGCCATCGTCGCGCTGGCCGCCGAGGGCGCAGCATCGGACTACATCCTCGAAGGGCCGAGCGTGGTGCGCAACGGCATCATCATCACCAACCACCCGCAAGAGGTGGCGCGCGCCATCATGGACATCATGCACCGCGGGGTGACCCATTGGCAGGCCACCGGCATGTACACCGGTCAGCCGCGCAGCATCCTGCTGGTCACGGTCGCCCGCTTCCAGATCGACCAGCTGCGCCAAATCGTGACCAGCGTTGACCCCGAAGCGTTTATCGTCATCGGGCAGGCCCATGTGGCCTATGGGCAGGGCTTTTTGCGCCCGTCCCGCCTGCTGGATGACGGCAGCTCCCACGGTCAGCACTGACGCCGCAGGGTAATCGCTTCAAAATCAGTAGGGGCGCATCGGGATGCGCCCGTGACGTCGGTCAGCTCACGAACTGCCCCTACTGAGGGCTAGGCCTTCAGCCGGTCAAAGAAGTATTTGCGGAACTTGGCCACCTTGGGCGCGACCACAAACTGGCAGTAGCCGGCAGTGGGGTTCTTGGCAAAATACTCCTGATGATAGTCCTCGGCGATATAGAAGGTTTGTGCCGGCACAACCTGTGTGACAATCGGGGAGGGGTAGAGCTTCTGCGCGTCCAGCTGACCAATCAACACCTCGGCGGTTTGTTTTTGCTCTGGCGTGTGATAGAAGATGACCGAACGATACTGCGTGCCGACATCCGCGCCCTGCCGGTTGAGCGTGGTCGGGTCGTGAATGCTGAAAAACACCCCCAGCAGGTCAACAAACGAGACCTGATCGGGGTCATAGCGGATTTGCACCACCTCGGCATGGCCGGTCTCGCCAGTGCACACCGCCTGATAGGTCGGGTTGGCCACCTGCCCGCCCATATACCCCGACTCGACCGACTGCACCCCGCGCAGCTGGTCATACACCGCCTCTAAGCACCAAAAACACCCACCGCCCAGCGTCGCCACTTCCACAGCCATCGCGCCAATCCTTTCCATCAGGTCTAATCACGCTCTGCATACACCACTGCCTAGACGCCGCGCAGGCCGCCCGTGTTACGTCAAGCCCAGTCGATGCGCACCCGCCCCTGCCGCGCCCCATGCCACGCCAGCGCCAAGGCCATCACCGTATCGTCATGGCCGCCGGCGGGCGCGCTGGTGCGCCAGCCGCCGCCCGGCAGCCGCTCAAGCCGATAGGCGGCCAGCTCGTCCAGCAGCACCGCATCCGGCAGCAGCGCCAGCTCGCCGCGCTCCAGCGCCACTGCCAAGCCGTCAATCAGGGCCGGCTTGCTGCGCGCGGTGGTGACAAACGGGCGCACCGGCAGGCCCTCGGCCTGCAGCGCCTCGATGTTGACCGTGCCGGCAGCGTTCTCCTCGGCCCACAGCGCCGCCACCCCCCACTGCCGGCACAACGCCGCCACCCGCGCCCGCTGCACCTCCCAGCTGACGCCCGTAAAGCGCTCCAGCGCCACCATCTGCCCGCTGTCCACATCAATCACCGCCACCGCCGTATAATCGTCCACCCGCCCCCAGTCACAACCGGCCACATAATGCCGATCCGTGCGCGGCAGCGCCCCCAGTGGCGCGTGCGCGTGCCGCTGCACCTCGCGAAACACCGCACCCGCCGCGTCGATGAACTCGGCCAGATACTCGGCACGGAACACCCGCTCGGGCGTCACCCGCCGAATCGCCTCAATCTCGGCGGCGCTCAACAGCGGGTTGGCGCTGGACGGCGCGTGAAAGCTGGCCCACTCTGGCGCGGCAGGGTCAAGGCCCAGCTGATACAGCCGCCAAAACCCATTAAACCCATCTGGCGTGGACAAAAACGCCGCACCGCCCCGCCGGTCAAGCAGCATCGGGCGCACCACCTCTGGCCAGACCGCATCCGGCATAAAGGCTGCCTCATCCAGCACCGCATAATCCAGCCCCGCCCCACGCAGACGGTCAGGCGCGTGGGCGCTGCGCACCGCCACACTGCCGCCCCCCCGCAGCTCAATATAACGCTCCGCCGCGTTTAGGGCGCGCATCGCCGGCCTCAGCACCCGCAGCAGGTCACGCCAGACTGCGCCTGCCATCCCATAGGTCGGGGCAAGCCACCAGCACACCCCGCCGCGCAGCGCCCGCTCAATCAGCAGCAGCTTGCCCAGCTCGGTCTTGCCAAACCGCCGGCCACACGCCAGCACCTTGAAGCGCGCCGGACTCTCCCACATCGGGCGCTGGCCGGCGTGCGGCTTCTTCAGGCGTATCGTCCCCGCCATCGTCCCCCCTTGGCACGTCGTCATCCTCTTCAAACACCACCCGCAGCGCCTCATCCTCTGCCGCCGGCGCAGTGGCAAACTTCAGTGCCCGGTCGGCCACTGCCGCCAGCGCACCCGCCCGCTCTTTCAGCGTCGCCGGCTTGATGACCGGCCCGTTAATCGCCCGCGCAAGGCGCAGCGCCGCCAGCAGCAGCTCGCGCTCGACCGCCTCGCGCAGTTCGGCATTGCTCGGTGTGTGCATCCGTTCCATCCCCATCCCATCCTTTCACATGTGCGGCACGTGCCCCAGCAAAATGGGCAAGAGTTCCTACCCATTCGCCCCCGTCCGACGGTGACGTAAGGGCCTATCCGGTGTTATCATCAAGCACGTAATGCCAAAACACCTCGTCATCCAAAGGGGCAAGGTTATGCGTCGAGTCTTTTTGTTCGCCTTGTTATTCGTGATTGTGCTGCCGCTGCGGGCACAAGACCCACCCTCGCCAACCGGCGCACTGCTGGTTTGGCTGTCCGAAGGGGCAGAGCCAGAGCGCAAAGATGCCAGCGCACCCAGTCAACTGGCCGCGGTGTTCCCCAACGGGGTGCTGACCACCCTGATTGAATTTGACCGCAGCGTGATTGGCGTCACCCGCTGCACCGGCCAGCCCATCAGCCAAGATGGGCGGCGCTTCGCTTTCTTCGCCCATCAGCCCAACGCCGGCATCGACGGCGGGATGCTCTATCAGATGACCGATTTCGGCGCGCCGGTGGCCGTGGCCAGCATCAACCGCGTGGCGTGCGCGCTCAGCGGCTTTGGCTACTCGCCCGACAGCAACATGATGGCCTACATCAATTATCAAGAAGTGACCGAGCAGAGCGAATTCATCACCGGCACGCTCACCGTGCGCGAGGTGGACGAGCTGACCGAGCGCGGCAAAATCGAGCGCGTCACCTCGTTTGCGTGGTATGGCAGCGAGCTGCTGGCCCTCCAGCTCTTCACCAACGCCGACGGGCAAGCCGATGAAGCCGTCGTCACCCTGTGGAATAACGGCACTGCGCGCGAGCTGACCTCGGTGCTGGCCGCGCAAAACTGCCGCTTCACCGGCGGGCAGGTCAACGGCGCAGGCACAGACCGCCTTGTGATGGTGCTGGGCGAGCGCTGCCGCGGCGGCGACGGCCGCACCCGCTGGCAGTTCTACATCGTTGACCGTGCCTCTGGCTCGGCCACGCTGGCCCTGACCAACCCGCAGGACGGCGGCTCATTCACCAACACCCAAACCTATAACATCGTGGCGCTCGAAGACGGCGCAACCGCCCTGTTCACCGCCGCCGACGGCGTCGCGCGTGAGACCGCCGCGGTCTATACCGTTGACCTCAACAACCCAACCGCGGCCACCCCGCTCATCAGCCGCGCCGGCGTATTCCGCCGCTTTGTGCCGCTGCGCTATTCGCTGGGCGACATCGCGCCGGCAGTCTTCAGCCGCAACCGCCAGTTCTGGGCCATCGTCACCGCCCTGCCCGATAAATCAGAGCTGATGGTGCTCGACCTTGCCGACCTCAGCGCCC
The DNA here is from genome assembly GCA_034431675.1 of Anaerolineae bacterium. Lineage (GTDB taxonomy): Bacteria > Chloroflexota > Anaerolineae > Aggregatilineales > Phototrophicaceae > Flexicrinis. The sequence goes on along the minus strand of DAOUCZ010000076.1, from coordinate 2,633 downwards.
CCATCCGCATCCCGCTCCAGCGCTCCAGCGACCGCGTGCGCGCCATGGGCTTCACCCCCGACAGCAGCGCCCTGATTTACATCGCCGGCGGATCGGGCGGGGCAGACAACGCCGTCTTCCGCCTCGACCTGTTCAGCGGGGTAGAGCAGCGCCTGACGCGCGGCCAATACGCCAACGCCCTCGCCGTCCGCAACGATGGCGCGGTCGCCCTGCTGCAATACCGCCGCACCGAAGAGCGCCAAGCCCGCCCCTATGTCGATTTGGTGCTGGTCAACCCCGACGGCTCGCAGCAAGACCTGCTGGGCGGCATCGTGCTGGACGAGGCCGGCTTCGTCAAGACGGTGCGCTTCGCCGTCCCGCTGGCGTGGCGCTAAGCCGCTCCGCCCCCGCATCCCCACCCCCCTTCTCCATGCCGGAGAAGGGGGTTTTTTGTGCGCGCCGCGCGGGTTCTTTTGGGGGTGAGGGGGCTTTTTCCCCTCGCAAACCTTAATTCGACTTTTGGCGGTTTTGTTGTACACTATCCACAAAATAACACCCCTTAAATTTAGTTACTATTGCTAAAATCTGACCCTTCTGAGAGGTTTATCCCCGATGGCCGCCGCACAATCTCACCCCTTTTTCCCCGCTCTCACCGACCCAACCGCTGTGGATTGGGCCGAGGCCGCGTGGCGGTCTCAGCCGATGCTGACCCGCCATTATATTGAGGCGACCGCTGCCGAGCTGCATGACGCGCTGCTGGGCAAGGCCTTTCATGTGCGCGTGGTGCTGCCGCCGGTCGTCACCCTCAACGGCGAGCTGGTGCGCCTGCCGCTCAATGCCCCGCAGCCGCTGATTGGCGGCCTATGGGCCACCCTGCGCCAGCACCCAGTGGATGAGGACGTCGCGCCGGCGCTGCACGCCCTCTGCCAGCACACACACCCTGCCGTCGCCGAGGCGGGGATGCTGCTGGCCTATCGCGTTGGGTATCTGCTGGCGTTTCGCGATGTGCCGCCCAGCCCACGCCTGCTGGCCGAGCACGAACCCTTCGGCGAGGATGGCCGGCTGTGGGGGCGCATCGAGGCGGCACAAGCCCGCATCGCCCAGCTGGCGCACTGGCAGCACCTGCTGACGCTGGCGGCACAGGTCTATCCCGCGCTGCTGGACGACGTGTACTATCAACGCAGCTGCGCCGTGGTCGGCCAAAAATACGCCGCCCAATCCGCCCACCTTGAGGCTTATCGCGCCTAGCCGTCTGCCACCCGTGCGGGCATTACAAACTCATTTGTAGGATGACCTGCTTCGCGCTACAATCGCAGGCAGATGGGGGCATCCTATGAACAACATCTTCAGTTTCTTCACCCACAACCCACAGCTCACCCAAATCGGATGGGCGGTAACGCTGGTGATGGCCGCGCTGGCGGTGCTGCTGCTGCTGTATGGCCTGCTGCTGAGCCTGTGGCCCACCGGCGAGCGCCAGCCGCGCCAGCCCAAAGCCCCGCTGATGCCCACCAAGCCCAACCTCGCCGCCCAGTCCAAGGCCGATGTGCCGCTGCGCGGCGCGCGGATGGTCATCATGGCAGGGGTGGCAGGCGGTGGCGACATCCCGCTGCCCGCCGATAAGTTCATCATCGGACGCTACTATCACCCCGAAAGCGGCGTACTGGTGGCGCTGGACGAGCGCAGCATCTCGCGCCGGCACGCCCAATTCGTCGGCGATGATGAGCGCCGCGAATATTACCTCACCGACCTGCAAAGCTCATATGGCACGGCCCTACACCGCCCAACCGGCCTTGTGCCGCTCACCCCCGGCACGCGGATGCGCGTGTATAACGAAGACCTCGTCCAATTCGGGCAGGTGGTGGTGGTCAAGCTGGTGCTGCCCGGCGAGCCGCGCCCGTTCGAGCCAGTCCCCGCCCAGTTGACCAGCAGCTATGGACGCGGCCAGTCCTGACCACATCGGCCCATGGGCGCTGCAAGCCGTCATCGGCATCGGCGCGATGGGCGAGGTGTGGCGCGTGCGCCATCTGGGCACGGGCCGGCAGGCCGCGCTCAAGCGCCCCCGCCCCGACCGGCCTCCCACCGACGCGCCCCCGCATCTGGCCGCCGAGGTCGCCGCGCTGGCTCGCCTCGACCATCCCCACATCCCCGCCCTGCTGGGCCACGACCTGCACACCCCCACCCCGCATCTGGTGATGACGCTGGCCGCCGGTGAGGCGCTCAATGTGCTGATTGCCAGCGGCGCGCTCTGGCAGCACCCGCTGACCGCCCGCCTTGACGCGCTGACGGCGCTGGCCAGCGCCATCGACCACCTGCACGCCCGCGGCATCGTCCACGCCGACATCAAACCGGCCAACATCCGCGGCCTAGACCACCCGATGCTGCTGGATTTTGGCCTCGCCCGCCCATTCTCCACCGATTCCCCACCCCCCGATGCGCGCGCCGGCACACCGGCCTATCAGCCGCCGCCGTCCGAGCCGCTCACGCCGGCCAGTGACCGCTACGCCTTCGCCGTCACCGCCTATGAGCTGCTGTTTGGCGCGCACCCCATCCTGCATCACACCGATCAGCATCACCCGCCCGACGCGCTGCGCCGCCTCGCCGCTGACCGCGTGGCTCAAGGCCGCTGGCGCACCCCCGACAGCCTGCCCCCCGCC
>DAOUCZ010000075.1:0-4639 GCA_034431675.1 Anaerolineae bacterium | reverse complement strand
AGAAGAGACCATCGAAGCCTTGGGGCAAAAGCTGTACCGTCAAGCGCTTGAAGAAAACAACCTAGAGCCAGCTGCCCCCGGCTCGATGGATGACTTCAAGCTTGAGCCTCAGCCGACCTTCACCTTTACCGTCCCGCTTGCGCCAACCGTGAAGTTGGGCGACTATCGTGCCATCCGTGTGGAATACACAGAACCCACCGTCGGTGACAACGAAGTCGAGACCGAACTGCGCTCCCTCCAGCGCGAACTGGGCGAAAGTGTCGAGACCAACGAAGGCGCATCCCTCGGTGACCGAATCACCTGCGACCTCCACAGTTTCTTTGTCGAAGAACAGGCCGAAACCGACGCCAACGCCGATGTCCACGAACGCAGCGAAGAACCCTATGTTCACCGTCACGGCGCTGTGCTGTTCCTGAACGAGGGGGATGATGAACCACTCGCCCCGGGCTTCAGCCAAAATATGGTTGGCGCCAAGGCCGGTGAAACCCGCACCTTCCGCATCACCTTCCCCACTGAAGAAGGCAAGGTCGCCCCTGAATTGGCTGGCCGCACCGTCGAATTCGTCATCGGCGTGCAAAAAGTCGAGACCGTCTCTCTGCCCGAAGTCAACGACGAGTTTGCCGCCAAGGTCAGCGAACGCTTTGGCTGGGAAGTCAAAATTGAGGCAGAAGCTGAAAACACCGACCCTGAAGCCGACCCTGAAACAGAGGCCGAAGAAGCCGAGGCTGCCCCAAGCACCCGCCCCTTAACGCTGGAAGAAGTCCGTGCCCGCTTGCTGGAGACCATCACCAAACAATCCATCGAAAAGGCGCGCGAGGACTACGCCAACAAGGTGCTCGAACAAGTCATCGAAGGTGCAGAAATCGCCTTCCACGACGCCTCGGTCGAAGCCGAAATCGACGACATGGTTGAAGACCTAAAGGAGCGCCTGCGCCAAAACCGCCTCGACCTCGACCTGTATCTGCGCCAGACGGGCCGCACGCTCGAAGAAATCCGCGCCGACTACCGTGAACCCGCCGCCAAGTTCCTGCGCCGGTCACTGGCTGTGCGCGAGTTTGCCCGCAGCGAAGGCCTCACCGTCTCGCAAGAAGACATCCAACAGCGCCTGTTCGAGGTAATCGGTCAGCTCGGCCCAGATGCACTCCAACAGCTCGGCCTGCTCAATGACCAACGCTTCATCAACAACATGGCCAACAACATCATGTCGCAAAAGATCGAAGAGCGCGCCATTGCCATCGGCAAGGGCGAAGCCCCAGATCTAACCGCGCCCGTGGCAGAAGAACCCGCCACCGACGCCAACGAGGAGGTCACCAGCGAGGGCTAAAACCCCGTACCGCGTGTGTGAAGCAAGTGTAAGACGCAATGCCTAATCTCAGTGGTCAGCGAACGTCTTAACAAACAACCTGCAACACCTTGAAAGGAGTAAGCGCCACAGGCGCGCCATCCCATGGTACATCCGCTTATCGCCCCCTATGCTTATGCCCCTGCCGTCGTCGAACGTGATAATCGCGGCGAGCGCGTCTGGGACATTATCTCGCTGCTCTTCAAGGAACGTATCGTGTTTCTGGGCACTGGCATCAACGATCAGGTCGCCAACCTGATTGTGGCCCAGCTGCTCATCCTCGATCGCGAGGATGACCAGAAACCCATCCAGATGTACATCAACTCGCCCGGCGGCATGGTCTATGCCGGTCTCGCCATCTACGACACTATGCAGGCCATCCACCCCCCCGTCAGCACCACGGCCATCGGCCTCACCGCCAGCTTTGGCACCGTTCTGCTGACCGCCGGCGCGAAGGGGATGCGCCTCGCCCTGCCCAATACCACCGTCCACATGCACCAACCACTGGGCGGCGCACAAGGGCAGGCTACCGACATCGTCATTCAGGCCAACGAAATCGTCCGCCTGAAGACCCGCCTCAACCAAATTTTCGTCAAGCACACCGGCAAAAGCGTCGAGCAGATTGAGCGCGATACCGACCGCGACATCTACCTCAGCGCCGAACAAGCCGTCGAATACGGTCTGATCGACTCGGTTCTCAAGACGGAACAGCCAAACGGGAAAAAATAACGTGGTTCAGAAATCTCACGGGGTGCATCGCTGCTCGTTCTGCGGGCGCACACAGGACGACGTGGAGCGTCTCATCTCCGGGCCAGAAGGCATCCACATCTGCAATTTTTGTGTCGAGCTGTGCTATGGGCTGCTCAATGACGAGCAGCCCCTAAACACCTCGCACCAACTCGATGAAGACCTTCAAGTGCTTGCCCCCCGTGAGATACTGGCACACCTCAGCGATTATGTCATCGGGCAAGAACACGCCAAGCGCGTCCTGAGTGTCGCCGTCTACAACCACTATAAACGCCTGCGCAGCAACCTTGCCGAAACCGGTGTCGAAATCGAGAAGAGCAATATCCTTCTGCTAGGCCCAACCGGCAGCGGCAAAACCCTGCTAGCACGCACGCTGGCCAAAGTCCTCAATGTGCCCTTCTGCATCGCAGACGCCACCGCTCTCACCGAAGCTGGCTATGTCGGCGAAGATGTCGAAAACATCCTGCTGCGCCTGATCCAAGCCGCCGATGGAGACATCGCCCGTGCCCAACGCGGTATCATCTACATCGACGAAATCGACAAAATTGCCCGCAAATCCAGCGACAACCCATCCATCACCCGTGATGTCTCTGGCGAAGGCGTTCAGCAAGCCCTCCTCAAAATCATCGAGGGTACACTGGCCAACGTTCCCCCGCAAGGCGGGCGCAAGCACCCTCATCAAGAATTCCTGCAAATCGATACCACCAATATCTTGTTCATCTGCGGTGGGATGTTCGAAGGTATCGAGGACATCATCGCCAAGCGCATCGGCACACGTGGCACGCTCGGATTCGGGTCAACTACCCGCGCCGAAGCCGACCGGCAAACCCTACTGCGCGCCGTCTCGCCCGAAGACCTGATGCAGTGCGGCCTGATCCCAGAACTCGTCGGGCGTATCCCTGTGGCCGTGGCCCTCGACCCGCTCGACCGCCCCGCCCTGATGCGCATCCTCACCGAGCCGAAAAACGCCATCACCAAGCAGTATCAACACCTGCTGGCCATGGACGACGCGCAGCTTGTCTTCGAGACCCCCGCGCTCGAAGCCGCCGCCGACCTCAGCATACAACGTGAGACCGGCGCACGCGGCCTGCGCTCTATCATCGAACAAGCCCTGATGGACGTGATGTACGAAGTGCCTAGTCGCACCGACATCCGCAAAGTCGTGGTCACTGCCGATGCCATCCATGGCAGAGCGCGGCCGCTCCTGCTTGGGGATGGGGATACCCCCTTGAAATGGGAAACCATCACCACCCCATTACCGCTGGCCCGCCGCCCTGACAACGGCGAAGACCACGACCAAGCAGCCTAACACACAAAACAGAGCGGGCGCCGCAGCAAGAGGGGCGTCCGCTCTGCTTTAGAGAGCCTAACGCACCTCGGGGATGCGAACCTCGGCGCGGTCTCCCACCAACCGCCGAAAACGTTCGGCATCCGCCGCACTTACCCCACCAGCCCCCCAATTACACGGGATGGCATAGCGAGGGCGCATCTCGCGCACCAATTCCGCCGCGCTTTCTGGAGTCATCGTCCCCATCCCATCAATCGGCAAAATCGCGATGTCTGGTGCAATCGTCCGCATCTCGGGGATGACTTCGGTATCACCTGCATAATAAATATCATAGAAGTTGAGCGAAATCAGAAAGCCCAACCCACCCGCCTCACGCGGGTGCATGGTGCTAGAAGGCGAATAAGCCGGTAATGCGGTAATCCGCGCACGGTCAACCACCCTGCTGTGAAACGGCAGTAAAATCTCTGCCATCGGCATCTGAGCAGCCACCGCCTCTGGCCCCAAAACCACCGTGTCCTCGCTGCTCACACGCTCAATGTCTGGCGGCGAAAAATGCTCAAAATGCGTGTGCGACACCAGCACCACATCAGCCAGAAACGTCACTCGCGACACTCGCCACGGGTTAATGTAAATCAGCGGCGGCCCTTGAATCATAAAGCTGCCATAGCCCAGCCATTGAATCTGGTCAATCATCGCCCGCCCACCTCACCGACAAGCATTGATGGCATCACGCAGCTGGCGCGCCGCCTCCGCAGGGTCTTCTGCATACATAATCCCGCGCGAAGCATTGATAATCAGCCCTCGCCCAGCACGATTGCGGCCCAACTGCACGGTCTGCTCCACGCTCCCGCCCTGCGTCCCAATCCCCGGCACCAGCAGAGTCATATCCCCCACAATACCACGCACCTCGCGCAGCTCATCCGGATACGTTGCCCCCATCACCAACATGCAGTTACCGTTGGCGTTCCAACGATCACGCACCCGCTCTGCCACAATTTTCCACACCGGTTTACCTTCAACCGTCAGCGATTGAATCTCCCCAGACCCGGGATTCGACGTTCGACACAGCAGAATACAGCCCTTGTCCGCACGCGCCAAAAACGGGCGCAGCGCCTCCCCGCCCAAATACGGGTTCAGCGTGATGGCGTCAAACCCCAGCACATCAAAAACCGCCTTCACATACCCGTCATTGGTCGTGCTGATGTCTGCCCGCTTGGCATCACATATCGTCAGCATATCGGGGTAATGCTCTGCCAGATAAT
>DAOUCZ010000074.1:0-61284 GCA_034431675.1 Anaerolineae bacterium | reverse complement strand
GGGGTCTCGAGAACGGCTACAGCCTGATGATTGGTGGGGACGAAGCCGCCGTGGAACGCCTCTCACCCATCTTTAAAACGCTTGCGCCGGCAGAGGATAAAGGCTGGGGGCGCGTCGGGCCAACCGGCGCTGGTCATTATGCCAAAATGGTGCACAACGGAATCGAATATGGCATGATGCAGGCCTTTGCCGAGGGGCTTTCGATCATGCGGGCCAAAAGCGACTTCGCCTTTGACCTCAGCGAAGTCACCCGCATCTGGCAGCATGGCAGTGTGGTGCGCTCTTGGCTGCTAGACCTCATTCAGCAGTCGCTGGAGCGGGATGAAAAACTGGAGGACATCGCCGCCTATGTGCCAGACAGCGGTGAAGGGCGCTGGACAGTGTTCGAGTCGATTAACCTGAACGTCTCTGCACCTGTCATCACCGCCTCACTCGAGCGCCGCATCCGCAGCCGCGAGGACGGCTATACTGACAAACTGCTGTCTGTGATGCGCAATGCCTTCGGTGGTCACGCCGTCAAAAAAGCCGGTGAGGAGTAACCCCAATGTCTCATGGCGCTGCCCTGACGACCATCGTGATTTTCGGAGCGTCCGGTGACCTCACTGTACGCAAACTCATCCCCGCACTCTACAACCAGTTCGTCAAAGGCCGCCTGCCCAAAAAACTGCGCATTGTCGGGGTATCACGCTCAGAGCTAGGCAGCGAAGCCTTCCGAGCCAAACTGCGCGGGGGGGTGGCCGAATTCGCCCCCGATTTGCTCAGTGACCCGCAGTGGGACGAATTCGCACCGCTCTTGTCCTATGTCGCAGCAGATGCCGCCGCCCCTGACGGCATGGCCAAGCTGAAAGCCGCGCTTGATGCCTGCGACGATGACCTCGAAAATCGCCTGTACTACCTTTCAGTCGCGCCAGCGCTCTATGCCCCAATCGTGTCACAGTTGGGCGCTAACGATATGGCCAACGAAGCGACTGGCTGGCGGCGGCTGGTGGTCGAAAAACCCTTCGGTGTCAATTCACATACCGCACGCCAGCTCGATACCCATATCCACAGCGTATTTGAAGAGCGGCAGGTCTATCGCATCGACCACTATCTGGGCAAAGAAACCGCCCAAAACATCCTGTTCTTTCGCTTTGCCAACGCCATCTTCGAGCCGATCTGGAACCGCAACACCATCGACAACGTACAAATCACCGTGGCCGAAAAAGTCGATGTGGAGCACCGCGGCGCGTTCTATGACAAAGCGGGCGTCCTGCGCGATATGTTCCAGAACCACCTGCTTCAGCTGTTGGCTTTGGTGGCCATGGAACCCCCCAACAACTTTGAGGCCGACGCCCTACGTGACGAAAAACTCAAGGTGCTGCGGGCCGTCCGCCCGATCCAACCCCAATGCACAGTACGCGGCCAATATGCCAACTATACCCGCGCTGACGGCGTCGCAACCAACAGCCACACCCCCACCTATGCCGCACTCCAGCTTTATATCGACAACTGGCGCTGGAAAGGCGTGCCGTTCTATCTGCGCAGCGGCAAAGCCCTCACGCGCAAACAAAGCGAAATCGTCATCGAGTTCAAGCGCCCGCCTCACACCCCCTTCAATGTCGAGAGTGACGAAGAACTCCTCCCCAACCTGCTTTCGATGCGCATTCAGCCCGACGAAGGCATCCACCTGACCATGCAGGCCAAAGAACCCGACAGCGTGCAAAAACGCCGCCCTGTAGATATGACGTTCCACTACCGCTCCGAGTTCAACGGCGGCATCCCCGACAGTTATGAGCGCCTGCTGCTAGACGCACTGCACGGTGATGCCGCCCTCTTCATCCGCAGCGACGAGATCGAAGCCGCATGGGGCATCATCGACCCCATCATCCAGATGTGGGAAAATCCAACCATCGGCGCACCCGCGCTCGAAATCTACCCGCGCGGCAGTTGGGGACCCGCCGGTGCTGATGATCTGCTGGCACGCGGCGGGCGCACTTGGCGCATCGGCGACCTTACTCGTTAGTCCCCCCTAGCGCCCACTCGAACCCTTTGACCGAAATCAACATGCTCGTTTTCGCCATCTCCTCGGCAGGAATGGGCATGTTGTTTTCTACCCACCACCAGATAATGCCGATTTGTGCACCCGCGCAATACGCCGCCAGCAGAGCAATCGGCACCCTCGGCTGCTTATCCGCCGGCACCAAATTGCTAAGCATCTGCTTCATAATGTCTTCTAAATATCCCCTTACACGGGTCAGAAATCCCATGCTGCCGCGCGGGCTAAGCATGGCGGCATAAAAATCGGCATACTGAGCGACATGAAAAAAATCAGCAGCTGAGGCTATTTCCCCCCAGCTGTCTACACCATCCTGCCACGCTTCAACCAATTGATCATAAATGAGTTTCATCCCACTAAACATCAAGTCATCTTTATCTTTGAAGTGCAGATAAAACGTCGCACGGGCCACATTCGCCCGATCGGTGATGTCTTGTATGCTGATGGCGTCGTACCCTTTCTCCACAATCAAAGCCATCAAGGCATCACGAAGGGCGGTAATTGTCCGCTCGATGCGCCGGTCGAGCTTGCGGGCCGGCGCTGATTGCTGTGTGCTGCTCATAAAACACGACACCTATCTACTATTAGACACCCTTGCCAAGTCGATGATTGACAGAAGAGTCAAAATCATACAATCTTACCATTATGATACACTCTGTCTATTAAAGTGCAGGTCAAGTCAACCATGATACCCTCTACTATCGCTCCTAAACATGCTCCAACTCGACTCCCCACAGGGCATGATTTCGGTGGTGGCCCACTTGGCGTTCTGCGTGCGTCTCAACATTTTTCAAACCCGCTGAACGGTATCAATAAGCTGCACCAGCAATATGGAGATAGCTACAGCTTAACAGTGGCTGGCACAACAATGATTATGCTCAGCCGACCAGAACATCTTCACACGGTCTTGGTTGAACAAGCCGACGCTTTTCATAAAGATGCCGACTATACCGATCCTAATCAGGGACTAGCTCGCTTTGTAGGCAAGGGTTTGTTAACCAGTGATGGAGCATTGTGGAAGCGTCAACGCAAGCTGGTAGCGCCGGCCCTGCACGCCCGCCGCATCGCAGCCTATGCCGAAACCATGACCACCTATTCTGATTTAATGCTTGAGCGTTGGGCTGACGGACAGCGTCTGGACGTCGCCCGCGAGATGATGCACCTCACCATCCGGATTGTCGCTAAGTCGCTGTTTGATGTGGACATGCACGGTGAGCAGGCAGAGCCGATTTTTGCCGCCATGCGCGAGCTGCAAGAAATGCAAGGAGGGATTAGCTTACTCCCAACGTGGCTACCTACCCCATCCGAGCTGCGCCGGCGCAAATCCATACGCGACATGGATGCGCTGGTCTATCGCATCATTGCCGAGCGCAAAGCCAGTGGTACAGATACCGGTGACCTACTGTCGATGCTGGTGGCCGCCCGTGATGAAGACGGTCAGCCGATGGACGACCGACAAATCCGCGACGAAGCCGTGACGCTTTTCCTTGCTGGACACGAAACCACTGCCAATGCCCTCAACTGGACGTTTATGCTGCTGGCCCAAAACCCGCACGTCGAGGCCAAGCTGCACGCCGAAATCGATCAGGTTCTAGGTGGACGCCTCGCCACGCTTTCAGACTTAGACCACCTGCCCTACACCGAACAAATCATCAAAGAGGCCATGCGCTTGTATCCGCCGGCATGGACGGTCAGTCGTCTCGCCATCCGTGACGTGCAAATCGGGGAATACTTCGTCCCCGCCAACACCCGCGTCGGCATGCACATCTATCATACGCACCGCCTGCCCGACTTGTGGGACTCCCCCGACACCTTTGACCCCGACCGCTTCAGCCCAGAGCGTGAACGCCAGATCCCACGTTATGCCTATCTGCCGTTTGGCGGTGGGCCGCGCGTCTGCATCGGCAACCATTTTGCCATGATGGAAGCAAAGCTGATTCTGGCCACCATCGCCAGTCGCTATCAGCTGCGCCTTGCCCCCGGCCAAACCGTCGGGATGGATGCCCGCATCACGCTGAACCCCGCCGGGGGCTTGCCGATGACCGTGCAAGCCCGCCAGCGTTAACATCACACTACTGTTCCCAGTCAAATGTGCGCGTGACCGCCTTCTCCCACTGTCCAAACAGGCGGTCACGCTCTGCTGATGGCAGATGCGGCTCCCACACCTGCGCCACCTGCCAATTGGCGCGCAGCTCATCCAAGCTGCTCCAGAACCCCACTGCCAGCCCCGCCGCATAGGCCGCGCCCAAAGCGGTCGTCTCGGCCACCACCGGCCTCACCACCATCACACCAAGGATGTCGGCCTGAAACTGCATCAGCAGGCCGTTGTGGGTCATGCCACCATCCACCTTAAGCGCAGACAGCGGCACACCGCTGTCTGCCACCATCGCATCCATCACCTCGCGGGTCTGATATGCCGTAGCTTCAAGCGCAGCGCGGGCGATATGGTTCTTGTTGACATAGCGCGTCATGCCCACAATCACCCCGCGCGCATCCTGCCGCCAATAGGGGGCAAATAACCCGCTAAAGGCCGGCACAAAATACACCCCGCCGTTATCGCTCACTGCACGCGCCAGCGCCTCCACATCTGATGACTGCTGGATGATGCCCAGATTATCACGAAGCCATTGGATGAGAGAACCCGTCACAGCAATAGAGCCTTCTAGGGCATAGACCGGCTTGTGCCCCTCAATCTGATACCCCAGAGTTGTCAGCAGGCCATGCCGGCTCATCACCACCTGTTCACCGGTGTTTAGCAGCATAAAACAGCCCGTGCCATAGGTGTTTTTGGCCTCACCCGCCCGATAGCAGGTTTGGCCAAACAAGGCGGCCTGCTGGTCACCGAGGATACCCGTAAGCGGCACATCACGCCCAGCAATCTGCACCGCGCCATATGCCCCACCGCTTGATGACGGCAAAATCTGCGGCAGCATGGCGCGCGGGATGTCGAACGCCTTCAGCAAATCCTCGTCCCAATCCAGCGTATGCAAGTTCATCAACAGCGTTCTGCTGGCATTGGTCACGTCCGTGGCATGGATTTTGCCCCCGCTCAGATTCCAAGCACACCACGTATCCATCGTCCCAAACAAGGCATCACCACGCAGTGCAGCCTCTCGCAGGCCCGGCACATGTTCCAACAGCCACACCAGCTTGGTCGCACTAAAATAAGTCGAAATCGGCAGACCGGTCTTCTCGACAAACTTTCCCGCGCCGCCATCCGCGCTCATCTGCGCCACAATTTTATCGGTACGGGTATCTTGCCACACCAGCGCGTTGTGATACGGGCGTCCGGTATGCCGATCCCAAACCACGGTGGTCTCGCGCTGGTTGGTGATGCCGACCGCCGCAAGGTCAGAAGCCGTGGCATTGGCCTTGCCCAACGCGCCGGCAATCACCTCTTGCGTGCGCTGCCAGATTTCCAGCGCGTTATGCTCCACCCAGCCCGCCTGCGGGAAAATTTGCTGATGCTCCAGCTGATGTTGGGCCACAATGCGCCCTGCTTTATCAAACAAGATGAAGCGCGTACTGGTCGTGCCCTGATCCAGTGCCCCTACATATGGTGCTTCCATCGATCCAAAACCTCGCATAAAACTGCTAAAAAACATGCTTCACCAACCAACTGTACCCAAAAACCTCGCCCAACGCACCCTTTTGGCCCAACGCATCAGCGCACAGACAGACTTCAAAAAGCGAGCATAAACAGCGTTTTTTATCCCACGGCTCAAACACGTCTAATGCCAAACTTAATCTCGGGGCATAATGTTTAGCAGGTCTATTGATTAGCTAGGCTAAACACTCATGACCAGCCCACCCGACTCCCGTGATATTGCCCGCCGCACCCTCCAAATCATCCCATTTGTCATGCGTGTGATGAACGCTGAATTACGCTCGGCACAGTTGGATGTCGTGCCGTCTCACATGGGACTGCTGGGGATGCTCAGCACCCGCCCGCACACCCTGACAGAGATGGCCCGTGCAATGTCGGTGAGTGCCCCGACCATGAGCAACACCATCACCACCCTCGAAACCCGCGGGTGGGTAGAGCGCGAGCGTGACACGCAAGATCGCCGTGTGGTCTATGTGCGCTTATCACAGCAGGGCCAGCAGATGCTGGACAAAATCGACCAATTTACCGAAGAACGCCTGACCGAAATCCTTGCCCCACTCACCGAGCATGAACGAAACATTTTGATGGCCGGCCTCAACCTGCTCAATGACCGCTTTGCCGAGGCACTTGGCCACACCCCTCCACACGGCTATTACACACAAGACAATCCCCCCAAGGAATCATCCCATGCCCCAGACTCGTGAAATCGTGGTTGATAACCTCATCAAACGCTATGGCGACTTTACAGCCGTCGATGGCGTCTCGTTTAAGGTCAATGATGGCGAAATTTATGGGTTTCTTGGCCCAAACGGTGCGGGCAAATCCACCACTGTTACCATGCTGACCACCCTTGGCCTGCCCACCAGCGGTCACGCCACGGTTGGCGGCTATGACATCGTCATTCAAGCAGCACAGGTGCGTCGTATCGCCGGTGTAGCCCTCCAAGACATCGGCCTAGACCCGATCATGAAGTCGATGGAGCTGCTCACCATACAGGCTCAGCTGTTTGGGATGAGCAAAAGCGACGCCATCAAGCGTGCCAAAGAACTGCTCGAAATCGTCGGGCTAAGCCAATTTACCGACCGACGCGTGGGAAAATATTCTGGTGGGATGCGCCGCCGTCTCGACCTTGCGATGGCGCTGGTGCATCAGCCTCAAATCTTGTTTCTCGATGAACCGACCACCGGCCTAGACCCGGCCAGCAGACGGGACATCTGGGCCGAGGTACGCCGCCTCAACCGTGAATACGCCATGACCATCTTCCTGACCACCCAATATCTCGAAGAAGCGGATGAGCTGGCCGACCGCATCGCCATCATGAATCGCGGCAAAATCGCCGTCGAAGGCCAACCTGCCGCGCTCAAAGCAGCCCTCGGCCAAGAGTCCATCAACGTTACCCTGCGGGATGCCGAGGCCACCACGCCGGCAGCTCAACTGCTGGGAGAGATGTTCGACCGTGTGCAAATCGACCGGCGTACAGTGCGCCTTTACCGCCAGAACGCCGCACAAGTCGTGCCGGCGGTGGTCAACCGCCTGACCGAACACGGTATCGAGTCCGTCTCGCTCACCCTGACTCAACCCACCCTTGACGACGTATTCCTGCAAGTGACTGGGCAGAGCATCGAACAGGCCCAAGCCCCGCAAGCCGAAGCACAACCCGCCTAAGCAACCCAGACAGGACACCCCATGACAACGCTCACCCGCACCACCTCAGACATCACTCGCACAGCGCCCACCGAGCGCGCCATGCCCTTCCTTGCCCAAACCGCCATGCTGGCCAAGCGCACACTGGTCACCAACTTCCGTGACCCTGCGGCCATCATCCCGCCCCTCATCATCAGCGTGTTTTTTCTGCTGGTGAATAACTCGACACTCAGCAACGCCGCCAACTTCTTTCTGCGCGGCCAAAGCTATCTGGGGTTTATCGTGCCGCTGACCATCATCAGCTCATCGCTTTCGGGGGCGGGTATCGCCGGCCAAAGCATCGTCAGAGACATCGAACGTGGCTACTTCGATAAACTCATGCTGACTCCGGTCAACCGCGCTGCCATTGTGCTTGGGCCGATGATTGCCGGCGCGCTCATCTTAACGCTGCAAACGGTGCTCATTCTCGTCATCGCCCTGCTGATGGGCCTTCAGCCCGAAACGGGTGTATTCGGGTTGGTATCGACGCTGATTTTTGCGACGTTTCTGGGCATCAGCTTTGCCGGCTTCACGGTCGGGATGGCGCTGTTCACTGGCTCGGCGGCGGCCACTGGCGGCGCGAGCTTTCTGTTCTTTCCGCTCACGTTCCTGACCGCCACCTATGTCCCCTTTGAGTTCCTGAGCGGTTGGATCAAAGTCGCCGCCGAATTCAACCCCATCACCTACCCGCTGGAAGCCATGCGCGCGCTGATTAACGTCGGTTGGAATCCAGACTTGATGCTCAAAGGCATCAGCTCGTGCTTGTTGATGGGCGTTGTCCTGTTTTCCTTTGCCGTGCTGGGCCTGCGCACACGCACACGCCGGCGCTAAGCCTCCCCTTGCCACCGTCGCACATCATCCGGTGTATTGAGGTTGGCAAAACTCTCTCCATGCGGGTCGAGCGGCAAAAGCTCGTCTTCTTCCACCCAGCGCACCGAAATGCGGGCCAGCAGCGCATGAAGCGCCCACTGGCCCGCATCAAGCTGTTCGTAAATTGCCGGCAAGCACCGCCGATGATATACCCCCAGCAGCGGGTGTGTCTGTCCACCAAAGCGCGGGATAACCGCTCCATGCACCTTGTCGCCTGCCGCCACTTGCCAAAGATGGTGCAGAACCGCAGGACGAATGCGCGGCATATCACAAGCCACTACCATCACCCATGCCTCGGCAGGCATCAGCGCAGTCAACAGCCCTGCCAAAGGCCCACCTGTCGCCCGTACATCAGACACCATCGGCAGGCCAAAAGCCGCGTGGCGCTCGGGTGTGTTGGTCACGAGTGTCACGGGCAGTCCCAGCGTCTGCACAGCGGACAGCACATGAGTCAGCATTGGGATGCCCCCCAGAGCCAACATGCTTTTATCCTGTCCCATCCTGCGCGACTGCCCACCGGCCAATATCGCCACACGACACAGTGCGGGCGGAAGCGTTGGGTTGTCATCCGATAACACCATGCCCCTCACCTAATCCCTCATCCAAGCAAGGATGTGATTATCACCAGATTAGGTGAGAATTTCCACAAAGCGCAATACCCCCCGGCACAAGGCATGGAAAGGCGATTTACTCTACATCCTCTTCGCGCACGGCGCTGCGATACCCCACATTGAGATACCGGATGACTTTATCGCTCGTACGGGCAAAAGTTAGGGGCAAATCAAGGTCGGTCTGCCCCATAAACACGGCAAATTCATCTGGTTTAGTCGGCTGAAGGATGAGCTGTGGCTGCCCGCTGGGCTGTGCGGTCAGAACACCATCTTGCAAGCGCACCTCCACCGCAATCGTTATCGCGCCGGCCATGTCGCGCACCACGTAACGCCCAACGTATTCCTCAAGTGCTTCAGGCTCGGGCACATAAGGGGTTGGGACGGGCGTGCGTGACGGCAAAACCTCGGGGAAAACCGTGTCATAAGCCGCGTCAAAGATGGGCTGCGCGTCAAAGGCGATGTTGTTGGCCAATACCACAACCCCAAACTGCCGCCCGGGCAGCACCTGCAAAAACGCCCGATACCCATTGATGGCGCCATTATGCCCCAGCATCAAATTCCCCTCATAATCGTCGATGAACACCCCCAACCCATAACCAAACACCGCGCCAGTATAGGTCGTGGTAGGCTCAGTCATGTCATCTAGCAGGGGTGAGCCAATCACATCCAAAGCAACCTCAGCAGATGGGGGGTCTATCAGCACCCGCATCAAGGGGATCAAATCGTTGGCCGAAGAATAAGCTAGGCCCGATGGGGCTTCTGCCATGTTAAATGACAATGGACGCACAGGCAGCGGCCCAAACAAGCCGGGAGAATACCCCGCCGCCAAGGGATAAGTCATCGCGACAGCTGGGTCGAAGGTGGTACGCAGCATCCCCAGCGGCCTAAAAATTTTCTCGGTCATGTAATCGGCATAATAACGCCCGCTAACCTGTTCTATGACCGCGCCAGCAAGGTCAAAGCCGGGGTTAGAATAACTGTGAATCATCCCCGGCATCGCAAACAGCGACGCCTCGCCATATTCCGAAAGGCTGGCGCGCAAAGCCTGAGGGTCACGCGGCCCTTGATCATTGGCCGCATCATTGATGCCCGCTGTGTGCGACAAAAGCGCTCGCATGGTAATTAAGTCGGTATACTGCCCCATATCCAGTTCTGGCAGAACTGTTTGAACCGGTGCATCAAGGTCAAGCACCCCTTCGCTGGCCAAGCGCAGAGCAGCGAGCGCGGTCAATGGCTTGGTCGTAGACCCAATCTGAAACAGCGTATCAGGCGTCACCGGATCTTTGGTCTCGGTATTGCGAACACCAAACCCCGCCGAATACACCAGCGTCTCTCCCCATACCACCGCCACCGAAACCCCGGGTGTACGCTGCGCCACCAGTTCTGCCTCCGCCGCCAGTCGCACCGCCTCTGCAAGCGCAGCAGGGATGGAAGGCTGCGCAGCACTTGGCACGACCACAAAACACGTGCACACCAGCAGCACCAACCACTGGCGCGGTTTTAACTGAGACAACATACCTTACCTCGCTTTTGGCTCATCACATCAACTAAATATGGGCACTGCAAACACCCATACACCCCGTATACGACAGTAAGACTTAAGATGTTCCAACAAACATCTCTTTCATCATCAAGCCAGACATTCCGCGACCGCCGTGCCCCTGCCCATGTCACACCCTCACACGGCTGCATGAAAGGGGCGGCCTATGCAGCCGAGTATTGCTTGGCTGATTGGGGACTGAGAGCGTGCCTCGCACACACCGCACGGCGGTCAGGCAAGATGGTCAGAGATTTCTGCAAAACTGTTCATGAGATGGTGCAGCAGGGAATCAGTATGCGATAAAGTCAGTCTAGTGGGGTTAATCTGCTGTGTCAGTCACGATTGCGTAATGAAATCAGATGGTCAAGTCATGCCCCAAATCATGACCGCATCCATGACTCGCCCATATTCCCGCCGTTAGAGCCACCCCTTATAATCAGATATACTGGCCATCCAGTACGTCATTCTCCCCTCTAACACACACTGGGCCTCGCTGCGATGATACAAATCAAGCACCCTCTGCGCATCTCCAAACAGCTCACCAGTGCCATCAGTCACGGTGTTTTTGCGCTGGTCATTATCGCCACAACGTCCGACGCGTTGATACGTACAGCCGACATCGGGCAAGGTCTAGGGCTGGGGGTTCTGCTGCTGGCCTATACGCTTGGTGGGATGGTGGGATGGCGCGGTCTAAAACACAGCCCGCGCCGCCGACGTCTGTATTATGCTGGCATGAGCGTGCTAGGTGGGGGTATTGTTACTGCCGTCACCTTGCTCACGCAGCATCTCGTCGGCGGGATGTTGGCGCTGCTGCCGCTGGCATTCCATGGGCTGCTGCTTGGGCTGCCTGCGCGCCTGCTATTCATGATTGGCCTACTGGCATGGGCAGCGATTTATACCCTGATTACCCCACTCACGCCTCAAACCCTTCTCGTGTTTTGGGCTGTGGTTTCCAGTGTGCTCACGCTGGAACTCATCGGTCAAATCCTCACCTGCGAAGAAGATGTCAACCTCCAGCTCACACGTTATGCCAGTCAGGTCGAAGACTTGTCCATCATGCGTGAGCGCAGTCGCATTGCCCGCGAGATTCACGATAACCTTGGCCATTACCTCACCGCCATCCACATACAAGCGCAAGCCGCTCAGGCTGTTCTGGCGTCACACCCCACCAAGGCGGGGGATGCGCTCCAACACATCCAAAGCCTTGCCCACAACGGCCTGCAAGAAGTGCGCCGTTCCGTCGCAGCAGTGCGTCAATATCCAGAACGCCGCCCCCTATCCGAAGCCATCGAGGCGCTGCTAGAGGAAAGTCGGGCCACCGGCCTCAGCATAGACTGCGCCTTCGAGGGGGATTGGCCGCGACTGCCCACCGAGATCGAAATCACGCTGTGTCGCATCGTGCAGGAAGCCCTCACCAACATCCACAAACACGCACAGGCCACTCAGGCCTGCATCCGCTTTGTGTACCACAAACATACCGGTGTCATCCAGATTCGCGTGCAGGATAATGGGCGAGGCATCTCAACACCTCATCAGGCCGGCTTTGGCCTGATAGGGGTGCGCGAACGGGTTAATTTATTGGGGGGGACATTCCATGTCCACAATGTTCCCAGCGGCGGGTTAGCGCTAGAGGTCAGCATCAAACCATGGAAGACATCATCAAAGTCCTGATCGCCGATGACCAAACCTTGTTCCGACAGGGTTTACGCCTGCTGCTGTCCGTCCAACCCGACATCGAGGTGATTGGCGAAGCGGCAAACGGCCTCGAAGTGCTGCAAATTTTGGCCACCCATCACACTGACGTTGTGCTGATGGACGTCGAAATGCCGGCGCTCGATGGCATCTCGGCAACCCGCGCCATCTGTCAGACCTACCCCAACAGTCATGTGGTCATTCTGACGACCTTCGAGAATGACGACTATATTTTTAGCGTGTTACAAGCCGGCGCAGTCGGTTATCTGCTAAAAGACGCCCCATCACACACGCTAATCGAAGCCATCCGCCTTGCCGCACGCGGACAGGCCTTCTTGCAGCCCACTGTGACCAAACGGGTGATTCATGAATTCAACCGCCTCGCCAGTACCTCTCACGCCTCCACGCCCCCTCTAGACACACCTCTCACCCCGCGCGAACACGAGATTTTGCACCTGCTGGCCTACGGCCACACCAATGCCGAAATCGCCCAACGCCTCTATATCACCGAAGGCACTGTCAAAAATCATGTGACCGGCATCCTCAGCAAACTGGGCGTGGCCGATCGTGCCCAAGCTGTACAGCGCGCCAAGGCACTGCGCCTGACTTAGCCTAAAATCTCGCCTTGTCAACCGTCAAACATTTATCAAATCCCAATGGATTCTTTGGACATTGCAAGCGTAAGAAATTTTGACACACGCCGGCAAATACGGTATGGTTTACATAACGTGGCGGTGTGGTAGCGTTTCCAACCCTTGCGCACCTACCGCCGCGGTTTAACTTGTTTGAGTAACTTAAAGGAGTAAGTGATGAGCAAGAAGTTGTTCGTCTTTATATCGCTGTTGGCGCTGATGGCGCTGGCGATCACCCCGTTGAGCGCGCAAGACCGCGTTCAGGGAGAAATCACCCAGCGCATCATCGAGCGTGGCTCGCTGGTTTGCGGTGTCAATGAAGTGCTGCCGGGCTTCGGCTTCAAGAACGAGTCGGGTGAATTCAGCGGTTTCGACGTCGAAATCTGCCGCGCTGTGGCTGCCGCCATCCTTGGTGATGCCAACGCCGTGACCTTCCGCGCCATCACCGCTGCCGAGCGGCCGACCGTGTTGGCCTCTGGCGAAGTGGACATGATCTCGCGCAATACCACGTGGACTCTCAGCCGTGATACCGACTGGGGCGCGACCTTCGGCCCGACCACCTTCTATGATGGTCAGGGTGTGATGGTGCGCACCGACAGCGGCATCACCAGCCTTGAAGATCTCGCCAATGGCACCATCTGCACCAATGCCGGCACAACCACTGAGCTGAACATCACCGATGCGATGCAGTCGCGCGGACTGCCGTTCACCCTCCAGACCTTCCAAGAGTTCAACGGCGCGATGGCAGCCTTCAACGAAGGCGCATGCGACGCGGTCACCACCGACATCTCGGGCCTCGTCTCGACCAAGGGCGCTTCGGCTGACCCGGGCAGCTACACTATCCTCGAAGTCGTGCTGAGCAAGGAGCCGCTCGGCCCACTCAGCCCGCAGTCTGATGCGCAGTTTGCCGACATTGTGCGCTGGGTGGTCTATGGCCTGATTCAGGCCGAAGAGTACGGCATCACCAGCGAAAACATCGGTGATTTCGTCAACAGCAGCGACCCCGGCATCGCCCGCTTCCTCGGCCTCGGTGATAACCTGTCGGGCACCTATCTGGCCATCCCCAACGACTTCATGGTCTCGGTGATTGAGTCGGTTGGTAACTATGGCGAAATCTACGAGCGTACCCTGACCGTTCCGTTCGGCCTCCAGCGCGGTGTCAATGCGCTGTGGACGAACGGCGGCCTGATGTACAGCCCGCCGTTCCGCTAACCCCCGCCCTGCCACGCGGCGGGATGGTGTGAACCCCACACCACCCGCCGCGCTTTTTTTCAGACTGTTTGTGCAAGGAAAGGTCGTCGCCCGTGCGGTTTCTACGAGACGAACGCTTCATCAAAATATTCTTGCAATTGGCGTTTGTCGCCATCTTCTTAATTGCTATCAGCGTGCTGTCACAGAATGTCTCTGCGGCCCTCGCCGCCAATAACCTGACCCCGGGCTTCGACTTTCTGTCGTCGCCAGCAGGGTTTGCGATCGGCGGGGCAGAGACATACTACTCACCCAGCGACAGCTTCTGGCGGGCCTATACCGTCGGACTCGAGAACACGCTGCGTGTGATTCTGGTGGGGCTTCCGGCTACCACCCTCCTCGGCATTGTATTGGGTATCATGTTGCTTTCAGGAAATTTCCTGATTCGCAGCATCTCCCAATTCATCGTCGAGGTGCTGCGCAACACCCCGCTGTTGGTACAACTATATGCTTTTTATTATATCGTGGTGCTGGCACTCCCCCCTGTGCGCGACTCGATAGAAATCCCCGCCGGCAACCCGTGGATCGTGCTCAACAATCGCGGTATCGTGCTGGCCGAGTTGGTGGCCACCCCACGCTTTACCCTGTTTGCAGTCATCGCCCTCGTCGGTATCGGTGTTGCCACCACGTTCTGGTTTGAAGCAGGCCGCATCATCGAACGCACAGGGCGCGACATCCCACGCCTGCGCGGCACACTGGCCATCGCGCTGGTGGTCGGCATCATCGGATATGTGGTCGCCTCACTTCCCCCCCAACCTACAGTCGTCACCATCACGGGCACAGATGGGCAAACCATGCAGGTCGCGGTCAGCGAAAGCCTAGAACGCAATCTGCTCTCTCGCGAGCAGCGTATCGAGCTGGCGCAAACGCCGCTGCTCATCCTACACCCAGAGCGTGCCGGCCTGCGTTACAACAACGGCAACCCCTATATCGCCACCTATATCGCCCTCACTGTCGGCCTGATTGTCTATACCGCAGCATTTGTGGCCGAAATCGTGCGGGCGGGCATCATGGCCGTCGATAAAGGTCAGTTGGAGGCAGCGCGGGCGCTCGGCCTCAATTTCGAGCGCACGCTGACGCTGATTATCTTGCCTCAGGCTTTGCGGGTGATTATCCCACCCTTGGGCAATCAATATCTCAATCTAGCCAAAAACAGCAGTTTGGCCATCGCCATCTCGTTCTCGGATGTCTTTCAGGTGGCCAACACCATCATCAACCAGAGCGGGCAAACGGTCGCGATGTTTGCCATCATCATGCTGACCTATCTACTCATCAGCCTCAGCATCTCACTTGTGATGAACTGGATCAACGGGCGCTTCCAGATCGTCACCCGTACCAGCAGCACACAGCGTCCATGGTGGCGCGCCCTGCTGGATACCATCAACTACACCATCCTACGCCGCCCCCACCCCAACGAGAGAGCGTGCCATGTCTTTCAAACAACGCATCTATACCGAGGAGACTCCACGCCGGCACGCACCGGTCAGCACCACTGGCATCATCGGTTGGTTACGCCAAAATCTGTTCAAGTCGTGGTTCGATAGCATCCTCACCCTTGTTGCGGGCTATTTCGTCATCACAGTGCTGATCGGAGCTGTCCGGTGGTCCATCAGTGATGCCAACTGGTATTCGGTGCTGCGCAACATCTCCAACCTGATGATTGGCTCGATGCAAGCCGACCCGGAGGCCATCAACCGCGTCAACATCATGACATTGGTGCTGGCATTCGGCATCGGGGTCAGCTTTCGGGCATGGTCACGCATCGGCCTGCGCGGTTGGATCGGCCTTGCGATCATCTCCGCCCTACTGATAGGTATCCCAGCTTTCACCAGCACCCTGCCGCTGCCCACGGCCATCGTCACGACCGGCAGCATCGACGTCGTCTCTGGGTCGGTTACCGAAAGGCCGATCCCTGCCATCGCTTTTATCGGACAGGCTGGGGAAACAGTGACGCTGCGCCTTGCCACCGAACGCGTCGACTCTGACGAAGCCCTTGCCGCGACTGCCGCCTTTACCGATCGCGCCGCCGATGCCCTCTATTCCGCGGCCAATGCCCGCCTCAACGGGCTGCGCCGGCTGAACACCATCGAGAAAGAACTGGCCGATCCCAACCTGCCCGCCAACCGCCGTGCCGTCCTGATCAGCGAACGTGACACGCTCACCACCAATACCCGAACCCCGATCACCGAGCGCTATGCGCTGGCTCAAGGGGAAATGCTGGTGCGTATCCTCGCGGCTGATGCGCAAACTGTCCTTGCCGAAGCCACCCTCACCCGCCAAAACCCCGAAACCAGCTTCACCCTGCCCGATACAGGCTGGTACATCCTCGATAAAACCGTGTTGGCCGAGCAAGATGCCAATACGCTGTTGGAAATGCGTGGGATCTACCCGGCTATCGAGCGCAGCATCTCGCGCGTGCGGGTTGATGCCGAGGGGAAACCCGTTATCAACCCACGGACAGGACAGCCGCAAATCACCAGCGTGGTACAGCATGTCCGTGTCACCGACGACTTCATCCTCGAAGCCCCTATCCCCAAGATTGACGGCGTTGATGCCCCCCGCTACCTGTTTGTTAACAACCAGTATCGGGGTGTACGCCCACTCAATGACTTCCTGTCTATCCACTTTGGGCCGTTCTTCGAGCGCATGTCGCGCGCCCTACTCCCCTGCTTTCTGATGGTCTTCATCGGCTATGCGGTGATGGAAGCGCTTGATCGCGTCATCAAACCTGTGCCGCCTGCTCCCAACTGGTCGCGCCGGTTTGCCTTCTGGATGTGGGTGGTGATGCCGGTGGTGATTTACCTCATCATCTCCAGTACCGACCCGGGTGCATGGGGTGGGTTATTCCTCACCTTCCTGCTGACCGCGGTTGGCATCGTGGTGTCTTTCCCGATCGGTGTGCTGCTGGCATTGGGCCGCCGTGCCGAGGGGCTGCCGGCAGTCAAATACTTCTGCATCCTCGTCATCGAGTTTGTGCGCGGCGTCCCACTGATTACGGTGCTGTTCCTCGCATCACTGGCGCTGCCGCTGGTTAGCCCGGCCCTGCGCGAAGTGCCCGGCGCCGTGCGCGCCATGGTGGCCATCACCATCTTCAGCGCCGCCTATCTGGCCGAAAATGTGCGCGGTGGCCTGCAAAGCATCTCGCCCGGGCAGATCGAGGCAGCCAAGGCCCTCGGCATGAACCCCATCCAAATCACCCTGCTTATCACCTTGCCGCAGGCCCTGCGCGCCGTGATCCCAGCGCTGGTTGGGCAATGTATCTCGCTGTTCAAAGACACCTCGCTGGTGGCCATCGTCGGCCTCGCCGATCTCACCCGCGTGGCCGACGCCATTGTGGCACAGGCCGAATACATCGGCCTCCGGCGCGAAACCTATCTATTCATCTCCATCGTCTATTTCGTCTTCAGCTTTGCCATGGCCTACGTCAGCCGCAAGATTGAAGAGAGTGGCAGCGGCGCTGCCCGCCAAGTTCGCCTGTAAGTTTGTTTAACCAGAGGTTCTCGAACCCCATGAAACCCAATCAGTCCCAAGACCCCATCATCGTCTGCAACAAAATTAACAAGTGGTACGGCGACTTCCACGTGTTGCGCGATGTAAGCGTCAATATCCTGCCCCAAGAAGTGGTCGTCGTCATCGGCCCATCGGGGTCAGGCAAATCGACCTTCATCCGCTGCATCAACCGCCTAGAAGAGCACCAAGAAGGCGACATTATCGTCGATGGAATCCCGCTGGGCAACGACATCCGCAACATCGCCGCCATCCGCAGCGAAATCGGCATGGTTTTCCAGCAGTTCAACCTGTTTCCTCACCTCACCGTCCTACAAAACATCACGCTCGCCCCGATGCAAGTGCGCCGGCAAAGCCGCGCCCTCGCAGAGCGCAAAGCGATGGAACTGCTAGAGCGTGTCCGCATCCCCGAACAAGCTAACAAATACCCCGGACAACTGTCTGGCGGGCAGCAGCAGCGCGTCGCCATCGCCCGTGCACTGGCCATGGAACCCAAAATCATGCTGTTCGACGAACCTACCTCGGCCCTAGACCCCGAAATGATCAAAGAGGTGCTAGAGGTGATGAAAGACCTTGCCCGCAGCGGCATGACCATGATTTGCGTCACCCACGAAATGGGCTTTGCACAAGAAGTCGCGGACCGCATCTTGTTCTTCGATCAAGGGCGCATTGTGGAAGAAGGCGACCCCAAAACCTTCTTTGACCTGAATGTGGAACACCACGAACGTACCAAAGCCTTCCTCGACCAAATCCTGTAACCCCAACCCCAATCATCCGAGTATGCCCGCCGCTGTGCGGGCATTTTTTGTGCCCAATACCCCTCATCAATTATTAAGTTGACGCCATCAACTTAAAGCATTATTGTGATGTTGACATTGTCAACCAATTTCTGGTTGTCATATACAAGCAGGAGGCCTTCAATGCCAACCCCCACCAACCAGACCCGCCTCTATCAACAATATGGCCCATGGGCCGTCATCACCGGCGCATCCGAGGGTATCGGGCGGGCGTTTGCGCTGGCGCTGGCACAGGCCGGCCTCAGTGTGGTACTGGTGGCACGCCGCCTCCCTGTGCTGGATGAGCTTGCTGCTCATATCACACAGCAGCATCGCGTCGAGGCCGTGGTGATAGAAGCAGACCTCACCCGTGATGCCGACGTGGAACATGTGGCCGAAATCACGCGTCCTCTGCCCGTTGGCTTGTTGGTGGCCTGCGCCGGCTATGGCACTACCGGCCCACTGACCGAAACCCACCTCCAAAGTGAGCTGGATATGCTTTCTGTGAACTGCCGTGCAGTACTCATGATGGCCCACCATTTCGGCCAGCGCCTTATCGCTCAAAGACGCGGCGGCCTTGTGCTGATGGGGTCTCTGCTGGGCTTCCAAGGCGTACCGATGTCGGCCAACTATGCGGCCACCAAAGCCTATGTTCAATCCTTGGCCGAGGGGTTGCACGCCGAGTTTGCGCCCTATGGGGTAGATGTCGTGTCGTCTGCACCCGGGCCAGTTCACACCGGATTTGCGGCGCGCGCCTCCATGAAGATGGGCATGGCCGGTCAGCCAGAGACCGTGGCAGCCGCCACGCTACAGGCATTGGGGCGCAAAGTGACCGTCACACCCGGCTGGTTCTCGAAACTGCTCACCTATTCAATGGCGCCGCTGCCGCGCGGGTGGCGTACCCTGATTTTGGGGCGCGTTGTCCAGAGCATGATGATCCAAAACCAAACCGCACAGACTAAAGGATAAACACCACACAATGCCGCCTATTTTCGCGGGGCGCTATGCCGCCCATACTGATGAGCCGTTCGTTGTTTTTATGGTTGGCCTATGCATAAACAAACCTTGGGCTATCCCACGCTGGTTCCCGGCTTTTGCCGCCATGCTGCCGATGGTCAACGAACTGCGCGCCCATCCCGAAAAGGGGATGTTCCACAGCCGTACCTTCCTATCTTTTCCGGTGATTATGCTGGTGCAGTACTGGCGTTCATTTGAGCATCTCGAGGCTTTTGCCCGCAGCCCTGCCGATCTGCACATGCCCGCATGGCAGCGTTTCTATCGCGAGGTCGGCAAAAGTGACGCCGTCGGCGTGTTCCACGAGACGTATCTGGTCTCACCCGATCAATGCGAGGCCATATACGTCAATATGCCGCGCTTTGGGCTGGCACTTGCCGCGCAGCACACCCCAGCAACAGGGCGGCGTCTGACTGCCCGCCAGCGTCTGGGTGGCGATAATCAACCCGCGGTATCACCCGCCCCTTATCACCCCGAAAACACATCGCTGTGATACACTGTCAGCGCGGCAGAGACATCCAGCTCCACCTGCCGTGCTGACCCGACTTTACTCACCCCAAAGGCCATCATGCCCCCCGCCAAGCATCACAACGGCGACTCGCTGCGCGAAGCCTGCCTGCGCGAGGCGCTGAACATCATCGAAACCGCCGGCCTTGAAAACCTCAGCCTGCGCGAGGTCGCACGCCGCCTCGGCGTTTCTCATCAAGCGCCATACAAACATTTCCCCAGCAGAGAACACATCCTTGCCGAGGTCATCCGGCGCGCCTATGACGCCTTTGCCAACTACCTTGACCAGCGCCCACAAACCG
Source organism: Anaerolineae bacterium (assembly GCA_034431675.1). Lineage (GTDB taxonomy): Bacteria > Chloroflexota > Anaerolineae > Aggregatilineales > Phototrophicaceae > Flexicrinis. The sequence goes on along the minus strand of DAOUCZ010000074.1, from coordinate 41,260 downwards.
GCCACCCCTCTACCGACCTCAATACCATGGGACAGGCCTATCTAGACTATGCGCTGAAACATCCCCTGCAATACCGTCTGATGTTCGGCACGCCCCTCCCAGACCCTACCGCACACCCTGATATGATGCGCAGCGCACGTCATGCCTTCGATCTGCTGCGTCAGGCAGTCAGCAAGCGTGCACACCACACCAACGCCGATACCCCACCACCTCTGATTGATCAAGATGCGCTGTTCATCTGGGCCACCCTACACGGCCTCGCCAGCATCCTCAAAACCGATGTCTTACACACCCTCCAACTGCCAAGAGCTGTGTTGGATGACATGGTGCGTCACACCTTTCAACGCATCAGCGCCGCCCTAGATGATGCGCCGCCCTCCTCGCCAACATAACAGCACTCTAATACCAAAAATAGAACATATATGCTATGATATAAGCGCACAATCGCACTTCATCAGCTTATATGGGGGCGCTATGACCGACCAAACCGAAACACCGTCCAACCTATATCAAGGCATTCAGTTCATCGCCGAGGCATTCCACGAGATGCGCGCTCGTGTCCTTGCCAGCCTCAGCGACAGTGACCTCGCATTCACCATTACCGGCAACCCGACTTTAGGGGCGCTGCTGGCCGATTTTGTCGGGATCGAGCAGTCTTATGCGCAGTCCTTCACATCGCTCAAACAGGATTGGGCTGCCTATCGCGCACCCACTCCAAGCAGCAGCATCAGTGAATATACCGCCGCTTTCGACCGCTCGTTTCAGGCTCTCAAAAATGCCCTGTCGGGTTATACCCTTGAACAAGGGAGCACTGTCACCGTGGAGCGTGGGGGGTGGGCTCCCACACTCACACAGCAGTTTGACACCTATGCGCAGGCTGCTCTCATCATGTTCGGCAAGCTGGATGTTTACCTCAAAGCCATGAGCAAACCCCTACCCGAACGCTGGACAGAGTGGGTGGGCTAATCCACCCGCGCCGCCTCTGATAAATACCCCACCGCCGCCCGCTTCAATTCGGCCACAATGTCCGATTGAAAGTCGGGCGGGGTGTGGGCCAGCTTATCCAGCACCCCCCACATCATCCCCATCACCACATAAGCGCACACATCGCGCCGCCGCACACTCAGATGCGGCGCACCCTGCCCAATAATGGCACTTACCGCACTGTGGATGCTGGCAAATAACCCCTCCACAGCTGCCCGCAGGGCCGGCGAAACCCACTCACTCTTCAGCACATGGTTAAACCCCGGATGCTCTTGGGCATAAGCCACCAACCAATCCACCGCCTGCTCGATGCGCTGGTGCAGCGGGATTGTGCTGGGGGCAAATACCGCCTCCGAAGACTCGCGCATCTCCTCTAGATACTGCTCTGCCAAGGCCTGAAGCACTGCATCTTTGTTGGGGAAATACTGATAAATCGACCCCACCGACGTGCCAGCATGGCGAGCAATCTCCCCCACATTCAACGCCGCATAGTCAATCGTATTCAACAGTACCGCCGTGGCATGCAAGATGCGCCGCCGGCGCTCAACGCTGCGCTCCTGTCGGGGTTCACGGCGCTTATCATCCTGCAAACTCATCTGCACCATCCTGCATAACCTGAGAAAATACTAAATCGCGCTTGCATTATACAGGAAATCTCGTATGCTGAATATGAAAAAGAATTCATATTCACAAAGGACGCCGAGATGCCCACCGCACTCCCCGATCAGCACGGCAAAGTATTTCTCGTTACGGGCGCAAACAGCGGCATCGGGTTTGCCACTGCCAAAGGCCTCGCACAGCACCGTGCTACAGTGGTGATGCTGTGCCGCAGCAAGCAAAAGGGACAAGAAGCCCAAAAAGCCATCATCGAGGCCACCGGCAGCACTGATGTGCACTTGATTCTGGCAGACCTCGGCGTTCAATCCGAGGTGAGACGTGCCGCAGACGAATTCAAGGCGCGTTTTAGTCGCCTTGATGTGCTGATTAATAACGCCGCAATCATCCCCACCACGCGCGAAATCACCGCTGACGGCATCGAAACGCAGCTGGCGGTCAACCACCTCTCATACTTCCTGCTCACCTACCTGCTGCTCGACCTGCTGAAAGCCTCTGCGCCGGCACGTATCGTCAATGTCAGCTCAAACCTCCATGCGCGTGGCAAAATCAACTTTGATGACCTGCAAGCCGAGCGGAGTTACACCGGTCTGGGTTGGGGGCAGTACAGCAACACCAAGCTGATGAACCACCTGTTCACCTTCGAGCTGGCACGCCGGTTGGTGGGCACGGGCGTCACCGCAAACTGTGTACACCCGGGCGTGATCGGCACAAACCTGTCACGCGGGTTGCCCAAGTTTATGCACCGCATCTACCTCGCCATCATGCCCAAGCCTGAGGATGGCGCCAAGACATCGCTGTATGCCGCCACCGCGCCAGAACTCGCCAATGTCACCGGTCAATATTTCGCCAACAGCAAACCTGCCAAGCCCGCCCCCGCCTCGCAAGATGTGGCAGTGGCCCAGCAGCTGTGGCAAGTCAGCGCCCATCTGACAAACTTAGCAGAGTCTTAGGCTGTGCACGCCTAAATCATTTGACGCTCATAGCGAGGCGGGTTATAGTTTGTGGGCAAGTTAAGCCGTGATGAAATATTCACAGGCCACTGACCCATCAACGACTTAAGAGAGGTTTCCCGCTATGCGTAAACTGCTGTTCATAATGCTGATGGCCGCACTGCTGGTCAGCAGTGGTGCGGTATTGGCCCAAGATGCCGGCGGTCTGCCCGATCTCGGTGGGCGCACCATCACCGTCGCCGTCGAAAATGCGTATAAGCCGTTCAACTTCATCGACGAAGAAGGCAACACTGTCGGTTGGGACTACGACGTCATCAACTACATCTGCGCCCAACTGCTCAACTGCGTACCAGAGTACATCGAAACCTCGTGGGATGGCATGATTTTGGCCGTCAGCAATGGCGAGTTCGATATGGCCGCCGACGGCATCACCATCAAGGAAGACCGCCGCGAATTGGTCGATTTCTCACGCGGGTACGTCTCGCTGGTGCAGCGCCTAATCGTCCGCAGTGACGAGACCCGCTTCAGCACCGTAGAAGAGTTCATCGCTGGGGAGTTCAACGTTGGCGTTCAGCCCGGCACCACCAACTACTTCGTGGCCGAAGAGCTGGTTGGCGAAAGCCGCCTGCTGGGCTTCGATACCTTCCCGATTGCCGTGCAGGCCCTCATCGCTGGTGACGTGGATGCGGTGGTGATGGATGATGTGGCCGGTCAGGGTTATGTTGGTGTGCAGGCCGACAAAATCGCGCTGCTGGGCGAGCCGCTGACCAGCGAAGAAGAATTGGGCTTTATCTTCCCCAAAGGTTCAGACCTCACCGCCGCCTTTGATGCCGCGCTTGACCAGATGGAGAAGGAATACACCCTGCAATACTTTAATAACAAATGGTTCATCGGTACGCCGTTAATCGACCTTGGTGGCCAGACTGTGACCGTGGCGGTCGAAAACGGGTATGTGCCGTTCAACTTCATCAACAGCGATGGGGTCGCTGTCGGTTGGGACTACGATACTGTGGGCGAGATTTGCTCGCGCATCAACTGCACCCCCGAATACATCGAAACCGCTTGGGACGGCATGATTCTGGCCATCAGCAATGGCGAATATGACATGGCTGCCGACGGCATCACCATCCGCGATGACCGCAAAGAAGTGGTCGATTTCTCGGTGGCTTATGTGTCGCTGGTGCAGCGTCTGCTCGTCCGTGCGGGCGAAACCCGCTTCAGCACAGCCGAAGAACTGGTAGCCGACAGCTCACTGGTGGTCGGTGTTCAGCCCGGCACCACCAACTACTTTGTGGCCGAAGAATTGGTTGGCGAAAGCCGCATTCAGGGCTTCGACACCTTCCCGATTGCCGTACAGGCGCTCATCGCTGGCGATGTGGATGCGGTGGTGATGGATGATGTGGCCGGTCAGGGCTATGTCGGTGTCAACAGCGAGGCGCTCCAGATGCTGCCCGATGCTCTAACCGAAACCGAAGAACTCGGCTTCATCTTCCCCAAAGGCTCGGCATTGGTCGAGGCCTTCAACCTTGCACTGGCCGAGATGCGCATCGACGGCACGCTAGAATCCATCAACAACAAGTGGTTTGCCGGCGTTGAGTAACGAGTCAACCCGCTAAACCATCCCCACGGGGCGCTGAATATGATTGTTTCAACGCCCCGTGTCATTTTTATAGGGTCATCCCCTTCATCTCTTTCTGGTTTGCATCACAGATAGGTCTCATACCCGATGACGACCCCACCTGCCAACACTCCCATCACAACGCCCAAACAAACATGGACGTTTTGGCGGTTCTATCGCAGCTTATTCAACGTCCCGTGGTGGGGTGTCATTCTCGCCATCATGGGCTTATGGGTGGCCGACGCCATCCGCTCTAACCCCGACTATGCCAGAGCATTCGAGCAGCTTTCGGCAGCCATCCCACTCACCTTACAAATCGGGCTTGGCAGCTATGCGCTGGCGTTGGTCATCGGCCTAATTCTCGGCCTGATTCGCTCTAACCCACCCAAACCCGCCACGACCATCGCCGGCATCCCCTTCAGCATCGTCCGCACACTGGCCTACCATCTTGGCACGCTCTATGTTGAGATCATCCGTGGCACGCCGATGGTGACGTTTTTGCTGTTGGCCGCCTTCGTGCTCATCCCCTACATTCGGGTCGAAATATTGCGCCCAGCGGGTATCGAGCTGCCATTTCGCGGCACATCAGTCGAGGTCGGTATTATTGGCCTTGCCATGGCCTACGGCGCATTCATGAGCGAAACCTTCCGCGCCGGCATCCAATCCATCGAAAAAGGCCAAACCGAAGCAGCTCGCGCCCTTGGCCTCACCTTCTTTCAGTTGATGCGCTTTGTGGTGCTACCACAGGCTATCCGCCGCATCCTGCCCCCGCTGGGCAACGACCTCGTCTCGATGATTAAGGACTCCGCGCTGGTTGGTGTCACACTGGCCCAACGCGAAATCACTCAGACAGCATCCGTCATCGCAGGGTCAAATTTCAAATACCAAGCCTACCTGATTACCGCCGCCGTCATCTATCTGATGTTGACCATTTTCCTCTCACTCGGCGTCAAATACATCGAGCGGCGATTGAAAAGCCATACGCGCTAGCGGATATGCCAAACGAAAGGGCCGACCTCTCACGAGGTCAGCCCAATACTGGATTGGCGCTTGCTGAGTGCCCTAGGCCACTAGGGTAATCACTTCAAATTTTCTGGTGGTGTCTAAACCCATCGCAATGGGTTTTGTAGGGGCAGTTCGTGAACTGCCCGACAACTGCCCGACGTCACGGGCGCATCGCGATACGCCCCTACGCACCATTTTGCCCTCTCATGAACCAATGGCTGATTTTGAAGCGATTGCCCTGCTTAGGCCACGAGGTCTTTTGCACCCTCGATATACTCAAGGCTCTGATGGCGGAAGTAGGTGTTATACAGCTCGGCATAATGCCCGCCCGACGCCAAAAGCTGCTCGTGACTGCCTTCTTCGATAATTTCACCCTTGCGCAGCACCACGATGCGGTCAGCCGTCTTAATCGTGCTCAAGCGGTGCGCAATCACAATGCTTGTGCGCCCCCGCATCACCTCATCCAACCCCTCTTGAATCAAGGCCTCGGTCAGCGGGTCTACGCTGGCGGTTGCCTCATCAAGGATAAAGATGGCAGGGTCTTGCAGCATCACACGGGCAAGACACACCAGCTGCCGCTGCCCCATCGACAGCGCCGAGCCGCGCTCGCCCACCGGCGTATCGAGGCCCATCGGCAGCACCGCCAGCCAATCGCCGCCGGCCACACGATGAGCGGCGGCCTCCACCTCAGCGTCGGTGGCATCCGCCTTGCCATAGCGAATATTCTCGCGCACTGTCCCGTCAAACAGAAATGGCGTCTGGGTCACAATACCCAGCTGATGCCGATATTTCTCTAGTTCAAATGTGCGCGCATCCATCCCATCAATTTCCAGCGTGCCGCCCTGAAACTCGTAAAAACGCGCCACCAGCTTGCCAATGCTCGACTTGCCGCTGCCCGTATGCCCAACCAGCGCCAAAGTCTCCCCAGCGCGAATCGTCAGGCTGAAGTTGGTCAGCACCGGTTCACCCTCGGTATAGGCAAAATTGACCTGCTTAAAGGCAATCTCACCCTTCAGGCGGCCCGGGTCGCGGTTGTCTGTTTGAACAACCTTCGGCTCAGCATCCATCAGCGCAAACACACGCTCTGCCGCCGCCAACCCCAGCTGAAATTGCGACCAGAACGATGCAATACTGGTCAGCGGAAACCAGAACAGCCACACCCCCTGAATGAACAGATACCAATCGCCCGCACTCAACACCTCAGGGTTAGCCTGTGCCAGCGTCGCGCCAAAATAGACCAGTGCTGTCGAGCCAAGACCCGCAATGGCCGTCAGAATCGGGAAGATGCTGCTGAAGGTGTAACCTGTGCGCAGATTGATGCGATAAGAGCGCTTGTTGACCTCCAGAAACTCTTGATAAATCGCCTGCTCCTGTCGGAAGGTTTTGGCAATCCGAATACCACTAACCGTCTCTTGGATATGTGCATTCACCTCGGCATTGATGCGGCGAGACTGGGTGACCGTCCAGCGCGCAATCCGCCGAAAGGCCAGCGACGTCCCAATCACAAACGGCGCAATCCCCAGCGTAATCAGCGCCAATGGCACATTCACGCTCATCAGATAGCCAATCAGAAAGACCACAATCAGCAGCTGGCTCAGCAAATCAACCACCAATTGGGCGGTCATGCTTAGGGCCTGCGTATCGCTAGTCACGCGGCTTACGATTTTGCCCGATGGAAACTGGTCATAAAACGACAAGTCACGCTTCATCACCGCATCAAAAGCATCCTCGCGCAGCTTAAGGGTGACATTACCCACCACCACTGCCCCCAACCAGCGGCGCACCGCATTGAACCCCCATGCCGCCACACCAAAAGCGGTAATCAGTAGGATGATAACTGGCAAAGCGTTTCCACTGGGGTCAGATTGAATAAGGTCAAGGCCGTTAGAGATAGCCACAGGCAGGGCCGTCCCCAACAGCGCGCCAAACACAATCGCCGCAATAATCAGGCCCATACGCCCGCCTTCGGGCTTCATATAGCGCATGATTCGGCGGATCAGTTCGCTGTCTTTGTACTTGCGGTCATAGGCCTCAGCATCGAGGCCATCCATGATAAAACCCATCCGAGTCCGCTCCTTTTTAATCGTATGCGATTTGTGTGTTGAGTATGTTTTCGGACAAGTGGCTTTAATCAGCAGCGGCCACCGGCTCAGATTCCAGCGGGGGCAGCGCCGCATCATACCGCGCAAAGATGCGCCGATAAATCGGGGAGGTACGCAGCAGTTCTTCGTGATTGCCACTGGCAATCACCCGCCCGCGATCCATCACGAGGATATGGTCTGCCCAGCGAATCTGGCTGAGACGGTGGGTGATGAGCAGCGTTGTGCGGCCTTGCTGTGCCCTGCGAATCGCCTTTTGAATCTCATCCTCGGTGGCGCTGTCAATCGCGCTGGTCGAGTCATCCAGCACCAAAATGCGCGGATTGCTCAAGAATGCCCGTGCCAGCGCAATGCGCTGCCGCTGACCACCGCTGAGCATCGTACCGCGCTCCCCCACCACCGTATCGTAGCCCTGCTTGAAGCTGGTGATGAAGTCGTGAGCCTGCGCCTCGCGCGCGGCTTGCTCCACCTGCTCTTGTGGGGTGTTGGGTGCACCAAACGCAATGTTCTCGCGGATGCTGCGGCTGAACAGGAACACGTCCTGCTCGATGCGGCTGATTTGCCCACGCAGCTTGGCCAGATTCCACTCGCGCACATCCACTCCATCAATCAGTACACGCCCATGTGTGGCGTCATAGGTGCGGTTGATCAAATCCGTCAGGGTCGATTTGCCACTGCCAGTCTGGCCGACAATCGCCACCGTTTGGCCGGGCTTGATGGTAAACGACAAGTTGCTGAGCACGGGGATACCGTCCTCAAAGGCAAACGACACATCTTCAAACGTGATTTCACCGGTCATCTCAGCGCTGTGGCCGCCAGAGTTTTCGTCAATCTCTGCCTCGGCATTGATCACATCCAGCACGCGCCGGGCCGAAGCCAACCCCACCTGAAACATCGAAAACGTCCAGATGGAAACCTCAACCGGAAAGCGCATGGCCGTTACAAGGCCCATCACCGCAACCACCTCGGCAAGGCCAATCCCCCCGCGCGAGACCAGTGACAAACAGTGCAAGAACATCGCCCCTACAAACAAGGCATACACCAGCGTCGGCAGATAGCGCGCCTCAACCCGCCCCTGCTTAGCAAACCAATCGCGATAGGCCTTGGCATTGCGATAGAAGCGCTTGCGCTCGAACGGCTCTTGGGCGCTGGCTTTCACCACTTCGATGCCGCTGATGGCCTCTTCAAGGCCGGCATTCATCACCCCATAGCTCTCACGCTCTGCCCCCACCACCGGGCTTAGCACCTTCACATAGCGCCGCACCAGCAGCACATAAGACAGCACAAACGCAATCGGCAGCAGCACCAGCTCGGTGTTGAGCGTCGCCATCGTGATAATGGGAACACTCAGGCCCATCGTCATATCACAGATAAACAACACGCCCGGGTTAATCATCACGTTCATCGTTTTCATGTCGTCGCCAGCACGCGCCATGATGTCGCCCACCCGCTGACGGTCATGCCACGTGGTGCTCTTGCCCAGCAACGCCTCGTACAGCTCCTGTCGGCCATTGTGCTCTAAACGCTGTGCCGCTGTCTCAATCAAAAGTGACGCCACCAGCGAAGTACCACTATCCAGCAGCTGCAGCACCAGCACCGCCAACGTGATGTTCACCAGCACCTGCATACCCGACGGGTTCAGGATGGCATCCACTGCTTGCCCAACCAGCAGTCGGGTCAGGGAGAAACTCGTCCACGCCGTCAAAAACATCGCCATCGTGCCGATGACGAGCCACTTGTTACGCCACAAATGCGAAATCACCCACCGCAGGGCGCTTTTGCGATTGTATTGATAGGCCGACTGTACCGAAAATTCTGCTCTCACCGCCATGTGCCCAATGTCCCTCTGATTCACTTTGCGATTGATATGCAACAAACACCGCCGATGAACCCCTTATGCTCACCGACGTGGCGAGATACCTGTGTTCATTATATCGAACAAGTGTTCTTATCGCAAGCATTTTCAAACATTCAACAGACTTCAAAAGTCTATGAGCGTCTGCCTAAAATGTCAATATGGTTCACAAAGGGTCAAAAGGTGCGGTTGATGCGCCTTTGATGAATGGCACTGCCCAACGCCACCAGTCCCACGCTGATCAGATACAGCCCCAACAGCGGCCCCATTACCAGAATCATATTGACTGGGTCAACTGTCGGGGTAATCACCGCCGCCGCCACCGAGGCAATTACCACGGCAATACGCCAGTGACGCAGCAGAACACCGGCTTGAACAAACCCCATCAACGCCACCACAAAGAACACCAGTGGCATCTCGAATGCCACACCCATCCAGAAGACCAACGCAGTTACAAAGCTCAGATACAAATCTGCTGTCCACTCTGGTTTGAACAAGGTTGGCTCAAAGCCTTCTAAAAACCCCAATGCTGGGGGGATTAAGACTCCCCATGCAAACATCACCCCCACCACAAACAATCCGATAATAGCCGGCAGGGCCAACAAAAGCAGGCGCTTCTCGTGCGGGTGCAAGCCCGGCAGCACAAACATCAACACTTGGTATGTGATGAGTGGGATGGCCAAAATCGCGCCGACAAACAGCGCCACCCTAAAATAGGCTATCACGCCGCCGGTCGGCCCCAATACCGTGAATTCGCGGCCATATGGCTCTTGCAAAAACTTGAGCACATCGGTCGCCACAAACAACCCAACGGCCGTCCCCAACACCAACCCAAACAGCGCCCGCGTAATGCGCATCCGCAGCTCATCAAGGTGCTGAAGCAAGGTCATATGCGCTTCGGGGTCACGCGCGGGCGCATTCCGAAACGGGTTTATCCACCGAAAAAACCGCACCATGGCCTTATTCTTCCCCTGTCTCGCGCTTATCCACACCATCTGAGGCCGGCGATTGACCCCATGTTCCTAGGGCCGGGGGTGTCTTGAGCAGACCGCTGCCCTCCCCTGTCTGCTGCGATGGCGAAGCCCCCCATGTCCCCAAATGCGTGGGGGATGTGCCGGCAGCAGGTGGCTGCGCCGGCGATGTGCTGCTGCGCCCTTCCAGTCGGGCGCGCCGCATCTCGTTATTCACCTCATCCAGCGGCTGACGTAACTCGTCTACAAACGGCTTCACCATCTGATTCAGGTCTCGGCGCAGTGTCTGACGAGTCGGCACATCCTTGGGCACACGGATGTCTACCCCCGCGTCGTCTAGTTCTTTTTGCAGCGTCGTGGCAGCTTGTGACCACACTTCACGCAGCTTGCCCAAAAATCGGCCCAACTGATAGGCCCAACGAATCATACGCGCTGGCCCAGCAACCACCAGCGCTATCAAGAAAATGGCGGCCAATTCCCACCCGCCGACGCCCAGAATCTCCATCGGTGCGCCTTTCTTCCTCACGTCATCCTAGATGTGGGGAGCAGCACTCCCCAAACTCACCTTTACCATCTCATCACCTCATTATACCCCATCACCCCCCGCCGTCCGATGGCCCACATCGTGCGAGATGCAGGGTGCTCACGCAAGATGGTATACTGGTGTCAAATACCGTACTTGTCCCACGCACCTTTGGACGACATCTCTTATGCCCGACGCACCGCCCCCAGCCGAAATACACCTCTTGGAGCGCATCCGCGCCGGCGACGAAACCGCTCTCGCCGAGTTCTACGATCGTTTTGCACGCCTCGTATACAGTGTCAGTTATCATGTGCTGCAAAACACCGTTCTGGCCGAGGAAGTGACGCAAGACACCTTTCTGAAAATCTGGACACGCGCCCATCAATGGGACGCCACACGCGGCAAAGTCACCACATGGCTGCTAACCATCGCACGCTATACCGCCATCGACCGCCTGCGCACCGAGCAGCGCCGCGACGGCCAAGGGCAAATTGACCTTGACGAAGTCGTCAATACCCTCGGTCAGCACGCCCTCATTGATGACCCGCTCTGGGATGATGAACAGGTGATACAAGACATCCTTGCCGAAATCCCACCCGATCAACGGCAGGTCTTGGAGCTGGCGTACTTTCGCGATATGTCGCACAGCGAAATGGCCGAAACGCTCAATCTGCCGCTGGGTACGGTCAAAGGGCGCGTACGTGCCGGCCTCGCTAAGCTGCGCAGCTTATGGTTGCAGCATACACAAATCAAAAGTTAAACTTACCGCATCGACATTGGGTCATATACTCATGAAAAATCATCCGTTGTTGCGTTCAGAATCGTATTGTATTGTAAGCGTGGGACATTTGTCCCACATCGGATGAACCAACCTATGAACCATCACGCAGCCCCTACCCCACCTCCCAGCGACAGCCCACAAGACCTGCTGGCGGCTTACAGCATTGGCGCAACAGACCCTGCCGAAACCCAAGCCGTCCGCGATTATCTGAACCACAAACCAGCTGACCGGCAAGAAGTGAACGAATATACCGCCGCCGCCGCCCTTCTGCTCTCTGGCGTGCCGATGCGCCAGCCCTCACCCGCCCTGCGCCAGAAACTGCTAGACGCCGCACGTGCTGTCACCCCAGTCACACCTCCAAAGCGCCTTGTACGCCCGCGCTCGTGGTTTGTGGCATGGGCTGCCAGTGCCGCCGCTGTCGTCTTGCTGGTGATGAATGGAATCTGGCTCAGTCAGCTCAGTGCGCTTAGTGCCCGTCAAGCCCAGCTCGAAACCCTCACCCAAAACCAGCAGATTCAGATGGCCGCCCTAGAAGCCGCCAACCACGAACTGATGAACAAAGCCATGGCCATCATGGTCACCGGAACCAAAGCCGAGCTGACGGATGACTCTGGTGAGATGCGCGCCATGGTGATGTGGCAGCCCGGTCACTCCGAAGCGGTCATGTTCACCCATTCGCTGCCCTCGCTAGACGAGACCCGTACTTATCAGCTCTGGCTCATCGACGAACAAGACCAAATGATCAGTGCCGGCACTTTCAGCGTAGATGCTGAAGGGCGTGCCACCCTGATGTTTAACGCACAAGCGGCCCTTGATGCCTTTGATGGGTTCGGTATCTCGGTCGAGCCGATGGGCGGCAGCGTCACACCAACCTCTAAACCGCTGGCAGTTGCCGGCCTCTAGATCACAGCCCACCCCCAGATTCAGCACATCGCATTGTAAGTCCACACCCGACCAATTCGTCGAAGGTGTGGGTTTACAATGCCTTCATCTGATCATTAGACGGGCAACTACTGCCGCCGCTACACACAGAAAGCAAGCACTATGTCTCAAACACCAACGCCGTCCCAGCCCCGCTATGACCGCCGCCTTGTAACCATCCTTGCCATCGTGTTTGCTCAGCTGCTCGGTGCATCGATGATTCTGCCGGTACTTACGCTGTACGCGGTCAATCAGTTGGGGATGCCCAAAGAGACTGCACCACTGCTGCAAGCAGCTTTTTTCATCTCTCAGTTCTTGGCCGCCCCGTTTTTGGGCCGCTGGAGTGACCGCTATGGGCGCGTACCCATACTGCTCATCAGCCAGATTGGCACGGTCGTCAGCTACCTGATGATTGCATTTGCCCCCGGCATTGGGATGCTGTTTGCCTCGCGCATCCTTGATGGGGTCACCGGTGGCAATATCATCGTGGCACAGGCCTATGTCATCGACATCACCCCGCGAGAGCGCCGTACACAGGCTCTGGGCCTGATTTTTGCCGTATTCGGCCTAGGTTTCATCATCGGGCCAAGCATTGGTGGCGCGATTGCCGCACTGGTCGGGCAGCAGGCATTGTTCTTCACCGCTGCGCTCGTCACCCTCATTCCAACCATCATGACGCACTTCACCCTCAACGAAACGCTAACCGCCGAAGAGCGCATGGCCAACCGTGCCCGCGGCGCGCTCAGCTTTCGCGAGATGCTCAGCAACCGCACCGTGCTCAATATTCTGGCCACCACCATGTTCGGCAGTTTTGGCCTTGGCATCGTCCAATCGACCTTTGCCATCTATGGACAAGACATCCTGTTTACAGGCAAAGATGAGGCTGCCGTCAATCTTGGGGTTGGGCTGCTGCTGGGCGCGGTTGGCTTGGGTCAAACCATCACACAAACCCTGATTTTGCGTCGCCTGCTCCGCTATTATGGTGACGCGCCGTTGGTGCTGGGTGGCACGCTGATACGCGCCTTCTCACAGTTCTGGTACTTTATCCTTGGCTTACCCATCGCGCTTGCCTTATTCGGGCAAGAAGCACTGCCGTTCATCGCCATCATCGGGGCTATGACCTTTGCCATGGGCACAGGCATCATGATGCCGCCGCTGCAATCACTGGTCACGTATGCCGCGCCCGACCACGCGCGTGGTGCAGTGGTTGGCCTTGCCTCATCGGCCCAAAGCCTTGGCGTGATTGCCGGCACCCTGCTGGCAGGCCCGCTGCTGGGCATCGAGATTGCGGGTCGGCCATCCCTTGCCCCATATCTCACCAACGCAGTGATGTTCAGCCTCTTGGCCGTGCCGGCATGGTTTCTGGTCAGGCGCTTTGGCACACAACCCAACACCCGCCCTGATTTTGGCAGCCCCAAAGAAGCTCCAGCGCCCGCCGCAGACTAGGCTTATCCATCCAGAAGGTCGGCGGCACTGACACCAGCGGTATATCCCGATGCCCATGCCCACTGAAAGTTATAGCCGCCGATTCGACCATCCACATCACACAGCTCGCCGCATAAATGCAGACCAGCGCACGCGCGCGACTCCATGGTCTTGAGGTGCAGCTCACTGAGCGGAACACCACCAGCAGTCACCTCGGCGTAGGTATACCCTCTGCTGCCGCGCACCGGCAGAGGGTATGCCGTGAGCGCATGGGCCAGTGCCTGCCGCTGCACGCGAGAGAGACCACTAAGCGGGGCAGTCGCTTCAATGCCCACTTCGGCACACAGCGCACGAATCAGGCGCTCTGGCAAACGCCCATCCAACCAGCGCAGCACCGATCGTTTACCCGCCTCCAGCAGAGCCGCATCAGCTTGCTCTGGCAACAGCCACGGCATCCAATTGACGCGCACCTGTGCCGCATCGTCTGATGCTTGTGCGTCCAGCACATAGCGGCTGATGTCGAGCACAGCCGGCCCACTCACCCCAAAGTGTGTGCACAACAGCGCCCCTTCAAAGGCATTCAACACTTTTCCGCGCCCATCATGCAGGCTGATGCGCACCTCTGCACTAACTCCCGACAGCGCCATCAAAGGATGCCCGTTCGGCAGCAGCAGCGGAACAAGTGCCGGTGTGATACGCGGAGTCAGGCTGTGGCCCAATCGGCGCGCCAACACATAGCCATAGCCATCAGACCCCGACTTGGGCAAGCTCTGCCCACCCGTGGCCAGAATCACACGGTGCGCACGCAGCGCTCCCCATCCCCCAGTCACCACAAAACCTTCTGGCGAGCGCTCAACCTGCTCCACTCGCCGCGGATAGCGCAGTACCCCTCCGGCTTGTTCCGCTGCCCGTATCAAAGCGTCAAGGACTGTGCGCGCACGGTCCGTCGTCGGGAATAATTTACCGGTCTCTTCACGCTTGAGAGTCACCCCCAACGACCCAAAAAACGCCACCGTCTCTGGCACGTCAAAGCGGCGCAGCACCTTGCGTATGGCGGGGCGGGTACTGCCAGCATAAGCCGAATCATCGACCACGTCATGGGTGACATTGCAGCGCCCACCACCCGCCACCAAAATTTTGGCTCCCAGCTTGGACGCGCCATCCAGCACCACCACCCGTAAAGACGGGCGGGTGCGCGCAGCCCAGCAGGCCGCCATCAACCCCGCCGCCCCGGCCCCGACAATCACAATGTCGGCCTGTTCGGTCATTCTTCGTCTTCGTCCAATTCGCCGTCCACAATGTCAAAGACGCTTTCCAACAGTTCATCCGCACGCTCAATGGCGGCAAAGGCCCGCGCATCGTCGCTCTGCATCAACGCCTGCGCCGCATTCAACAGCTCCAGCGCCGACTTGGCCACAAGTCCCGCTACATCCTGATAGTCATGCGGCACAATCAACCCATTCAATGCGGTGATGGCAGCACGTGTACCCACCTGTGCATTTTCCAGCTGTCTCAATACTTCCTGTGTGGTCATGTCTGCTTTTATCCCTCAATGAACCGGCCAAAGATACCGCTACGATAGCGCCGCTGCACACAAAACACAAGATAATCCACATCACCCCGTCACATGCACACGCCGCCAAAGCACCCAAAACGCCATCAAGGCCGAGGCGCTGGCCAGTACGCCCCCAACCACAAATCCGCCGCTGAGCGCATAGCTCAACCCACCCAACAGCCCGCCGACCAATCGGCCCAGCGCGACGCCCGAGATGGTCGCAGCAATCATCGGCGCACGCGCGCCGGGCAGCGCCTCGGTGCTTAGTGGAATGCTGGCCACCACCGACACCTCAAACGCCAGAAACATCACCACCACCCCAACGACCGCGGCAGACAAGTCAAAGCCCAAGAAAGGCAGCACCGCATACGCCGCTGCCGCGCACCCCAGACCAACCAACGTCAGGCGTTTTGGCCCGATACGGTCGCCGAGGCCCACAACCACCAACTCACCCACTACCTCGGCAATCGAGATTGAGATGGTGACAAACCCCAGTGCCCCTAATGCCAAACCAAACGAGCGCTCCATAAACACGCCATAGTTGATGAACACGATTTCGTTAGATGCCGAGGTGAACATCGCCACCAACACAACCGCCACCGCGGTCGGACTGCGGCGCAGGGCATGGAATACCTCGCGCAGAGAAACCCGCTTAACCTCCCCTTCTGGGCGATCAGAAGGCAAAAAACGCCATATCGCCAGCGCGCCCAACAGCGCGCCAATCGCCAGCGCCAAAAACACCGCAGACAGCGTGGCTCGCTCTAGCAAAAGGCCAGTCAGCGGTGCAACCACCAGCAGCGCCCCTGCCCAGCTCAGCTCGGTGACACCAATCGCCGCAGAGCGCTGCGAATAGGGCACACGCTCACCGATATAAGCCAACAGGGCTGGGTCAACCAGCATTTTTGCGATGCCAAAACCAATCATCACCCCAAAAAACACCCCATAAATCGGCATCAGCGCCCCCACCAGCGCCACAGCAATCACCGCCATCAACGCCGCCAAAATCACCGATTTTCGGCCATATCGCTCGGCAAACCCGCCCAGCAGCGGGCTTGCCAATGCCACACCGCTCTGCGCCGAAATCGTGGCCTGCACAGCAGACTCCGCCACACTCAGCTCACGCGCAATGCCCGGCACAAAGGCATACGTAAATCGCCGTGTCATGTTGACCACCAAACGCGCAAACGTCAGCGTCAGCACCGCGCGCCACAGCCCACGCACCGGCGCAGGCTCAACCCCAAAAGACATCAAAACACACTCCATCCCAAGCCAAAATCAGCACACCAAAACGCGAACGATGCGCGCGGCTATTCTAATCCCCGCCACACAAAAACCCACCCCTTCCCAATGGTCTGGAAAGGGGTGGGTATCACGGATTACAGCAACAGGGCGTTATTTTTTGCCGCTGAACAGCTCTCGTACAATGATGTTGCGCTGAATCTCGCTGGTGCCCTCATAAATCTGGAAGATTTTGACATCACGCAGCAGCTTCTCGACCGGATACTCCTTCATATAGCCGTACCCACCAAACACCTGCACCGCATCAACCGCCGCCTTGGTTGCCGCATCAGCGGCAAAAGCCTTGGCATATGCCGGCACTGCCGGGTTCTGGATACCGTGGTCAGCCTGCCACGCCGCCTGCCACACCAACAAGCGTGACGCCTGATAGTTGATGGCCATATCTGCAATCTTGTGACCAATGGCCTGATGCTGGTAGATTGGCACACCAAAGGCCTGACGCTCATTGGCATATTTCACACACTCATCCAACGCGCGTTTTTGTAGGCCCACCGCCGCAGCAGCCACCCCGGGACGGCTGAAGTCAAACACCTTCATCGCCAGATAAAAGCCCTTGCCCTCGCCTGCAAGCATGTTTTCTGCCGGCACTTCCACGTTCTCAAACACGATTTCGGCGGTGTCGCTGGCACGCTGCCCCACCTTATCAAACTTC
The DNA here is from genome assembly GCA_034431675.1 of Anaerolineae bacterium. Lineage (GTDB taxonomy): Bacteria > Chloroflexota > Anaerolineae > Aggregatilineales > Phototrophicaceae > Flexicrinis. The sequence goes on along the minus strand of DAOUCZ010000074.1, from coordinate 24,004 downwards.
TTACCAATGCTGACGCCCGGGGTATTACGGTCTACCACAAAAAAGGTCATGCCCTTGTGGCCCGCAGCAGGATCGGTTTTGGCCGCCACCGTAAAGAAATGTGCATGGCTGGCATTGGTGATAAAAATCTTGCTGCCGTTGAGGATATAAGACGCGCCCTTCTTCTCTGCACGTGTCTCGATGCCCACTACATTCGACCCAGCACCAGACTCCGTTACGCAGTAGCTGGCCAGTTCCCCTTTATCACACAGCCGCTCGCCCAACCAATAACGCTTCTGCTGCTCGTTGCCACCAAGGATAATCGGCAGAGCGCCCAACGCGTTTGTCCCCACGCTGGTGCTGATGCCCGTACAGCCATAGCCCAGTTCTTCCGCCACAAGGCATTCTTCCAGCACCGATGCCCCCACCCCGCCATATTCCGCAGGGATGTTCATATTGGTCAAACCAAGCTGACGGGCTTTGTGAAAGATGTCGTATGGGAACTTGGCCTCGTGGTCATACTGCTCTGCCACTGGGATGATTTCTTTGGCGGCAAAGTCGCGCGCCATCTTTTGCAGCATCAATTGTTCTTCGGTCAGCGAAAAGTTGACCCCGTTCACCATTTGTTCAATATCCATCATTGCAAAAGCTCCCAAAAAGCTAATCTAACGCGCGTTTAGTATAACGCGCTCTGCCCCCACGTCAAAAACTGCATCAACAATCTTTGTTCACTTCGTCAAACAAAATCAGGCAAACCACACAAGACCAACCTGCTTGACAAACATTAAGCTCATGCTAAAATTTAGTCAAGTCTAAAAAATGTTGTAGTCTTGGCTAAAACAGCCGCTTTAAGGAGCCAATTCCTCCAATGATGAAGCTCGCTACGCTCTTTGTGTTGATGGCATGGGTATGGCCGGGTGCGGCGCAAAGCACGCCATCGACCCCACAGATCGAAATCGTGGCAACCACCACTCAAACTGCCGACCTTGTCACCGTGTTATTGGGTGACCTTGTCGGTGAGATCGTCACTGTTACCGCGCTGATGGGTGCGGGGGTTGACCCACACCTCTATAAGCCGACCGAGTCTGACATCAGCGCCATGAGCCGGGCACAGGCTGTCTTCTACAGCGGCTTGCACCTCGAAGGCCAATTCGATGCGGTCTTTAACGCCCTGCGCGAACGCGGTGTGCTGACTTATGCCGTCTCTGCACCGGTCAAAGCCGAAGGGTATACACTGGGTGGGTTCGACCTATCAGAAGAGCTTGTCAACGTGGATGACCCGCACTTCTGGTTTGACCCGCGCAATTGGGAACTGGCGGCACAGGGCACAGCACAGGCCCTCATCACCCTGCTGCCTGACCATGCAGAAACCATCGAGGCCAACACCGTTGAGTACATCGCTCAGCTCCAGACCCTCTATACATGGGCCAGCGATGCGATGAGCCGTGTGCCAGAATCGCAGCGCGTCCTCATCACCTCGCACGATGCTTTCAACTATTTTGGTGACGCTTTTGGGTGGGAAGTGCACGGCTTGCAAGGCCTAAGCACACAGGACGAGGCTGGTGTGGCTGATATTCAAGCGTTAGCGCGCTTTGTGGCCGAACGTGACATCCCGATGCTGTTTGTTGAGAGCAGTGTGCCGCCACAAGCCATCAACGCCGTGCGCGAGGCGGTCATCGCCAATGGCGGCACGGTCAGCATCTCGCCTTATGCGTTGTATTCCGACGCCATGGACGCACCGGATACCTTCGGGGGCACTTATATCGGCATGATGGCACATAACGTTATCGCCATCGTCACCGGCTTTGGATACGAAACACCTCCATGGCCGGCAGATTTGCTGCCGGCCCTGCCTGACAACCTATTCTCCCCAGAGACGGAGGGCTGAACAATGACCATCAATGCCCTAGACCTTCAAAACCTGAGTGTGACCTATCACAACAAGCCAGCGCTCAACCGCATCGGGTTTAGCATCCCACAGGGCGTGCTCGCAGCAATCGTCGGGCCAAATGGTGCGGGCAAATCCACCCTCATCAAAGCGGCCCTCGATTTGATACCGCGCGTCAGTGGTGACATCCGCTTCTTTGGGATGCCCTACGCGCAAGCCCGCAAACGCATCGGCTATGTGCCGCAGAGGGGCAGTGTCGATTGGGACTTTCCGACCTCGGTGCAAGATGTGGTGACGATGGGGCTGTATGGCCAGCTGGGATGGCTGCGCCGTCCGGGCACTGCCGAGCGCCGCGCGGCCCTGGCCGCATTGGTACAAGTGGGGCTTGTGGAATGTGCCGACCGGCAGATTGGCCAGCTCAGCGGCGGGCAGCAGCAGCGCACCTTTCTGGCGCGCGCGCTGGTACAGGATGCCGACCTCTACTTTATGGATGAGCCGTTTGCCGCAGTAGATGCCCCAACCGAACGCGCCATCGTGGATGTGCTGCGCGGCCTGCGCGCGCGCGGCAAAACAGTTATCGTTGTCCATCACGACCTGCAAACCGTCACCGACTATTTCGACCATGTCACCCTACTGAATGTCGATCTCATCGCCAGCGGCCCAACCGAACAAACCTTCACCCCCGAAAATCTGCGCGCGGCCTATGGGGGGCGCGTCGCCTTCATCAACACTCCTCAGGCGGTGCAGCCATGACCATGCCTCCGTTTCGGATACCCAAGCATACCCTCGTCGAACGTCCAGCAATCACCGCGCTGACGGCCACACTCTTGGCTTTTGCGGCGGTAATGATGCTGACAGACCAGACTGGCACTCGTTTTGACCACACCCTACGCACCGTTACATTGGGTGGTGCGCTGCTGGGCCTTGTGACAGGGGCGTTGGGCAGCTTTGCCGTCTTGCGCCGCCAATCCCTGCTGGGTGATGCGCTCAGCCATGCCGCACTGCCCGGCGTCGCGCTGGCCTTTTTGCTGCAAGGGCGCAGCTTGACCGGCCTGCTCATCGGGGCGGCCTTCGCCAGCTTGATGGCCATGGGCTTTATGAGCGCGCTCACCCGCACCACCCGCATCAAAACAGACGCCGCGCAAGCCATCACCCTCACAGCATGGTTTGCCCTTGGCCTGATGCTGCTGAGCTATATACAAGGGCGGTCAGACGCGGCACAAGCCGGCCTCGACCGGTTCATCTTTGGGCAGGCCGCCGCACTGATGCAAAATGACCTGTGGCTGATTGCTGGCATCGGCGTCATCATCTTTGCGCTTGTGATGGCCTTCTGGCCCATCTTCAAGCTGCTCACCTTCGACCCTGAATATGCCGCAGCGCTGGGAATGCCCGTCCGATTTTTCAGCAGCCTGCTCTCGGTGCTGATGGTGGCGACGATTGTGATGGGTTTGCAGCTGGCCGGCGTTGTCTTGATGGTCGGCCTGCTGATTGCCCCCGCTTCTGCCGCCCGCCAATGGACAAACCAACTGGGTGTTATGGTCTTACTCAGTGGTGTATTTGGTGCGTTTGCAGGGGGCAGCGGTGCGCTGCTCAGCGCCCTAGACCTCAACCTGCCCACCGGCCCGCTGATGATTGTGATGGCTTGCGCTGTGGTGCTCATCTCGGTACTGGTCGCCCCGCAGCGCGGGCTAATCTGGCGATGGAAGAAGCAGCGTTCACGTGCTTCTGTGTATCACAGCACCACAATCCCGCTCAACGACTCACGCGCACCCTCACAAAGCAGTGCAGACTAACCCCGCAGGAGGCATCTCTATGGAAACCCTGAACACCCTGCTCAGTGACCCCAGAACCGTCGCGGTGATGGTTGGCGGGCTGGTCTCAATCAGTGGCGCGCTGCTGGGCACTTTTCTGTTTCTGCGCCAAATGTCGATGACCACCGACGCCATCAGCCATACCATCCTGTTGGGCATCGTGATGGCCTTTCTGGTGATGACCGCCGGCTTCGGCCTCGAGGCAGACCTGTCCTCCCCATGGCTGATTGTCGGGGCGGCACTGGCAGGACTAGGCACAGTCATCCTGACAGAAGCCCTCCAGCGCACCGGCCTCGTCAAAGCCGATGCCGCCCTTGGCCTTGCCTTTCCGTTTCTGTTTGCCATCTCCATCTTGCTGGTTGCACGCTATGTTGATGACATTCATCTGGACGTCGATTCGGTCACTGTGGGCGAGATTGGGCTGGCGTGGGCCAACACCTACAGTCTATGCACCGAACACTGCGATACTGTCCATATCACGCCGGAGCACCCACAGGCACAAACACAGCGCGTCTGTGTCAACTGCGCCGCCGAAAACCTCAGCCCGCGCAGCCCTCAGGCCATCTTCGAGCAGCGCTGTGCCAACTGTGGCAGCTATACCGCAGCACAAGCCTATGCCGCCGGCCTCACCTCTCAACGCCCTGCACTGCTATTCATCCCCAAGGCGCTGGTCTCGATGGGCATCATCACCCTGATTAACCTGTTGTTCGTTGGGATATTTTATAAGGAACTCAAACTCGCCACCTTCGACGCCGCGCTGGCGCGAATGCTTGGGTTTCGCCCGGGACTGCTGCATTATGCGTTGATGGGACTGGTCAGCCTGACGGCGGTCGGAGCGTTCGATGCTGTGGGCGCGATTTTGGTGGTAGCGTTCTTTGTCATCCCACCGGCTGCCGCCTCTTTGCTCACCCGTCGCCTCAGTCGGATGCTGCTGATTGCAGCGGGCATCGGCGCACTTTCGGCCTACACTGGTTATGACCTTGCGCGTGGGCAGTTATTTGGCGTCATACCCCTATCACCTGCGCTGGTCTGGCTAGACAGCATCGTCGGCCTTGGGGGCTATACCACGTGGAATGTCTCTATCTCGGCTTCGATGGTCGTAATGATGTTCATCTATCTGCTGCTGGCTTGGATTTTTGCCCCCCAAAGCGGCCTGCTGCCGAATCTGGTACGGCGGATCGCCCAGCGCCGCAAGATTCATGACTCTCCAATTGCAAACAGCGGTGAAATGCGTCACAATCTAGGTCAAAATGGATAGACGTTGTGAGGGTCAATACAGATGGGCAAAATCGGGCTTTTCTACGGCAGCAGCACGGGTAAAACCGAGGCAGTTTCGTTCCAGATTAAAGCCGAGTTCGACAAAATCGAAAACGGCATCGTGGACGTGCACAATATCGGTTCTACCACCCCAGACCTGATGATGAAATATGGTTACATCATCATGGGTATCCCAACGTGGAACACCGGTGAACTGCAAGACGACTGGGACGTGTTTTTCCCTAACTTCCGCAGCATGGATATGAACGGCAAAAAGGTGGCGCTGTTTGGCCTTGGTGACCAGAACGGCTATGGGTTCAACTTTCTAGACGCCATGGGGATGCTGGCCGATGAAGTGCTGATGGCCAATGCTGATGTCCACGGCTTTTGGCCCAACAAAACCTACGAATTCGAAGAAAGCAAGGCTCGCATCGAAGATCACTTTGTCGGCCTTGGCATCGACGAGGACGGCCAGCAAGACAAGACTCCTGCGCGCATTGCCGCATGGGTCAAACAAGTTAAGGAAGAATGGGGCCTGTAAATCGACAGGCAGCGCATCACACGCCAACAGGGCACACGCCAAAATGTGCCCTGTTTTATATCTCCTCAAAAGTCCACCGAACGCATCAGCCCGCCGTCCACACGCAGTGATGCGCCGGTGATATAGCTGGCCGCCGGTGACAGCAGAAACGCCCCCGCCGCCCCAAATTCGTCAATCGTCCCCAACCGCTTGAGCGGGATACGCGCCTCGTGGCTTGCGCGCACCTCGGCAATGGTGCTGCCGCTGCGCTCCGCCGTCAGCCCATCCAATTGGTCAACCCGATCAGTGTGGATTCTGCCCGGTATCAGATTGTTGATGCGAATGCCCTGCCCGGCCAGCTCTTCGGCCAGCACCTTGACCATCGCAAAGATGCCAGCGCGTATCACCGTCGAAAGCCCGAGCGTCGCAATCGGCTCTACCGCAGACGATGACGTGACTGTCAGAATCGCGCCGCCGGCACGCATATGCGGCACACTCAGCCGAACCATCCGCACTGCCGTCAGCAGCATCTGATCAAAAGCCGCCTGCCACTGCGCATCCGTCGCATCCTTCAGCAGCATGGTGGGCGGGCCGCCCCCGTTCACCACCACCCCATCAAGACCACCGCCCCAAGCAGCAGCATCGTTTACCCATGCGGTCAGTGCGGCAATATCTGTGACATCGCACGCCGTGGCCAGAGTCTGTACGCCTGTCTCGGCATGGATGCGTGCCGCCGCCGCCTCAACCTCAGCGGCGCTGCGGGCACACAGGGCCACTTTCGCGCCCTCGCCAGCCAAAGCCCGCGCAATCCCATAGCCCAGCCCTTTGCTGCTGGCTGCAACCAACATCATCTTTCCTGATAAACCCAGATCCATATCCAATTTCTCCCTTAAATCATACCAACTAAAAATTGTTCACATGTTGTTAAATTACAAAATGCAACAACATCCGTGAATAATGTACCATGGGATAACAACACATTAATCTTTTTCTCCTTGCCAACACATAGACCGCTTCATCAACATCTTCAAGAAAGAGGAAACATATGTCTCAAATGCACTTGAGTCGTGTAGGCCGATAGCTTGCACTACTCCCGCTGATAGCCGTAGTGGTCATCGCGGGTATGGCAACAGCCTCCCCAACCCGTGCAGACGCCATTGATTGTGCCAACGTCATTGATGTGTCTGTGGCTGAGTGTAACGCGCTCGTCGATATTTATACCAGCATGGACGGTGAAAATTGGTTTGATAACACTGGCTGGCTCACTGACGATGACGATACCGTCTGCGATTGGTCTGGCATTGTCTGCGACAGCGGAACTGTTATTGACTTTTATTTGGATGGCAACGCCAACGGCGTTGTCCCCGCCTCCATCGGCGACCTCACTGGCGTCAATTACCTATATCTGAGTAGTCCCACCTTCGTCGGGCCGCTGCCCGACCTCAGCCCGCGCGGTGAAGTCAGTGCGACAACCCTAGGCGGCAGCGGGCCAACCAACCGCGCTGATACCACCAGCACCGGCATCCCGCAGGCCGAATGCAATGCGCTAGTGACGATGTATAACAACAACGGTGGCGAAAACTGGACGGTCAAAACCAACTGGCTGAGCGGCTCGCCCTGCACATGGTATGGCATCACCTGCCACAGCGGGCACGTCACGCAGGTGAACATGGACAATAACAACCTAACCGGCACAGTGCCAAACCTCAACGCCCTCGAGACCCAGACCGTCCCGCCGAGCGATCTGGCGACCGGCGCGATTGGGGATAACAGCGTTGAGCTGACATGGACGCCCATCCTGTATACCGCCAACGGTGGCTATTACGAAGTGGGCGTGCGCGCCGGCAGCACTGGGCCATTCAGCTTTGGTGGGGTTCACACCACTGCCGATAAAACCGCCGGTGGCTTCACTGTCAGCGGCCTAAACAGCGGCACGTTGTATTGTTTTGTGGTACGCACCTTCACCCCACAGCATAACCCTAACATGTTCAATGGCAACAAGAATGAGCTGATGGGCAACATCATCGTCAACACCCCCTCACCGATGTTCAACTTCACCATCACCAGCGGCCAAAACCTGACCGGCCTGCGCCTTGTTGTCACCCGCAACAACACCACTACGCCGGCCTACAATCAGGTGTTCGACCCGGCCATCGTCTGCACTGGCACCGACTGCCAAATCACCCCGCCAACTGCGCTGAAGAACGGCGCTTATACATGGGTGGTGCGTGCGGTCAATATCAATGGCAATACGCCAAGCTTTGCCGGTGCATTCCGCATCGCCTTCCCCGACAAGGCCACCAACCTCAGCCCAACCGGTGGCAGCATCGTGACCACCAACAACCCGCTGCTGACATGGGACGAGGTGGGCAACGCCACCGAATACCGCATCTGCCTCATCAACGTCAAGACCGGCAAGTTCTGGGTGACCCCATGGATGACCAGCGGAGTCACCAGCGGCTTTGACTGTGACGGCACCACCTGCACCCTGTCCGAAATCTCGCTGTTCGGGCGTGCCATGCTCAGCAACGGGCGCTACGACTGGTTTGTGCAGGCGCGCAATACCGGTGTGATTGCCGGATCGGTCAGCAAGAGCGCCACTGCACGCTTCCGCGTCAATGCACCGCTGCGCGCAGCTGACAGCGCCGAAGGCGAACAGGACAGCCCTCTGCCGCTGCCACCGATGCAGTAAAACCAGCAGGCCGTCATTACCTACCCAAACATATAAGGGGGTGGACTCGTGCCACCCCCTTACTGATGCCGCACCACAACTTTGTTAAACTCTTGCATCACAAGGGTTTCTTTATTTTCGAGCCGTATTCTGTGATTACACTAAAAGAGGATTTCTGGCCGCCATCTATGGAAAAACTGGGGAGAAAACAAAGATCATGGGTTACGTTGCAAAACCTTTTGTCGCCGGCACACCCGAGGCCATTGTTATCGGACAAGTTGTGAGAGCCTTTGCCGAAAATCTTGAGGCCGAAGTCATTGAGCCGCTGCTGCCCAAGCATGGTCTCGCTGACATAAAAGACGAAGAGTGGTATCCGCATCAATCATGGATGAACCTGCTGCGCGACCTCAGCGAAATGCCCGGCGGTAATATCGCATTGGTCGCCTTTGGCAAAAAAGTGGTCGAAACAGCAGCTATGCCCCCCGAAATCGACTCAATCCCCAAGGTGTTAGGCGCGCTGCACGCCATCCATCACCTCAACCTGCGCAACATCCCCGAAGAAGAGGGCTATCGCATCGAGGAAGTTGGCCCCAAGCACTACCTTGTACACCACAACACCCCCAACCCGCTTGATGCCATCTATGGGTTTATATGGGGTCTAGCCCAGCGTTTCCGCGCCCCCGGCGAACCGTTCAGCGTCCGCATCGTGGACGATAATCACCCGGGAGTCCTCGAAGTCAAGTGGGGCGAGGCGATCTAACCCCCTCCCCCAATCCTGAACAAACACCCCCGTACCGGTCAGTCGATACGGGGGTGTTTACATGTCAGGCCTTAATCACCTGTGGGGCAGCAGTGCGCACCCTGCCATAAGCCCACCACACCGTCGCGCCACACATCAGCACCCCCACAGCCACCACCTGCATCATCAGGTCATAGCCAAAGCGCTGCTGAAGCACACCCCCCAGCGCAGTCGAGACAAACCACCCGACATTCCACGCCAAAAAACCCGCAGAAGACGCTGCACCTTGCAGACGGGCCGGTACGCTCCCCATCAACATCGGCGGAAAAATCACCTGTGTCATGTTGCGCAGACACACCGCCAACGCAAAAAACACAAATGCCAATCCTAGGGTAGGGGCAAGGCTAAGCCCCCAAAATGCCGCTGCTGCTGCTGTTAGCGCCAGCATCAGCGCCGCAACACGCCCAATCCGCTGCTCAACCCATGGCGCAATCAGGGGCGTCACCCCCATCATCAAATAGCCAGCGCTCAACACCATCCCTACCGTGGCATCTGGCGCATCGTAAACCGTGCGGAAGAACAAGTTATAAAACGGAAAAGTCAACCCGCCTGTCAACCCAAAGAAAAACATCGGCAGAGACAACATCACCAGTCTAGCCCATGGCACACGCACCATCTGGCCGTCAGAAGATTCGCCCGCAGCAGCAGAAATCACCTCGCGCGTGCCAAGCAGCGGCAGCACACACAGCGCCGTAAGCACTGTGGCAATCAGCAGTGCCATCCCATAGGCCCACGCAGACTGCTCCGGCGCCACACCGGCATCTGGCATCACCCAACCCGGCAGCAGCATCACCAGCCACAGCGGCAGATACCCACCCACCAAGCTCCCAATAGACGAGGACACGTTGGTTGTGACGCTGAGATAAGCAAAAACATGCGTTTGATGCGTAGGCCCGGCGCTGTCTGACACCGCCGGTGTCATCGCAATCTGATTGACACCGAAGAAAAACCCAAACAATGCACGACTTATCACAATCACCGCCAGTGACGGGTAAACGATCATCAACCCCTGCGCCACAGTCATCAGCACCGCCGACCAAACCAGCGCCCGCCGAATGCTAAGCCTGCTGGACAGCAGCGCAAACGGGATGCCAGCAAACACACCGCCCAACCGAGGCAGAGATTGCAGCAGACCTATCGCCTCCGCTTCATAGCCAAGGCTGACAAAATAGAAGTTGAGCAGCACATCCACCACGCCAAAAACCGCAAAACAGAAAAGGGTGTTGTGCAGCAAAATCAAACCCGACTGTCGATTAAAGGCAGGCAAGCGAGACAAAATCGCCATCAGGGTTACTCCACCTGCTCGCCCGCTTCAATCCGACGGCGACGCTCCTCAGCCTGACGAAACCAGTCCCGCCCGATCGTGAGCAGTAACGAACCCAGCAGCGCCAACCCCGCCGACAACGCAAACAGCGGGCGCGCCATGCCATGGTCATACAACCAACCGCTAATTGGCCCCATCACCACCGCAGCAAGCCCCGGCACGGTCACCCATGTGATGGCCTGATTGGTCGCCACGTTAATCGGATGGCTGATTTGATTAACCATCAACGTAAGCGAGATGTTCTGGAAGGCATAAAACGCACCACGCAAAGCGCCCAGCACCAGCAGCACACCCGAGTCGGTCAGCAGCGACAGCGAAAGGAAAAACATCGCCTGCCCTGCAATCCCCAACCACAGCGCATTACGCACAGGCAGCCGCTTATAGATGCGGTGCATCACCATCATCCACGGGATTTCAGACAGCCCCAAAAGTGCCGCAATCACCCCAATCATCGCATCATCTGCACCCAGATAGTCCTTAAAATAGGCCCACCCAAACACAATCATGGCATTCATACCCATATAGAAAAACAGGTTAGCTGCCATCAACAGCCAGAACGCTTTGTGGCGGCGCGGCGGCTTTTCGACACGCTCAGCCTTCTCGACCATCCGAGCAGGGAACACCTTCAGCAGCGGCAGCACCAACAGGTTCAGAACCCCCGAAAGCACCATCAGCAGGGCATAACCACCCAGCGCGATAAACCATCCCGCCGTAACCGTCGCAATGCCCCACCCCAATGACCCCATCGCGCGCAGCTTGCCATACATCCCCTGCCCGCGTTCCTTATAGCCAGTGATGGAGAGCTGCGCCATCAGCGCCGCACTCGGCACGTCCGTCATATCCCGCGCAAGGAACATCGCAGCCTGCCACGGCTTAAATAACAGGCCCAACACCCCCAATGTCGATGCGCCCGTCACCCCCACCATACCGCCCAGCAATGTGCGGTGTGCTCCACGTGCATCTGCCAGCGAATTCATCCACGGCGTAAACACCAACCGCACCAACGCGCTTGCACCGGTCAGCAAGCCAAGCTCGGTCGGCGTAAAACCCACAGACAACAAATACAGCGCGATAAACGGCGCATAAAACCCACGCGCAGCATATGTCACGGCATAGATGAAGGCCTGCAATACAGGCGAAGAGGAGGCCTCGGCGGCACGCACCGCCTTCAGCCCACGGGGAAGTGATAGGCCGAGATTCATAAGGGTTGGTCTTTCATCAACAGCTGATTGAGGGGTAAATGTGAAAACCATGAAGGCAAGGTAAACGTTCACATACAGCAGTATAGTCCCGCCAAACCGCACCAAATAAGACCATCCAACCAGCCTGATTGTTCGGTGAGAATTTAGGCGTTTTTACAGAATATTTACTCGTCTTTCGGCATGATTGTGATATTCTAAACAGGTTGAATATCTGTTCACCCACTACAGTACAACCTCAATACCGAAGTCTCGTATCCATATCAGTCTCACTCGCCTGCCCTGCACGCACACCTGTAAGGAAGCCCCATGCGGAGAATTTTCATCGTCCTGTTCTTTGTCTTAGCCATTGTGCTGGTCATAGCCGCCATCAGCGCACCAGTCCTTGGTGAACAAGCCAATAATGGGAGTGGCCAAGAAACCGCGCGCATCCAGCGTATCGACGTCGATCTAATGGTAAATACCACCGGCACCGTCGCAGCCGACAAAATCGCCACGCTCGGGTTTGGCATCAGCGGTACGGTTCAAGAAGTGCTGGTAGAGGCCGGTGATGAGGTTGTCGCCGGGCAAGCGCTGGCCCGCTTAGACTCAACAACCCTCGAGCTTCAGGTGCAAAATGCCGAGCAAGCGCTCACCATCGCGCAGGCCAATTATGATCGGCTGATTCAGCCCCCCACCGCTGCCCAGATTGCACAGGCCGAAGCCGCGCTGGCCAACGCACAGGCCCAGCTCACCGCCGCGCGCAATAACCGCCTCAATGCCCCTGACCAGCAGATGATTACCTGCATGGGTATCGAGACCGCCCGTAACGCCCTCAATGACGCTCAAACCGCCTATGATCGTTATGTGCGTGATGGGCTAAACGCCGACCCGACCTTCAGCCCAAACAGCAATCACCCTGCCGCACAGGCGCGTGATAACGCACAACGGGCCTTCAATCAAGCCGAGGCCCAATGCCGCATTGCTGGTAACAACGCCCAAGACACCGGTCAGGTTGCAGCTGCCGAGGCCGGCGTTGCACAAGCACAAGCGGCCCTCGATAACCTGTTGGACGGCCCAAGTGACTTAGAACTCACCATCAGCCGTGCGCAAGTGCGTCAGGCTGAAATCAGCCTTGAACAAGCCCGTCGCAACCTTGCCAATGCCACTGTCACCGCCCCATTCGACGGCGTCGTGACCGATGTCAATCTTCGCATTGGCCAAACCGTCGGCGCGGGGTCGCCGGTCATCACCCTGACAGACCTCATCCCGCTGCACGTGAATGCCGATGTCGATGAGCTAGACGTTACTCGTCTGCGCGTCGGTGTTGAGGCCACCGTCCTGCTCGACGCCATCGACAGCGGCCCACTCAGCGGCATCGTCTCGCGCATTTCGCCCGTTGGCCGCGTTGTCCAAGGTGTCACAACCTATACCATCCGTATCGACTTTAGGGGGGATGTCCCCGAGGTGCTGCGTGTGGGCATGGGCGGCGATGTCGATATTAAGGTGGGCCAGCTCAGCGGCGCATTGGTTGTCCCCACTCGCGCCATCCAGCGCAGTGATGCCACCGAATATGTCCTTGTCCGCCAAACGGAGGGCGATCCGATTCAGGTCGCGGTGGTGTCTGGTCAATCGGTCGGCGAACTCACAGTAATCGTGCCGGTGGCCGAGGGCAGCCTCTCTGAAAACGACGTGGTGCTGGTTGGCCTACCGCGCGCCAGCATCTTTGTTCCGGGTGGGTTCCGCTAACTATGGCCGGCAAAATCGTCATCGAAGCCAAAGACCTCTCCAAGTCCTATCAGATGGGTGAAACCACTGTCCACGCGCTGCGCGGGGTGTCGCTGACCATCCGCGAGGGCGAGATGGTCGCCATCACTGGCCCATCCGGCAGCGGCAAGAGCACCCTGATGGCGATCCTCGGCGCGCTAGACCTCCCCACCAGCGGCAGTTATAAGCTGGATGGACAGGAAGTCTCGGAACTCAGCGATAATGAACTCGCTACCATCCGCAACTGGCGCATCGGTTTCGTCTTCCAAAAGTTCAATTTGCTGCCACGCGCTTCAGCGCTCGAGAATGTCGCCCTACCATTAGTGTATGCAGGGGCATCGGCCAAGCAGCGCAAAGAACGCGCCCAAAAGGCGCTCGAACTGGTAGAACTGGGCGATCGAACCCACCATAAACCCACCGAGTTGTCTGGTGGTCAGCAGCAGCGCGTAGCCATCGCCCGCGCTTTGGTGAACACCCCTGCCATGATCCTTGCAGATGAGCCAACCGGCAACCTTGACAGCCGCACCGGCGAAGAAGTGCTGCGCCTGTTCCAAAAGCTCAACCGCGAGAACGGCATCACGCTGGTCATCGTCACTCACGCCCCCGAAGTGGCTGAGCGCTGCGACCGCGTCATCCGCATCAAAGACGGGCTGATCGAGAGCGACTCGCTGAATGTGCACGCGCCACGCACCGAGGAGACCACCCCATGACCAGCACCCGCACCCTGCCGCCGCAAAGCCTAGACATCCCGCGCGTGTGGTTCAGTGCCGCCAGCCTGCGCTTCATCACGGCGCTTATCATCGGGGTGGTTCTCATCATCCTTGGCCTGTCTGCCCCCACATGGGTGGATGGTCATGCCGTAGCCCGCGACACCGTCAAAATCGTCACCGGAGTCACTCTGCCCGACGATTTTACGTTGGAAGAAGCGCGCACGGCCCTCAATACCGATCTCTCGATGCTGGTCAATGTCCGCCTGAGCAGCCTACAACAGCGCGTACTCAGCGCCACTTTTGTGGGTCTAACCACCAATAACGCACAGGTCATGCCTTGGATGGTCAGCATCGGCGGGGCAATCATCGCGCTAGCAGCAGCTGCGGCCCTATTTCGCCCCACATGGGCCAGCACCCTCGACTGGGTCATCCGCATCGGCGGCCTGATGGTCGGTATGTACTTTGTCCATGCGCTGGGCGGCCAAAACAGCTATATACGCGTTGTACGCTTCACCGACTATCTGTCGCCGCTTTTCTGGGTGGCGCTGGGCATCAGCCTCGCGCTCATCCTGCGCGAACTGCTCCCCGCACCTGCCAACCGCAGCGAGCTGGAAGCACGCGGCTCGGCGTCTGTCAGCCTCGGACAGAACGTCGGTGTGGCATTTGATGCGCTGCGCGCCAACAAGCTGCGCTCTGCCCTAACGATGCTGGGCATCATCATCGGCGTGATGGCTGTGGTCTCACTGCTGTCGGTCGGTCAGGGGGCACAAAGCGCCATCACCGAGCAAATCAACGCCATCGGCACCAACCTCGTGTTTATCCAGAACTCCCCCTCAAGCAGCAACTTGTCGCTAGAGGATGCCGATGCCATCCGCAGCACAGTGGATGGCCTGACTTATGTTGTGCCGCAGTACATCGCCGGCGCACAGATGAAAAACGAGAACGGCTCGGTTCAGGGGCGGGTGGTTGGCGCTACCCCCGATTACTTCGCCGCCAACAACCTGACGGTGGAGATTGGGCGCGCCTATGATCAGTCAGAATATGACTCGGCGGCGCGGGTGGCGGTGATTGGTACAGGCATCACCGAAGAACTGTTTGGGACGCTCAATCCGGTCGGGCGCTCCATCCGCGTCAATGGGCAGCGCGTGCTGATTATCGGCGTGATGCAAAAACGCGATGCCGGCTTTGGCGCAGACCCCAATTTCCAGATTTATGTACCGCTCACCACCAGCTATGGCAGCTTGTTCGAGGCGCGCGTGGTTGCAAGCTCGCGCAGGCCTCTGTCCAGCATCATCGTATCTGTTGGCAGATCAGAAGACATCGAACCTGCCCAAGACCAAATCGAGCGCCTGCTGCGCCGCCGGCATAACCTGCGCGTGGAAGACGAAAATGACTTCATCTTGTTCGACCAACAGCAGCTGCTGGATGCCGCCTCAACCGTCACCAGCGTGCTGACCGTGCTGTTGGGGGCTATCGCCGGCGTATCTCTGCTGGTGGGCGGCATCGGCATTATGAACATCAGCCTCGTCTCGGTCACCGAACGCACGCGCGAAATCGGCCTGCGCAAAGCGCTTGGCGCACGCCCGTCGCATATCCTACAGCAGTTCCTGATCGAAACCATCGTGCTCAGCTCTATCGGCGGTGTACTGGGTGTTTTGCTGGGGGTCGGCCTCGCACAGCTCGTCAATGCGACAGGCTTACTCAGCGCCAACATCACCGTCGAGTCCATCGCACTCGGCCTTGGCTTCTCGGTCATGGTCGGGGTGTTCTTCGGCGTATGGCCCGCACGCCGCGCCGCAAAACTCCAGCCCATCGAGGCCCTGCGCTATGAATAACTCACACCGGAGCAGTCTCCCCGTGAATCGTGCATTTCTGACGACCCTACTGATTTTCATCGTCCTCGGTGTACCCACCGTGGTATTGGCCCAAGATACCGAAAGCCGCCAAATTGCGGTAATCGTCTCAACCGTGGGCGATGATGCCAACCGTGACCGCCTTGCCTATCAGGCGGCAGTGCTGGCTGCCGAACAAATCGCCGACTCATCCGACGGGATTGAAGCCAATGATGGCACACGTTATACATTGGAGGTGCTGCGCTATACCGCCAGCAGCGCCGATGATGCCGCTGATGCTACCCGCAAAGCCCTCGATGACGGTGCAGACCTGCTCATCGCGCCGCTGTCCGCCAGCTTTCGCGATGCGGTGATTGGCGCGGCCCGCAACGTATCGGTGCTGTACTTTGCCAATGACGATACCGCCCCCACCACCACAGCCCTCAAAATCGCCCCCAGCCTGCGCAGTCAGATTCTGGCCTCGGCCAATTATCTGACCGCTGTGCGCGGCTTCACCGAAATCGCCGTGGTCAATGCCGATACCACCGCCGCCGCATCTGGCAGTGATGCTTTCGTGAACGCCATCGGGTCTGCGAACCTTGCCATCCGCCTCACCCACGAGGCCGATCAGACAGATTTTGCCAGCGATGCGCGCTCCATCCGCGACTCTGGGGCACAGGCCATCTTCATCTATACCCTGCGCACCCCCGCCACTGCGTTGGTCAACGCACTCGATGCAATCGGCTGGGACGGGGTCATCATCACCATGACCGCGCCGACCTCGGCCAGCGGCCTCTATACCCCGGCAATCTGGACAGCCAGCGCCGATGACCGCGCATCGCGCGCCTTTGTGAAAGACTATACCGCGCGCTGGAACGAAGCCCCCAGCGATGATGCAGCGGCCTTCTACGATGCGGTCTATCTCGCTGCCCAAGCCCTGCGCCAATCCGAAGCCCTAACCCGCACCGCCCTAACCGGCGCCAATTACAGCGGCCTGCAAGGGCAGTATGTTAGCGGCGTACCTGACAGCGTCCGTCTCGTTGAGCTGTCTAATGGCAGCGGCAGCGTCGAGGCCGCACGCTATGTCGGCGGAGCATGTGTCACCTGCCCGGGCTTTTTCGTCACGGACATCACCAATCGCACCGTCACGCGCGATGCGGTCTACACCTTTGCACTGATTGCCGATACGGACAGCGATACAGGCCGCAGTGTCGAGCAGGCGGCAGAACTGGCCGTGCGCGAAATCAACGACGCCGGCGGCCTAATCGGCCCACAGAACACACGCTATTCGCTGCGCCTGCGCACGTATGAGGCCAGCACCCCCGCAGAGGCGGTTGCGGCCTTTGGGCAGGCGGTGCAAGACGGCGCAAATGCCGTGCTCGGTGGTGACCTCAACGGGTGGGTACTGCCCGCGCCCTTCGCAGCAGATGCCGCCGGCATCCCCTATCTGGTCAGCGCCACCGGCCTGACCTCTCCCACACTGGCCACTGCCCGCGCCCTGCTGCAAACCCGCGCCAATGACCTTACACAGGCGCGCGCCGCCGTCACCTACGCTGTCAACACGCTGGAACTGACCCAGTTTGCCACGGTTGCCGCCCGCGCAGACTATGGCCTGAACGCGGCCCGTGCGCTTAAAGATGCGGTGCGCTCAGCAGATGATGGTGAGACCGTCCTCAGCCTCGAGCACACCCCTGATCAAACCGACTTGAGTGCATTGGCCGCACAAATCGCCGCACAAAACATCGAAGCGGTGTTTGCATGGACAACCCCTGCCGGCGTTCAGAGCTTGCTTGATGGGTTGGCTGGTCAGCAGTGGCAGGGCGTTGTGTTCTACGGCTACCTGAATGATGACCTTGCCGCCGCCCTAACCGTCCCCGACGGCATCAGCCTGTATGGCGTTACCCCATGGTCAACCGCTGCCGGCGACTGGGCCAGCAAAACCTTCAGCGCCGCCTATACCGACCTATACGCCGAGCAGCCCTCCGACCTCGCCGCCTCGTACTACGACAGTGTGCACCTGCTGCGCCGTGCCGTCGAGGCGGTTGGCCCTCAGCCGGCACTGGTTGCCCGTTGGCTGCGCGAGACCGCAGTCTACACCGGTGTTCAAGGGGTCTATCGCCCCGCCGACTATGGCACGGGTGAATTGACACAGTCGGTACGCGTGGTACGCGCTGAAGGCGGCTTGCTCATCGACGCTGACCGCTATACCGCCTGCCCGGTGCTTTGCCAATAACACCTCAACCGGCGGGCTGCTGCTGCGTGATGCAGTGGATGTTGCCCCCACCCAGCAAAATCTCCCGACCGACCGGCAGGCCAACCACCTGCCGGTCAGGGAATAACCGCCGCAGCGTATTAAGCGCCGGCTCATCATAAGGGTCGGCAAACAGCGGCACAATCACCGCCCCGTTGGCCAGATAGAAATTGACATACGACGCCGCCATCCGAGCACCCGCAGGGCGTGGATGCGTGCCGACAACAGCTTGGATGCCAGCGGCCTCGTCAGCGGTGATGGTCAGTGGGCCGGGCTGATGAATGGTATGAACAGTCAAGCGTCGTCCTTGCGCATCCACTGCATCGGCCAGTGCCGCATAAGCTGATCTGCTGATACGATACTGTGGATCAGACGGGTCATCCGTCCATGTCAGCAGCACTTCCCCCGGGCGTACAAAACAAGCCAGATTATCGATATGTCCATCGGTTTCATCCAGATACACCCCTTCATCCAGCCAGATGACCTTGCTCACCCCCAGATAATCACGCAGGCGTTCCTCCATCTCTGATACGGTTGTGTTGGGATTGCGATTGGGGTTCAGCAAGCACTGACGGGTGGTCAGGCATGTCCCCTGCCCATCCACATGGATGGCGCCGCCCTCTAGCACAAAGTCAGCCCGATAGCGTGCAACACCGGCCCAAGTGCACACCTGCGCTGCGAGGGCATCGTCATTGTCCCACGGGGCATACAGCCCGCCATCCAGACCGCCCCACGCATTAAAAACCCAGTCCACGCCGCGCACTTCCCCCGCCCCATTGACCACAAAAGTTGGGCCAACATCGCGCATCCACGCGTCATCGCTAGGGGCAGTCAGCAGGCGTACCTGTGGGCCGCATACTTGTGCGGCCTTTGCCGCCTGAGCAGCGCTAACCACCATCGTCACCGGCTCGAATCGGGCAATAGCCTGTGCCACCTGCGCAAAAGCGCGCTGTGCATGTACTGCGCCATCACGCCAGTTATCTGGGCGCTCTGGCCAAATCATCCAGCATCCGGCATGTGCCTCCCACTCCGCCGGCATCCAGAACCCATCACGCTGCGGCGTCGTCAACACACCCATGGCTTACGAATCGCCCAGTGCCGGCTTAAACCGATCTGGCAGTGCCTGCGGATTCGGCTCGACGAGCCGGCCATACACGTCTGGCTTGCGCTGGGTGAGCAGCGGGAATAAGCCGCGCCAATGCGCAAGAACCCCTTTATCCAGCGTGGCATAAATCACCTCACGCGTGTCGCGGCCCGCCTGCGCCAAAATCTCGCCCGTCGGCGCACACACAAAGCTGCCGCCATACATCGTCACACCATTCTCGGTGCCAATGCGGTTGGCCGCCGCCACATATACCCCGTTGGCGATGGCATGGCCGCGCATCACCGTTCGCCAAGCCTCTTGGCTGTCAAAGTCTGGCGCGGTCGGCTCACTGCCGATGCAGGTGGGATAAAAGATGAATTCTGCCCCGTTCAGGGCATAAACGCGTGCCAATTCAGGAAACCACTGGTCATAACAGGTCGGGACACCAGTGGGCCACCCTGCGACCTGATGCACCGGAAACTCGGACGCCCCCACAAAAAAATCGGTCTCGTGATAGCCAACCCCACTGGGGATATGCACCTTGCGCGTATAGCCAAGGCGCACGCCATCCGGCCCATAAATCACCGCCGTGTTGCGATACACCCCATCATCGGCCTTCTCAAACAGGCTGCCAATCAGGGTGATCGCGTGCCGTGCCGCCTGCGCGCTAAAAAAACGCGCCGAGTCACCGTCATTCAGCGGCTCGGCCCAATCAAACCCCGACACATCGGGTGCACTGGGGAAATATGGGCTAAGCGTCAGCTCTGGCAGGCAAACCACCTGCGCTCCACCATTGACAGCCTGACCGATTAGCTCGGCATACTCTTCCATCATCGCTGCGCGGCTGCCCAGCCAGCGCGTTTGAACAAGGGCAATACGGGTGGTATCGTTCACGGTCAGGGATACTCCAATCAAACATAGCCCAAAAGGAGAGACGCCCACTTGCGCCTCTCCTTGCATTATACCGCCCGCCTAACCTACCGATAAACGGCTATTTCATGCCGGTAGTGGCAATGCCAGTGGTGATATATTTTTGCAAAAAGGCAAACACGATCGTGACCGGCAGTGCGGTCAAAACCGTCATCGCCAACACCAAATCCCACTGTGTTTGCAGTTCCCCGCGGAACGAATTGAGGCCGACTTGCAGCGTAAAGAACTCGCTCTTTTGCAGCACAACCAGCGGCCACAAAAAGTCGTTCCAGCGCCACATCACGCTGAAGATGGCCAGCACCGCTAGCGCTGGGCGTGCCAGCGGCAAAATCACCTGCAAATAGATGCGCCACTCGCTAGCACCATCAAGGCGCGCCGATTCCAGCAGCTCGTCAGGGATGGTTAGCATGTACTGACGCAGCAAGAACACACCTGTTGGTGTAGCAATCGTCGGGACAATCAAGCCCAGCAGATTGTTAAACCACCCGATCTCAGTAATCACCAGCAGCAGCGGCACCAAAATCACCGAAAGCGGCACAAGCAGGGTGGCAATCATCACAAAAAAGATGGTGTCCGAGCCGGGGAATTTGTACTTGCTCAGCGCAAACGCCGCCATGCTGTTCACCAACAGTGTGAGGAATGTGGCCACCACGGTCACCACCAGTGTATTCCAGAAATAACGCGGAAAGTTGAACCGCTCTACCCCACGCACATAGTTCTCAAAGCTAAAATACACCGACTCGACCGGTGTCATATCGCGGATATTGGCGCGGATAATCTCCTCGGGGTTGGCCGGATCGACCATCTGCCCCTCAATGCCGACACGGCGCACGCGCGCCAGCGTCTGCACACTGCCATCCGCCATTGTGACATTAAAAACCGGCAGCGGGTCACTATACCCGTCTACCAACGTCGTCTGCTGTTTGTAAGGCAAAAAGCGCGGCGGAAAGCGCGTCAGCTCACCAATGTCTTTGAATGACGACATCACCAACCATAATACAGGGCCAAACATAATCAATGTGCCCAGAATCAGGTAACCATAGGTCAGCACGTCCATCATATCGGGGCGGCCCACCCCGCGTGTGCGTGTAAAAAAGGATCGAATTGCCGTTGCCATACGCCCTCCGTTACACCGACAGTTCCGACTGCCGCCCCATGCGCAGTTGCAGCAGCGTAAAAATCAGCAAAACCACCGCCAAAATCACCGAGGCCGCCGCCGCTAGACCATACTGATTGCCGCGTCCGGCAAACGCCGTCAGATAGACATACTGGATCATATAGGTCGTGGCCGTCCCCGGCCCACCGTTGGTGAAGGCATAGACCTGATCGAACACTTGCACCGCGCGAATCAGTGACAGCACCAGCACCACCAACATCGTCGGCATCAACAGTGGTAAGGTGATGCTGCGAAACGATTGCAGTGGATTAGCCCCATCAATCTGGCCCGCCTCGTACAGCTCGTGCGGAATGCTTTGCAAACCAGCCAACAGAATCAGGGTATAAAACCCCATCTGCGACCACACACTGATGAAGATGACCCAAAAACGCGCCCAGTCTGGATTGGTCAAAAAGGGCACGCGCTCCCCCCCTAGGCCAATCAAGATGCCATTGAGCAGGCCATCGTTTTGCAATATCCAGCGCCAAATCAACGCAATCACCACCGGTGACAGCAGCACAGGATAGAAGAACACACTGCGAAAAAACCCGCGTGCGCGAATTTTTCGGTTGAGTGCCAATGCCGTCACCAGCGAAGCCACCACCATCGCGCCCACTTGCAGCACCACAAACCCAAAGGTGTTAAACGCCGCCTTCCAGAACAAGTCCTCACGACAGGTATTGGGATTGGTGTAATCAGTGCAGCTAAAGATGGTCTCGAAATTCTGTAACCCCACGAACGGGCGTTGATCCGGGAAGATATTCGACCCGCCGGTAAAGGCATAATAAAAGTTCATCAACATCGGGAACAGCACAAACACCACAAAAATTGCGACGTTTGGCAGCACAAACACATACGCCATATTGCGCTGACCAATGCGTCGTTGAAGCGGACGCAAAACAAAGTCCAGCGCATCGACCACGGCGTTATAGACAATCTCGAACGGGGTGTGGTGAATTTTAAGGCGCTGTCTGGAAGCCATGGCAGAACACCTCTATAGCTGCGAGTTATGCGACAAAAATACACGGCCCGTGAGGCGCGACCAACACGGGCCGTCAACCACCCCGATACAACGGCGACGGACATATCGGGGTGGTTCTGATGCGAAACAAGCGGTAGATTATCCGCCGATGGCGGTATCGGCATCCTGCTGGATGCGCTCGATGGCCTCATCCAGCGTCAGCTCGCCAGCGAGGAACTGCGTCAGACGCTCACGAGTGGGGATGTTGAAGGCATCGAAGAACTTGGGATGGAAGTTCAGCGCATAGGCCGCATCAGCAATCTTGGGCACTTCGGCGGCAAACACCTCGAGCGCTGCGCGGGCATCTTCATTTTCGGTGGCATATTCAAAGTCCGGCAGGGCAAGGTGACCGGGCAAGAACAGCGTCTCGGCGGTGAACTGCGCATAAATTTCGGGCGTGGCGAGGAACTCTAGCAAACGCGCGACCTCGGCAGGATGTTTAGTCGCCGCCATCGCCAGCAGCGCCGCGCCGCCCGGCATACCCGACGCAGCCACTTCACCCTGAGGATTGCCCACGGCCACCCAGTCAAAGTTATCGCCGATGTTGTTGGCAAAGTTGTTAATCTGCCAAGAACCGGCCATGTACAGCACGGCCTGACCATTGATGAAATAGTCAGCAGCTGGCGCATAGCTGCCACCAGCCCCCAACCACACCTCAACAGGGATGATACCGGCCTCGTGCCACGACTTCAGGCGCTCGGCCATCACGCGGAAGCCGGGCTGATCAATGGTCATGCTGCCATCTTCGTTCACAAATTCCGCGCCTTCGCTGATGGCTGGGCCGGCAAAACGGTGACCAGCACGGTCAAAAGCGATAGCGTAGGGGGTCTCGGTCTCGGCAGCCACAGCGGTTGCCGCCTCAATCCACACATCCCAGCCATCCTCTACAGTCGGCATCTCAATGCCAGCCTGCTCGAACAAGGTGGCATTGGCATACAAACCGCTGACCGTGGTCTGGAGCGGCATCCCAAACAAGCCATCTTCACCCTCAAGGCGGAAGGCATTGAGTACACCAGCGGGGAAGTATGACTCATAGGCGACAGCATCCGCCAGATACGGGCGCACATCCAGATAATAACCACGCAGCCCAAGGAAGTTGGTCAGGCGCAGCAAATCAGGGGCTTCCCCTGCCTGCACCTGCTGCGGGATTTGCTCCAGAATGACGTTATAAGCCACCGTGTCCAGCTCTACCTTGATGTCTGGGTTGTTCGCCTCAAATTGGTCGAGCAGGCTGCGCAAAACCGCCCCCTCATTGCCATCGTCATACCAT
This sequence comes from Anaerolineae bacterium, assembly GCA_034431675.1. GTDB lineage: Bacteria > Chloroflexota > Anaerolineae > Aggregatilineales > Phototrophicaceae > Flexicrinis. Next base: position 556 of record DAOUCZ010000074.1, on the reverse strand, counting down.
GTAATTCGCAATGTAACCTGATTTTGCGCCGAAACTCCCATGCTCATTACCAAAAGGAGCGATAGGACGAGCGCAAACACCCATTTACGCATAGAGACCTCCATGAAATATCTGGTATAAACCTAAAGGCAGCTTGCCCATCAACCTTGCCAGTGACGAATAGCACAAGGTTTTATGGACAAACTTCACATAGCATAGCCCATCACATGGCATAAGGCAAAAACTCCACCAGCTATATCACACGATCGTTACCGCCGTCCACCGGTATCTGAGCACCGGTCGTCACGCGGAAAGTATCACTCATCAATGCAGCAACCGCCGCCGCAACATCTTTGCTTGATACTTCAGCCTTGAGCACATTACTGGTCTTATAATCCTGCACCGACAAGCCATAGTGTTTGGCACGCGCCGCGATAATCTCTTCTGTCCACAAACCCGTATCAAAAACCTGATTGGGATGAACCGTGTTGACGCGGATGTTGTCTGCACCCCATTCCAGCGCCGCCACCCGAGCCATCTGGTTGAGCGCCGCTTTAGATGCCGAATACGCCGCTGC